>JAILFY010000152.1 GCA_024697285.1 Bacteroidaceae bacterium
TAACGACCAGAAGACTTGTCTACAATAACAACGCTTATACTACCCGATCTGTTCTTCTTCAATCTTACATGCATAGGAATGAATTTTCGTTAAAAAACCTTTTGCGTCTCCCTAAAATGGGCGGCGCAAAGTTACAAATAATTCTGTATAAGCGAGTTACATTTTTAGTTAAAAATGATTGACGAAGTCAGGAATACTTCCAGTACGTACCTACAATATTCCCAATACATACCAACAATACTCTCAGCACATACCAACAATACTCTCAGCACATACCTACAATATTCTCAATACATACCTATTTATCCTCGCGAAAAGAATTTCAACTTGATCGGCTTGTACGTCGTATCTCTTGCGTTGTATTCTTTCCATGACTTGTGGTGTCACGCTTCTTGTAGCACATTCTTGTAGCACACTTATTGTCGGATAGAGAACTCACATCCGCAGTATAGCTGATTGTAGAAGTCATACTCCTTAAGTAATTGATTACGACGCTCTTGCAGTCCTCCTTTCCTCCAGTTTTGTGCCCAGAATCGTGCTCCCGTCACCGCTTCTTCAGCCTTCTTCCCGGCCAGCTCTATTTGGTCGAGCCGTTTCCAGCGTGACGAAGCCAGGGTGGTGGCGAAAACGTTGATTCCCAGGTCCACAGCTTTGCGGGCGGTGGCCAACAGACGTAGCTCAAAGCATCGCAGACAGCGGGCTCCGCGTTCGGGTTCCTCTTCTAATCCTTCCACCCACTCGAGCCATCCCTGGTGGTTCCAGTCCTCGTCTATCCAGTTGATGCCCAGGCTTTCAGCATGACGTTTGCTTTCGGCTTTGCGTATCTCATATTCTTCTCGAGGGAAAATATTCGGGTTGAAATAGAAGATGGTAGGTTGCACCTTCTTGGCAAGCAACCATTCAACGATAGCGCTGCTGCAAGGAGCACAGCAAGCGTGTAGTAAAACCTGCTTCACGTCCTGTGGAACTTCAATGCCACGTCCATATACTATCGAACAGTCTGTTCCTTCCATCATTTTCTGTGATTGCTGGATGCAAAAAAGTTGTGTTTATCGGATGCAAAAGTACAAAAAGAATCTCATATAGATTGTTTCTTCCTCGGCGAAAAGCCCTCTTTGCCTTTGTTTTGGGGCCGTTTAGTCAATTTTTAAGTCCTCAAGCATCACTATTCCAATAAAAATAGATAACTTTGCGCCGTAACTATTGAAAATGGAAATAGTTTGCACCGAAATAAAAAATGAAAAGTTCCCTCTATGAGAAAATTGACATGTATTGCGACCATGTTCCTGGTGGCAGCAACGATGATGGCACAAAACGTTAAGAAGAGTTTCACGCTGAACGATTTGCTGAGTGGCGGCAGCACGTTTTGGAATCTACAACCCGAATATATGTACTCCACGTGGTGGGGCGATGTCCCGTTGGAGCTCACGGTGGACCAGGTCTCCCGAATAGCCTCCGACGGCAGTAGCGACGAAGTCCTCTTCACCGCCCAGGACCTCAACGATATCCTTGGCGAGAAACTGGTGCGTAGCTGCACCTCCCTGTCCTTTCCCTATGCAGACCAGTCTGTGGTGAAGCTGCAAACAGCTCGGGAACTCGTCCTGATAGACTTCCAGAAGAAAACTGTCGTCTGGCGAGGCAGCCTCGCCGAAGGAGCCAGCGAGCTCACTTGGAATCCTGTCAGTAGGAACCTCGCCTACTGCATCGGCAGCAATGTATGGGTGCAAACCTCCGATGGCCAGCGAATACAAGTTACCATGGATGGCAACGATGATGTCGTCTATGGTCACAGCGTCAGCCGCGATGAGTTTGGTATCTCCAGTGGACTGTTCTGGAGCCCCGATGGACAGCGACTGGCCTACTACAAGAAAGACCAGAGCCGCATACCCAGTTATCCCCAGGTAGATATCACTCAACGCATCTCCCAAACCACCTTCGACAAATATCCCATGGCAGGCGAGGAGAGTGAGGATGTATGCGTAGGAATCTTCGATGTCTCTACTCAGAAGAGTCTCTGGCTCAACAATCCGAAGCCCCAGACAGACTATATGACCAACCTCTCCTGGGCTCCCGACAGCCGCAAGCTATACGTCTTCGAGCTCAACCGCGATCAGGACTTCATGCAACTCTTTGGCTACGATGCTCTTTCGGGTCAGAAAGATGCTTCTCCTGTTCTCGAGGAACGCCATCCCAAGTACGTGGAACCGCTCCACACCCTTTCTTTCCTGCCTTGGGATGCCACGAAAGCCGTTATGCAGACACGTCGCGACAACTGGAACCACCTTTATCTTATAGACCTCGCCAAGAACTCCTACCCCGAATGGCACCAAGCCGAAGGTGGCGGCACCTTCTGTGACCATGTCGCCGTTCGTCTGCTCACTCCTGGCGATTTCGAGGTGCGTGATTTCCTTGGCTTTAATAATAAGGAGAAAAGCGTAGTCTTCGTGGGCAATGTAACGCATCCCCTGCGGGCCACCATCCACCAGGCTCCGCTCTCGGGCAAAGGCAAGATGAAACAACTCTCTGCAGACGACGGAGTGCATTCCGCCACCCTCTCTGCCACGGGTGCCCAGCTCATTGACACCTATTCCTCGCCCACTGTTCCCCGCTCCGTCTGCCTCACCACCCTCAAGAGTGGCAAGAGTGTAAACCTCCTCACCGCTTCCGATCCTTGGGCCGAATACAATGTTCCCGAAATCAGCAGCGGTTCCATCAAGGCTGCCGATGGCACTACGGACCTTTACTACCGCCTCATCAAACCCGTGAACTTCGATTCCACAAAGAAATATCCCACCGTTGTCTATGTCTATGGCGGTCCCCACGCCCATAATGTTCAGGCCTCCCGCGGCTATTGGTTCCGCGGTTGGGAAATCTACATGGCTCAGTTGGGTTATGTCATCTTTGTACTCGACAACCGTGGCTCCCAGTATCGTGGTCTGCGCTTTGAGCAGTCCACCTTCCGTCATCTTGGCGAGGAAGAGATGAAGGACCAGCTCTGTGGCGTCGAGTTCCTCAAGAGCTTGCCCTATGTGGACGCCAATCGACTGGGTGTTCATGGCTGGAGCTACGGCGGTTTCATGACTACGAACCTCATGTGCACCTATCCCGAGGTCTTCAAGGTCGGTGTGGCTGGAGGTCCCGTCATCGACTGGAAATACTACGAGGTGATGTATGGCGAGCGCTATATGGATCGCCCGGAGCAGAACCCCGACGGCTATGCCCGTTGCAGTCTGCTTCCCAAGGCTAAGAACCTGCAAGGTCGCCTGCAGATCATCTTCGGCTACAACGACCCCACTTGTGTGCCCCAGCACACCCTCAGTTTCATCCGTGCTTGCATCGATGCCGGCACGCAGCCCGACCTCTTCACCTATCCTGGCGACGGCCATAATATGTTCGGCACCGACCAGATTCACCTCCACGAGCGTATCACCCGTTATTTCGAGGATTACCTCAAGACGGCCCAATGAACTCTCTCGTCCAGGGACATTTCTTCCGCAGAACCTCCAAAATGAGTTCTTGTCCGGTGCATTCACCCACCTCTGAGCCTCCGTCCTGTGACTTTCCCCACCTCTGAGCCTCCGTCCGGTGCATTCACCCACCTCTGATCCTCCGAATGACCATCCTCTCAGAGACACCTATTTTAATAATCCTTCCCACATATTAGTTAGTCCTTCTCTCACACAAAAAAACATCTTCTACACATTATGAATATACTTCTTTTAGGTAGTGGCGGCCGTGAGCACGCTCTGGCTTGGAAAATAGCCCAGTCGCCCAAAGTCTCGCAACTCTTCATCGCTCCCGGAAATGCCGGAACAAGCAAGGTAGGCACCAACGTCCCTCTGAAGGCCGACGACTTCCCCGGCATCAAGGATTTTGTGCTTCAGCACTCTGTGGATATGGTAGTTGTAGGTCCCGAGGATCCGCTCGTGAAGGGCATTTATGACTATTTCCTCGCCGATGAGCAGCTTCGTGCTATTCCCGTTATCGGTCCCAGCAAGGCTGGTGCCCAGCTCGAGGGCAGCAAGGACTTTGCCAAGGGTTTCATGCAGCGCCATTCCATTCCTACAGCCGCCTATCAGACCTTCGACGGCGAGCATCTGGAAGAGGGCTTGCGCTTCCTCGAGACCCTGCAGCCACCTTATGTACTGAAGGCCGATGGCCTCTGTGCAGGCAAGGGTGTTCTCATTCTTCCCACCTTGGCCGAAGCTCAGAAAGAACTCCGCGAGATGCTGGGAGGGATGTTCGGACAAGCCTCGGCGCGTGTCGTCATAGAGGAATTCCTGCAGGGCATAGAGTGCTCCGTCTTCGTCCTCACCGATGGCCACGACTACACCCTTCTGCCCGAGGCCAAGGACTACAAGCGAATCGGCGAGGGCGACACCGGACTGAACACAGGTGGCATGGGCTCTGTCTCGCCCGTTCCCTTTGCCGATGCCCAGTGGATGCAGAAAGTGGAGGAACGCATTGTGCGTCCCACCGTACAAGGTCTGGCGGCTGAGGGACTGGACTACAAAGGCTTCATCTTCTTCGGACTCATCAACTGCGACGGCGACCCCAAAGTCATTGAGTACAACTGCCGGATGGGAGACCCCGAGACAGAAACCGTCATGCTCCGCATCAAGAGCGACCTCGTGGAACTGCTCGAGGGAGTGGCCTGCGGCGACCTGGCCTCCCGGCAGATAACATTCGACGAGCGCGCCGCCGTTTGTGTCATGCTCGTCAGTGGAGGCTATCCCGGTCATTATGAGAAGGGTAAGGTCATCACGGGCATCGACGACGTCCGTGGCAGTGTCGTCTTCCATGCCGGCACAGCCCTCTCGCCAGAAGGTCAAGTTGTCACTTCCGGCGGCCGTGTCATCGCCGTTTCCTCCTATGGTGCCAACAAGGCTGAGGCCCTTGCCAAGAGCTTTGCTGAGGCCCAGAAGATTCAGTTCGAGGGCAAGTATTTCCGTCGGGATATCGGTGCTGATCTGTAGCCTGAGGACAACATGAGGAAGAGGCTGCAAAATAAGATTGCTGGCAGTGTGTTTACGCTGCCCACCATGTGTGTCGTCACCACGTTCCTCTGGTGGTTGCCCCAGGGCGGCTACTCCCAGGAGTATCTTTGGGGGTGGTTGCTCTGTGCTCTCACCACGTTCGTGGTCTTGGAGACGGCTACTCGGAACCACCTCTTGCGAGTTCGCTCCCAGCTGATTCCCAGTCTCTTGCTGCTGTTCATGGGTATCTGCGGCTTCCTCCATCCGCTACAGGAGGGCACCATCGTTCAGTTCCTGTTGTCCTGCTCGATGTTCTATTTTCTCCGTACGTGCGACTGCCAACGCCCCGAGTTAGACACCTTTCATGCCTATCTTCTGCTCTCCTTAGCCAGCCTTTTATGGGCCCCACTCCTGCTTCTTGTTCCCGTCCTGCTCTTGAGCCAGGGTGTGTATCTCTTCTCTTTGCAGCGGCGCAGCTTGGGTGCAGTCTTCTGGGGCGCGGTCACTCCCTATGCCTTCTGGATTGTCATCACATTCTCTCTCGAGTCGTTGGCTGTTGCGGACCAGCTCCCGTTGCCCACCTATCTGCGAGAGGTCTGCAGCTTGCAAGTCTTTCTCCAGCATCTCTTGGCCGTCGTCTCGCCTTTCACAGGAGGTTTCTATTGGCAATGGGTTATTGACCTCGCTCAGACCACCGACTGGGCTACTTTCTGGCCCACCCTCGGCGCAGGGCTTCAGTTTCGTCTGTTCAATCACCTGCCAGAGTCGCTGGCCCTCTTGCTGGTTGCTTTGTTCAGCCTTACGGGCTTTGTGCACTACGTTAACCAGAGCTACGACGACAAGACACGTGTCCGAATGTGCCACTACAGCTACCTCTTGCTCATCGCGGTACTCGCGTTGTGGATTCTTCTCGTGCCTCAACATCTATCGGTGCTCTTCCCCCTGTTAGTTCTCGTGAGTATCCCCTCCGCCGCGCATTTCGTAGCTCTCACCCACACCTGGTTCACGAACGCTTGGTGCATACTTCTCTTCCTGTTTTCTGTGGTCGTGGCAGTTGTCAATCTGGTGCCCTCCACCTTCAACTTATTGTTATCCATCTTCTAAATCACGACCCACCTATCGCCACTTTCCTTGCACTTCTCGAATCCTGGGGCTATTGGGGGATGTTCATCTCTGCCTTCATCGCCGGCAGTGTCTTCCCTTTCAGCAGCGAGGCTGTCCTTACGGCTTTGCTGTTGGCTGGTTTAGACCCCTTTCGTCTGTTCGTCTTCGCTACCCTTGGCAACACTCTTGGCTCCATGTTCAATTATGTCATTGGCAGTTTCGGCAAGATGGAGTGGATAGAGCGCTACCTGCATGTGGAACCTGAGCGTGTGGACCGGGTTGCTCGCTGGATGGAGCGCTATGGCGCTTGGATAGGCCTCCTCTGTTTCCTTCCCATCCTTGGCAGTGCCATTGCCGTCACTCTTGGCTTCACCCGTGCCAATCCGTGGCTCTCTCTGCTTACCATAACCCTCGGCAAGGCCATTCGCTACAGCCTCCTCATCTTCGTCGTTGCCCAGTTCTGACATCAAAAAGAGCCACCCCAAAGACCCACCCCCCGCTACCTCTACGCGCTTAACGTCGATAGCTGCGGCTAAGCAAGCTTGCCTTGCTCTCTCTGAGCGCTGTGAAGTCAGCTCGGAAACGACATTAAGTTGTTTCCGTCGCAGCCACCCTGTGAGGGAGGGAGTAGTTACCAAAACCTCCTTTAAAGACCAAGTCCCCCCGCCTCAACAGCTATGTGTCGAGTGTGCCGCGGTTCGTGCGCGGCAATCTCCCTCCCCTCAATAGCTATGTGTCGAGTGTGCCGCGGTCTGTCCGCGGCAATCCCCCTCCCCTCAGCAGCTATGTGTCGAGTGTGCCGCGGTCTGTCCGCGGCAATCTCCCTCCCCTCAACAGCTATGTGTCGAGTGTGCCGCGGTTCGTCTGCGGCAATCTCCCTCCTTCTCTGCGCAGCCCAGTCCTCCCCCTCGGGGGAGACAGAGGGGGCCTCCTTCCCTCTTCCCACTACTTCTCGCTGTTCTTCATTACCGTAAACACATCATCCAGAATTTATATATCTTATTATTAGAAGGTATATATGTCTTCTCCAATTCGTATTACACCTCATTTACGGTTTAAGTTTTGGCTTCAACTCATCGGGCGATTCTTTAGTGTACATCTCTACTCTGGGGGCCTCCCGAGTAAAAAAGTGCCTAATTGTATTGATGTCACTTTCAAGGGTGGGGTTGAAGTCATTGCTCTCCATATATCTGATGATGGCATTCCGCATCTGACGGGCCACGTGACGTTGCTCCAAGTTGTGCGTTATGTCCATGGTAGTCATCAGCAGACGACCTTTCAGCACCTTGGCCTCAACCAGCATACCGAGCTTGCGTGACACGTGCCATGTGTCGATGGGCTGGATAGGCGACTGATAGTAGGCTGGCAGTTCCATCAAGTTCATCACCTGCGCTTTGTTGAGTAGCTCCCACCAGTTCAGGTTACTCCAATTATCTGTGGGGAACCCATATTTGAAGAGAGGATGAGACTGCTCAATGTAGGCACCTGTAGTGTGAGGAGGTCGCATCTTAAACCAACTGGTATTCCAAAATACTGGCAGGTAATGCTGGGTGACATCACCGCCAAGCCGAACCTTTCCTGCTGCCGTCAATAGCACTTTCCCACCCTGGTTGAGCACTCCTACGGCTTCAGCATCAAGCGTGTCGGTGATAAATATGGTGGATTCCTCTTTCGTCACTTCCTCCGGATATACCCAAAAGTCCCAGGTGTTGAACCCTTCTGTTCCTATTTGAACGCATAGCGTCAACTTCGATGCCTGACGGATACCATTCAGCGGGAAACAGACCATACCGGCCTCGATATTCTTACCTATAGGCAGGGCTTTATCCGAGAGGACACCTTCTGCCAAAAGTCCTCCTTGTTCATCCTTAATAGTAAAGGTCGTTTGTGACGAAGAAATCAATCCCTTGGAGGCATTATAGATTTCCACGGGAACCCTGAGTGTATCGGTGGCTGCATAGACGAATTTCGGAAATCGGGCCAACGGAACAACAGGAGCACAGAACTGTCTCCAGTCGGCAGCTTTCGTATAGCCTTTCTCACGCCAATGCACATTCAGTACGCCCACCAGCGCCGTTCCCTGTCCGCTGTAGTCGTTCAGTGCCAACAGCTGGAATCCAGAATAGTCAGGGGTCCGCAGGTTGCGTTCTATTTCATACTTATAGGCCAGTGTCTGTAGCTTTCCGCTGGCCATGAGGAACTTCTCTGCCTGAGCAACCATTCCGTTCTGCCTGAGCAAGTCCCGGAATATCTCGAAGTTCTTGGCTTTGTAGGCACCTGTATATTGTGGTATTTCCTTGAAGTCGGGAAAGGCGCACCACTGCCCTTGTTCATGAGCAATGATGGGCGAATTGTTGTCCGTATCCAGATGATAGTTTCTGGGACGTAGGATTTGATCGAGATAGTCGTCGTCTGAGTGAGGGGCATGCTTGTCCCAGTCAAGCCCGCGTGCACCCCCTTTCACGTGATACTCTGAGCCGTCATCCCAGGCCCAGCCACCCCCGACGGAGGCTCCGCAGTAGATCTTTGTCGGGTCGTAGGCCTTCATCTCCTTCACCCAGTCGTTGCAGTAGCTCACCCAGTCGCCTGCAGGCTCGTTGCCGGCAGCCATCATCAGGAACGAAGGGTGATGGCCGTAGGCGTCGATGATGCGTTTCGATTCGTCCAGCAGGTACTGGTCTATAACCTGTCCGCTTCTCAGCCGCACGCCGTGGTTGGGCCACGAAGGACCTTCGGCCTGCAGATAGAAGCCCAGCCTGTCGGCAGCGGTGAAAGCCGCCTCTGGCGGACAATAGCTGTGGAAGCGCATGTGGTTGAGCCCATATTCCTTACATTTCTGGAAAATGCGTGTCCAGACTTCCACGTCCGTTGGCGGATAGCCCGTCTCCGGGAAGCAGCAACTCCCTACCGTGCCGCGCAGCCATATAGGCTGACGGTTCAGCATGAGCTGTCGGTTCTGAATGGTGATATCGCGAATACCGAAAGTGATGGTGAGCGGTTGTCCGTGGTGCTCAATGGTGCAGGTGTAGAGATAAGGGTCGAACTCGCTCCAGCACCTCACGCTGTCGCCCAGCGACACCTCATACTGCTCTCCATCCACTTGAATCCATGCCACGTGCCGGGCAGTGTCGTGAGTGATGTGGATGCTGGGCTGCAGCTGCGTGCGCAGCTCCATTCGCCCCGCGATGCCGTTCCAGTTGCCTTGCGTCTGGTCAGTCACGCTATGTGAGTCCTGTCCTACGCCCACATGCTCGATGCCGTTATATACGCAAATGGCAATGTCGTTAAGTCGGCCGGGGCGAATGAAGTCGGTAACGTCGTACTGATGGGGCACCGACAACGACATGTTGTGACCCACCTCCCTGTCGTTGACATATACAGTAGTCTCGATATGGGGTCTTTCTAAATAGAGGACGACGCGCTTCTTCTTCCATTCTCTCGGCACCTGCACCGACCGCTTGTACCAGGCTTTGCCCACGTAGTGGCGGTCGGGAGTGAGGAAGAAGGGATATTTCACGTTGCCGGCCTCGCGGTACTGTTGCATATAGGGGTTGAAGTAGTACGACGAGTCGTAGGTAGAGCCGGTCCACATGGTGTTTACCGTCACCTCGTCGCCCTTGCCGGCGGTAATCATAGAGCCGGGCAGGGTCATCTGGTCGTTGTATATCGGTTGTTCGCCTAAGGCCAGCTGCCACGTGCCGGAAAGGTCGATGGTCTGCTGCGCCTTGGCAAGGAGCAGACAGCAAAGTGTAAGCATCCAAGTGAGAGTGTGACGTTTCATCATAATCCTTCGCTTGTAATAGTGATGTTCTTTACTGCCTCGCCGGGAGTGGTGTCGGCCTCACGGGGGAAATAGACTGGCTCGTCCTGCTGCATCGGCAGGAGGTGCAGTTCCAGTTGTGTACATCCTTCTGGCAGGCGCCAGAGGCCGTAGAGGAAGGGTCGGCCGTTGTTGAAGTGGTCGGCCACCAACCGGCCGTCGGCATATAGACGGGCACAGTCGCCCTGATAGTCAACCTTTAGCAGTCGGCGATACTTTGAAGCAGCAGCCTCGGGTACTTTGATACGATAGACAGCAGCCTGGTCGAAATCCTCGTCAGCGGGTTCCTCTGCCACTTTGTTCACCCCGGTGGTGATGGTGCGCAAGGGTCCTGCCTCACGGATTTTCTCGTAGGTGACATGGAAGCCGATATCCTCCTGTGATGTCTCGGTTAAGAAAAGACGTCCTGCATCTTCGCTTGTCAGCAGATAGATGTTTTTATATACAGGCTGGTTTGCACCCTTTGGCTTTACGTTCCTCAACGTCTTCCCATCCTTCAAGGCGATGGTGCTGGGGATGCCCTTGATTTGCTGCATATAGATGTTTCCATCGCGCTTGGCCACCAGTTGGGTCGTGGCATATCGGATGCCATCGACATTGATGGGCAACACGCAGATTGTTCCGGCAGGAATGGTCATCTTTGGCAATGTAACGCCACAGGCTTCCAGCTGGACATCCTTCTTTGTCGAGAGGTTTTGCAGGCGTTCGTAATTGTTGATGAAGATGAATCCGCTGCCGTCCTTCGAGCGATATGACCAGCGAAGGGCCGTGTCGTCACCCTTGGGCAGATCCTGCCGACAGGGGAAGGTGGCCTCCATTGGAGCCAGCAGCTCACCATAGTCTTGCATGAAGAGGTGCAGGGGACGTAGCAGATAATAATGTGGATTCTTCTGGCCGAACTCGCCCAGCGGAGCCTGGAAGTCGTAGTTCTTCACTGGCATATCGTTGTAGTTGGTCGCTATGGTGCGTTGCATCTCGTTGAGCCAGGTCTGGCCTTCGGGATTTGTCCCACCGTGATACATATAATAGCCCAACAGATTTGAGCCGCTGCCCAACTTGACAACAGCCATAGACAGGGCATCCTCCGGATAGATATAGGGACGACGATGGTAGGCAGACATCATACCACCACCCAGTTCGCAGGTGAAATAAGGATACTGCTCATCACCCTGATTCAGTTTTTCCTCCTGCTTGCCCAATTGTTCTGTAGCGATGGCAGTAGATGAGCGGAAAGCCTTGAAGTTAAAAGCCTTATAGTAGTTGCCGGCAGTCTCTTTGATAGAGCGTTCCCAGAAACCATCGGCGTAGTCGCCGAAGAGCGGCAGCATCTCCCCAAAAGGAACGGGCTTCGTCAACTCAGGCCAGCCTGTACGAGTATAGAACGGTAGGTCGAAGCCGATGCCGAGTGCAATACGCTTCAGAGCCATCAGGTAGTCGCCCGAGCCCCGGTATTCATTATCGAACTGACAGGCAATCAGCGGCCCCCCGTCCTTCCATTGCAGTCCCTGAATCTGGGAGAATATCTGTCGGTACAGACGCTCCACGAGTGCGAGGAACACGGGATGTTCGGATCGCGTCTTGCAGCCTTTCGCGAACACCCAATCGGGAATACCCCCGTTGCGCACCTCTCCGTGGCAGAATGGGCCTACACGTAGCACTACGGGCAGCCCCTCACTCTTGCACACCTCTACAAAGCGTCGAAGGTCGCGTTGCCCGCTCCAGTTGAAGATGCCCTCCTCTTCTTCTATGTGGTTCCAAAACACGTAGGTGGCGATCATGGTCACGCCACCCTCTTTCATTTTCCGCACCTCGTCGGCCCACTCGTCGGCGGGAATGCGTGAGTAGTGTACCTCTCCCATAACGGGAACGATGCGTCGTCCGTCTATCATCAGGCTGTGTTTATCCCAGGTTACCTTGGGCGCATCGGTCTGGCCGAATGTCGTTGCGGCAGTCATGAGTGCCGCCAATATGATGCTGTATTTCATTGTGCTATAAATGTTTTAAATGACTGAATACCTTGATGATTGATGTCAAGCCGTCCGACATCGTTCAGATAGCCAAGCGCCTTGTCTTTCTCTCCCAATCCGTAATAGCCGAGCGCCAGCATGTATTTGCAATGGATCTCGTTCTTACAGTCAAGGGAATCCTCCCAGATGAGCAGGTCGGGCAGCGACACGGCGAAGTAGTCCATCGTGATATGCTCGAAGATGTGCTGTTTGCCGTAGTTGACGAGCTTATGGAAGCGTCCGTTTGCCTCTCCTTTCCGGCCGAGTTTCAGCAGGGCAAGGCCCTGGTAGAATATCTTGTCGGGCTTGGCATCGTTGTAGTACATGGCGGCGGCAGGCTCCTGCGGTCCCTTGGTGGCTTCCTCCCAGCACTCGCGGGCTTTGTCAGCCTGCCCTACGGCATCATAGCAGCAGCCCAGCAAATATAGAAAGTCGTTCTCCTGCGCACCATAGAGTTTGCCTTCTCCAAGATGTTCGGGATAGTCTAAACACTGTTCAAGCAGTCTCTTGGCCTCACCATAACGCTGTTGGGCAATGGCCTGCTTGGCCAGCTCCACACGGCATATCTGATACTGTGCGGACACCTTGCCTTCGCCACCCTCCCAGGGGTGGAACTTGTGGGCATCGAGTTTCTGCATAGCTTCTTTATAGTTGCCCGTCTGGTTGAGCAGGGTGATTTCTTCGAGCACGAGGTCGTCGCGGCGCTGCACGAGCTGAGGATACTGCTGAAGGAAAGCCAGTCGCTCACTGTGGGGCTTCTGCATGCGCTTGTAAAGCTGGTCAAGTTCCATGAGCACTCGTTCGTCGGCCTCATTGAGGTGGAAGGCTTTTTCCATATAGCCTAAAGCCTCTTGCTCACGACCTTGCTTGTTGAAGCGGGCCAGGGCGAGGTTGCGCCATACGGTGGGGAACGTGGGGTCGAGCTGTGCGGAGAGTTCCCAGTTCTCAATAGCCAGATTGTACTGACGGGCAGCATAGTAGAGGCAACCTAAGTAGTAAGGTGCCTTGGCTCCCTGAGGGTTTTCACGCTTGGCAGTCTCTAAGGCGATGACGTCCTCTGGGCGGTTGGGGAAGCAATAGTCCGGGCACTGACGCTCCGCCAGTTCAAAGTAACGACTTCCCTCTCCCGTCGGAAAGGCTACGGGTAGGCGCCCTTGGGGCGGGAGTGAGGGGCAGGGGGTGAGGCTACCTAAATAATAATAGGTCATGGGCGTGGTGGCTCCCTCCTCGATGGCTATGTCCCAGATGGCCCTGGCCTCTTCGCAGAGTCCGGCTGCAGAGTAGTCAAGCGCCACCTCGTCGTAGTTCTTGGCCAGCCCCAGTAGCAGTTCCTTCATCTCGTCAAGCACAGCTTTGTCGCCCGTCAGCAGATACATCTCATAGCGGCAGCCGTAGTTGAAGAGATCGGTCTTCAAGGCTTCCTTGCAGACATCCATTGCAGCGTCCTTGTGCCCCATCTTCCTGAGCACGGCGGCTTTCAGGGCGAGGGCTTTCTGGTTGTGAGCACCATAGATGAGTCCGCGGTTCAGTTCGTCGAGTGCATCGTCGAGTCTACCCTGAGCCACAGAAATCTTGGCTGCCTCAAAGTAGCCGGCATCTGCCCAAGCCTTGCTCCAGGTAGCCTTCCAGAAACGTTCGTAGGCCTCGTCGGGCTGTCCTTGGTATTTCAGGGCGAGTGCGAGGTTGTAGATGGGTTCACTGTCGTAGGGG
>JAILFY010000158.1 GCA_024697285.1 Bacteroidaceae bacterium
GAACAGGGGAAGTCCACGGGCCGACTGGTTTCCTACGACCCCTACGCCACCGTAGATGTGCGTCTGCGTTGGAACGAGCGCCGCTATGAGTTGTGGGCGGAAGCCACCAACCTCCTGAACCATCGCTACTATGATCTCGGACATATCCTGCAACCGGGAATCGTAATCCTCGCCGGAGCGCGCGTCAGATTGTAGCGGCTTTAGACATATCTTTTCACACGTATGTACGTGTTGTCGGATACGTATGTACGTGTTGACGGATACGTATGTACGTGTTGGCGGATACGTATGTACGTGTTAGCGGATACGTATGTACGTGTTGTCGGATACGTATGTACGTGTTGACGGATACGTATGTACGTGTTGTCGGATACGTATGTACGTGTTGTCGGATACGTATGTACGTGTTGGCGGATACGTATGTACGTGTTGACGGATACGTATGTACGTGTTAGCGGATACGTATGTACGTGTTGTCGGATACGTATGTACGTGTTGTCGGATACGAATGTACGTGTTGTCGGATACGTATGTACGTGTTGACGGATACGAATGTACGTGTTGACGGATACGAATGTACGGGTTGTCAGATTCATCTTGTCGGCAAGGAAAAGACATATTCAGCCATGCTCCGTGCCGCCTCGTTCAGAAGAGAGAAGCCTGCTACCGGAAATGGTGGCAGGCTTCTTCTTGTTGGGGAAAAGGAGTTAGAGACGTCTGATATAAATATCGCGGTAATAGACCTTGCTGCCGTGGGCCTGCAACTCTATTTGCTCTACCGGGAAGATGGGGCGATGGCGGTCCCAGTAATTCTCCAATGGCACATTATCTACTACGATAACGCCGTTGAGGTGAACTGTGACTCGGTCGCCTTCCATACGGATATAGAAAGTGTTCCATTCTCCCAGCGGATTGTCGGCCACGCACAAGGGGATAGAGCGGTGCTGCTGGTTGTTGTAGAGGCCGCCTGACCCCACTTGTGCTCCCACGTTTGTACGTGCTATGTCCCAGATCTGCACCTGCGGCGTTCCGCGCAGGTAAATCCCTGCGTCGGGCTCTGTTCCCGAGGGGTCCAGCCGCCAGTCCACCAGCATCTCGAAATCGCCAAACTGCTCTTCCGTGCAGATATTATCGAAGCCGGTGCCCACGTAAACCAGCATACCGTCTTCCACCTTCCAGTCTGCATGCATCCGTTGGTCGGCAGCAACCTGTTGTTCGGCCAACTGCAGAGGAGTCATCTGTTCGCGCGCCACGGGGTTTTGTACCAGCCCTTTCCAACCAGATAGGTCCTTTCCGTTGAAGTGGGACACGAAGCCCTCCACGGGCGGTTCTCCCAGTCGTGCGATAATGCTTTTCTTTTGAGAGCCGCCCACGTGAGGCAGACTCTTTGCCAGCAGATAGCGAGTGAGATAACCATCGTACTCCGGATGTGCCAAGGCGATGGAAGCCACCCCGCGAGCTGCCGTTTTCTGCAACTCGGGATCGTCCAATTGCTGGGCAATTGTGGTCATGGCCACGAAAGTACCCGTCTCTGCCATGGCCCGCAGAATCTTCTTCTGACCTGCTGCGTCAGCTGTCTCTTCCAACTGATGGCGCAGGGCTATCAGTTGGTTCTCGGGGGTGTTGGCTCCCTGCTGAGAGGGGCCTTGAGTGTCGCTTGTCGATTGAGCGTGAACGGACAAGGATAGTGTTAATGCCACGAGGGCGGAAAATAATTTATACATCTTTTCATTTACTATTTAACCATTTACCAAGTACCATTTAACCATTTACCAAGTACCATTTTCCAGGTAGCACCTTGTTATTTACTATTTAGCCATTTACCAAGTACCATTTATCATGTACCATTTAGTAATCTAAGGTTTTGGAGTAGGGGGAGAGGTTCGTTCGTGTAGTTCCTGGAACACGACGAAGAGGGAGGGGACGAAGAGGAGGAGGGCGATGGTTCCCACGAGCATTCCGCCTACCGTGCCTACTCCTAAAGAGATATTGCCATTGGCGCCGGCGCCGGTGGCAAACATCATCGGTAGCAAACCAAAAATCATGGTGAGAGAGGTCATCAGGATGGGACGCAAACGAACGCGGGCTGCTGTGAGTGCGGCTTGAGCGATGCTCATACCTGCCCGCCGACGTTCACTGGCATATTCCGTAAGCAAGATGGCGGTCTTTGAGAGCAATCCGATGAGCATGATAACGCCCGTCTGCATATAGATATTGTTTTCCAGACCAAACCACTGCGCGAAGAGGAAAGAGCCCATCAAACCAAAGGGAACACTAAAAAGAATGGCCAACGGGATGAGAAGACTCTCATATAAAGCGCAAAGTATCAGATAGATAAACAGCACGCAAGCGGAGAAGACGTAAATGGTGTTCTGACCGGCGGACGCTTCTTCGCGGCTCATTCCTGCGAACTCAAAGCCATAGCCCAGCGGCAACACACGATCGGCCTCCTCACGAACAGCTGCCAAGGCCTGACCAGAGCTGTAGCCTCGTTCCGGAATACCGCTGACCTGAATGGCCGGAAAGAGGTTGAAACGTGTCAGGTTGGCTGTGCCCATAACGGGAGTGAGACGGACAAACGTGCTGAGGGGTGCCATGGAACCATCGGAGGACCGCACGAACATATTATCCAGCGACTGCAGGTCCCTGCGCTGCTCTACTTCTGCCTGAACCATCACACGATAGAGTTTGGAGAACTTGTTCATATTGGAAGAATAGCTTCCACCGATGTAGCCCGAGAGGCAATGGAGGACATCGGATGGCGAAACGCCTGCCCGCTTGCAGCGAGCTGCATCTACTTCGAGCCGATACTGGGGGTAACGGTTGTCGAAAGACGTCTGGGCTCGGGAGATTTCCGGTCGGTTCTGCAGTGCTGAAATCAAACGATTGGTCACGGCCATGAGTGAATCCACACCCCTGTCTTGATGGTCTTGCACCTGAAGTTCAAAACCATTGGTGGCGCCGTAGCCACTGATCATTGGTTGGGTGAAAGCCATGATTTTGGCGCCGCTGATACCTGCCACACGTCTGTTCACTTCTGCCATCACACTCTTCAGGTCATTACCTCGGCCCTTACGTTCATCCCAGTTCTTCAGTCGCAGGAGGAACATTCCGTTGTTGGAGCTTTGACCGGCCATTCTGCTGACTCCCACGCTCTTGGAGTAGGCTTTTATCTGCGGGAGGTCCACGATAAGTGCTTCTATTCGGTCCATCATCGCGTGTGTCTCGGCTTTCGTGCTGCCGGGCTGCGTCTGCACGGTCACATAAATAACTCCCATATCTTCGTCCGGCACCAGGGATGTCTTAGTCGTGCGGAGGAAATAGCCGAAGAGGCCTATGGCCGCAGCCACAAAGAAGAAGGTCCACCAGGGACGACGGATGAAGAAAGCAGGCACGGCCGACAAGCGACTGGCGGCGAGGGCGCGACTTGCTCGTTGGTACAGAGGTCGCCGAGTGACGTCTCCGTCCGGACGCACTCTCGGGGTACGTCGTTTCAGCAATCGGGCGCAGAGAGCCGGACTGAGGGTCAGCGCATTGATCATCGAAATTAGTACAGCCACGGCCATGGTCAGTCCGAACTGTGTGTAGAAGATTCCGCTGGTGCCTCCCATAAAACATACCGGAATGAACACCGCCATGAATACTAAGGTAGATGTGATGAGTGCGGCCGTCACTTCGCGCATAGCAGAAAGGGTAAGTGCCCTGCCTTCTGCATCGCCCCGCGAACGAGCGTCCCATTTTGCCTGCACGGCTTCTGCCACGACGATGGCGTCGTCCACGACGGTGCCGATGACCAACACCAGAGCGAACAGCGTCAAGGTGTTCAGCGAGAAATCGGCAAGATACAAGAAAGCGAATGTGCCCACCAGAGAAACAACGATGGCCACCAACGGTACCAGCGTGGCTCGCCACGAACGCAGAAACAGCAACACCACAAGAACGACGAGTGCAGCGGCCTCCAGCAGCGTGCGGACGACACTGTTGATACTGGCATCGAGGAAGTCTTTCGTGGACATCAGATCGATGAGCTCCATGTCAGCAGGCAAGTCCTGCCGGATTTCCTCCACCAGCTTGTCGATGGCAATGATTATCTCGTTGGCGTTTGAGCCCGGGGTCTGGGAAATCATGCAAGTGCTGCCCGGATGGCCATTGATATAACCTTCAATAGCGTAGCCCTGTAGTCCCATCTCTATTCGAGCCACATCTTTCAGTCGCAGCAGTGTGCCGTCCGGTTGGCTACGAAGTACCATATTCTCGTAGTCCGTCTCGTCGTCGTAGCGCCCTCGGTATTTCAGTACGTACTGGAAAGTGTTGTCGCTCTCCTCTCCCAAGGTTCCTGCAGGACTCTCTACGTTTTGCTCTGCCAGCATGGCTGTGACGTCAGACGGCATCAGATGATGCTGAGCCATCTTTGCCGGATCGAGCCAGATGCGCATGGAGTAGTTCGAACCATAAACGTCCACTTCACCTACTCCCGCCACACGACTGAGTCGGGGCTCGATGTTTATCTTGAAGTAGTTGTTGAGGAACGCAAGATCATAGGTTCCATTGGGGCTGTAGAGGCCCAAGGATTTCAACGTAGATGTCTGTCTGCGCATCACATTGACGCCGGTTCGGGTGACTTCTGCGGGCAGGATACCTTGCGCCTGGGAGACTCGGTTCTGTACGTTCACCGTAGCCATGTCTGGGTCTGTGCCTTGCTTGAAGAACACATTGATTCGAGCAGAACCATTGTTGGATGCATTGGACGTCATGTAGAGCATATTCTCTACACCATTGATAGCTTCTTCCAAAGGTACCACAACGGATTTCTGAACTGTCTCCGCATTGGCACCAGTATAACTTGCCCACACCGTAACGGTAGGCGGGGCGATGTCTGGAAACTGTTCTATAGGAAGTTGGCTGAGCCCCAGCGCTCCGAAGATGACAATCATCACGGAGATAACACCAGAAAGTATGGGGCGGTCTATAAAGGTCTTTAGGCTCATGGCAGAGGGATGCAATAATGAAGAAAAGGAGAGATATAACGGGGGAGAGGAAATGAAGGACTTTTCAGAGTGTGAAGGGAACGGAACGGGATTCCGGAAGAGTCTTTCTGGGAAGGGGACTGGATTTCTCGGAGCGAACGGGAGGAGCTATCAGAGTGTAGTCGGAATAGGTTTCCTATGAGTGACTTCCGGGGAAGGGAAGGGGACTGGATTTCTCGGAGCGAACGGGAGGAACTATCAGAGTGAAGTCGGAATTGGTTTTCTATGAGAGACTTCCGGGGAAGGGAAGGACTGAGTCTCGGAGAATGAGACGGGAATACATTTCCAGGAAGGGACGTGAACGTGTTTGAGAATGATGGGGGTGAATGTGTTTGAGAGTGAGGGACGGAAATGGATTTTCTGGGGAGGTGAAAAGAATTGGTCGTTCTTTGGGGGGTCATGTATAGGTCTTCCGGAAGAGAAAATGCCCGCCAGTTGCGGTGGCTACTGGCGGGCAAAAGGTATGGTAGAGGGGCGAATGCCCCCTTGTCGTGCAATTACTCTGCGCGCAGAGTGAAACGCTTGAAGGCGGTGACGGTGAGTTCCTTGTCCACGCTCTTCAGGTATTGACCTACGGTGAGGTTCTTGTCCCAGATGAACTCCTGGTCCAGCAGGCAGCTCTCCTTGAAGAACTTCTTCAGGCGGCCCTGGGCGATGTTCTGAATCATCTGTTCGGGCAGGTTGGCAGCCTTCTCGGCAGCCACCTTCTCCTTGATCTCGCGGACCATGGCAGCCTGCTCGGGTGTGATCCATCCCTTAGCCATGTTGGACTCGATGTGGTCCTCGCTGTCGACGTGTGCAGGGTTGACACCGGTCTTGCGGATAGCAGCCTCCACAGCCTTGGCGATCTGCTCCTCCTTGGTCTTCTCGATGGCAACGCGGAGCTCGCTGTCCTTTACTTCCTGAGGAACGCTGCTCTCGTCGATGGCCACGGGGCTGGCGCTGGCGACCTGCATGGCAATGTTCTTGCCCACGGTCTCGTCCTCAACAGCCTTGTTCAGAGCGATCATGGTGCAGAGGGTGTGCTTGCCCTGATGGTCGTAGGCAGCGATGTAGTCGCCCTCGACTACGAAGTAGCCGTCGAGTTCCATCTTCTCACCGGTGATACCACTGCGAGCAACTACTGCGTCTGCGATGGTGGCGTCGCCCATAGGCAGGGCCTTGACCTCATCGAGTGTCTTGCAGCGAGCAGCCACAGCAGCGTCCAGGATGTCCTGAGTGAGCTTCACGAAGTCGGCATTGTTGGCAACGAAGTCGGTCTCGCACTTCAGGGCGATGATAGCGGCGAAGTTACCGTCGACTTTCACGACGACGCAGCCCTCGCTGGCCTCTCTGTCGCTGCGCTTAGCAGCTACAGCCTGACCCTTCTTACGGATTATCTCGATGGCGGGCTCGAGCTCGCCATTGCTCTCCTCGAGAGCTTTCTTGCAGTCTGCCAGACCTGCGCCAGTCATCTCGCGCAGCTTCTGGATATCTTTGATTGAAACAGCCATATTAATATATTTATGTGTGTCTTAAAGTATTTATGCCTCGGCGGGAGCCTCTTCGGTTGCGGCGGGAGCCTCTTCGTTCTCGTCCTCCACGCGTGCGCTGCGGCGAGCACCTTTCTCTTCCTGCTCCTCGGCAGCTTCAGCGTCCACGCGCTCGGCCTTGCGCTCTTCCACTCCTTCGGCGATAGCCTCGCAGCAAGCGTCGAGGATCACCTCGATGCTCTTGCTGGCATCATCGTTGGCGGGGATAACGAAATCTACGTTGTCGGGGTTGGAGTTGGTGTCCACGATGCCGAATACGGGGATGCCCAGACGATTGGCCTCGCGAACGGCAATCTGCTCCTTCAGCACGTCGACGACGAAGAGAGCGGCGGGCAGACGGGTGAGGTCAGCCACGGAACCCAAGTTCTTCTCCAGTTTGGCGCGCTGGCGGCTGATCTGAAGGATCTCGCGCTTGCTCAAGTTGGCAAACGTACCGTCGGCGGTCAGCTTATCGATATTCGTCATCTTCTTCACTGCCTTGCGGATGGTGGCAAAGTTAGTGAGCATGCCACCGGGCCAGCGCTCGATGACATAAGGCATATTTACAGACGTTGCCTTCTCGGCAATGACTGGCTTGGCCTGTTTCTTAGTAGCAACAAAAAGGATCTTGCGGCCGCTCTTGGCGATGTTCTTCAGTGCCTCTGCAGCCTCGTCGATCTTCACTACAGTCTTGTGAAGGTCGATGATATGAATGCCATTCTTCTCCATGAAGATATAAGGAGCCATGGCGGGATTCCACTTACGCTTGAGGTGGCCAAAGTGGCAGCCTGCCTCAAGAAGTGCGTCGAAATTGGTTCTTGACATAGTCTTGAATAATGATGTTTGTTTGTTTACTTTCTTGTGGGTTAACTCTTAACCAACCTTGCGGTAGTCTGCCTGCGAGGTCCTGGACTTCGCCTGAAAGAATCCGCACGATTTAGATACTAAACGCTTGCCGATTTAAAGATTCAACGATTTCAATTCTGACGACGCAACCTGCCAGCGGCAGAGGCACGCCATCCAATCGCCTATCATTAAATAGTAAATAGAATCAGCGTTTGCTGAACTGGAAGCGACGACGAGCCTTGGGCTGACCGGGTTTCTTACGTTCAACGGCACGGGGATCACGAGTGATGAAGCCTTCAGCACGAAGAGCCTTCTTGTCCTCTGCGTTGATCTTCACGAGAGCACGAGCGATGGCAAGACGCAGAGCCTGGCTCTGACCGGTGTAACCTCCACCAAATACGTTCACTTTGACGTCATACTTCTCTGCCACGTCGAGCAACATCAGAGGCTGCTTCACCACGAACTGAAGGATGGTGCTGGGGAAATATTCTGTCAGATCTTTCTTGTTGATGGTAATTTTACCATTGCCCTCTGTTAGATAAACACGGGCTACGGCGCACTTACGGCGACCTAATGCATTAACTGTTGCCATTTCTGTTTACTTATAGAGGTTAATATCAATGGCCTTGGGCTGCTGAGCCTCATGCTTGTGCTCGGCGCCCTCATAGATATAGAGGTTGGTGAGCAGGCGAGCGGCCAGTTTGTTCTTGGGTAACATACCCTTAACGACGCGGCGGAGCAGACGCTCGTAGCCGTTGGGCTTGGCGATGATGTCAGCAGGAGTGCTGGCTTTCTGACCACCGGGGTACATGCTGTAGCGGAGGTACACGCGGTCCGTCATCTTCTTACCGGTGAGCTGGATCTTGTCGGCATTGACGATAATAACGTTGTCACCGCAATCGACGTGAGGAGTGAAGTTGGGTTTGTACTTCCCACGCAGCAACTTAGCCACTTTTGTAGCGAGACGTCCGAGGACCTGGTCAGTGGCGTCGACCACCACCCATTCCTTCTGGACAGTCACCTTGTTGGCAGAAATGGTCTTGTAACTTAAAGTGTCCATTCTTTCTTGTTTAAAAAACTTTTTGTTCTACTAATAATAAATACTTACTGGAGCTCTCACCAGTGCGCTTTTGCGGATTCTGCGATTCACTAACCACTCTTCCAGGCCAATGC
>JAILFY010000168.1 GCA_024697285.1 Bacteroidaceae bacterium
TCATTGGCAAGTACCTGCTGAACCACTCGTTCATGATGCCAGGACTGATCTGCGTCACCGTCTCCACGATAGTGGCCTATCTTCTGACGACCATTTTCTATTAAGGTAGACATATATCTATTTAAAAAGACTCACGGGGGCGGAAGTCTCCGTGAGTCTTTTTACAGGAACCATAGAACCGTCACCATGTTATATTACAAGAGACCAGGAACTATGTACACGTTGACAAAACAGGCAGTCAGATTCTTTAAGGAGTACTGACCTCCATGTGACATTTAGAAGTCCACGTAGCGGCGGTTGCCCTTGGGCCGCACTGCGAAATGTACCCAGATGGTCGTGCCGCGCTTCTCGAGGATGAGCTCATCGAAGTCCAGCTTCTTACCGTCCGCGATGTCCAGCAGGATGCAGGCATAGCGTATCGCCTGCTCCTTCCCCGCACAGTGGATATCTACAGCACAACCCGTCAGATGGTTCGAGTTCTTGGCACCGCCGCATTTCTGATTCACCTCCGGCGAGCGATAGCCCGAGTTGATCCTGATGCCCTGCACATCCTCCGAGGTCTCATAATCCTCGCCCGGAGCCAGGCAATACAGGAAATTATAGCTGAACCTGAGTTCCTCTAACCACTTCTCACAGAGGTTCGTCATGTTCTCGATCGCCACCCGGCTCGGTATATTTCCGTCGTCCGTCTTATACGTGGTCACTGTCATCTCTCCGAGCGTAAAGTGCTCGGAGAGATTAATCTTGTCATTCTTACTTGCATTCATAACTATACGTTTTTATAAAATTATTAATTCATTAATTCATTAACTTCATATGGCATTAGCCAATTTCCTGAAATGCCCTCGTTCCAGTTTTTCAATAATACATTCCTTAATAAACTGATTGCATTTTGACGAAGCGGCAACATTTGACTTATACCCCCACACGCGCTGTACGTCCTGCGTCGTAAACTCATCCGGCAGCATGCTGTAGAACTTCGCCGTCTTGTCGTACACGCGGCGCAGTTGGGTGTCGCGGGCCTCATTGTCGTACATGTCCTGCAGCAGCTGTCCGAACAGCGCGTCCTCGCACCTGTTGATGATCTCACACATCAGGTCGGCGAAGTCCAGATGGTGCTGTTCAATCTGACAGACGCCCGTCTTCACGAACTCCTCCCACGAGGGCTGTGTCGAGATGACCTGCGGGATGCATACCGCCATCACCTTGTCCTGCAGACGCTTGCGCTCCAGGTTCAGCACCTTGTCCTCGTTGATGCGGGCTTCCTCTCCGAGTGCCGCACAGAGGTCGTAGACGTGCCTCACCAGCCTCTCCAGTCCCTTGATCTCGCATTTCAGTGCGTCGAACCGTGCACCCCATTCCTCCATCAGGTGTGCCGGTGTCTTGTCGCGTCGCGAGGCGCGGTACTCGTCGGTGTGGTAGTCCTCCTCAGGCATCACCCACGGAGTCATTCTCGTCGAGAGGCCGTCACCGATGTTCCGGGCATTAATGAACTGCTGCAGCGAGGTACGCGTACAGGTGAAGACGCCCGAGAACATCATCGGCATCGAGTCGTTCACCGAGTCGCTGTTGGCATAGTCCACGCTGTTTCTTTCGTTGTGGAAGGCCTGCAGCATGATGTCGCGCTTCTCCTGGAATCCGCCCTTGGCATTGATCAGCGAGAGCAGCTCCGTCGAGAACATATACTGGTGCAGGAACCACTGCTGGCCGTCGTAGCCGGTCTCCTTGTTGTTCTCGGCATGTTTGTAGAAGCGGTTGTTCGACACCTTCACCACATTGTAGCGGATGATGCCGCCCGGCTCCTGCAGGGCCTCGCCCTTCTGTGCCTTGCTCGACGTGTTGCGCGCGTTCTTCTCCTTCTTGTAGGCTTTCTCGGCCTGTCTTGCGGGCTTGTCGCTCTCGCGCATGGTCAGCATGATGTGCTCGTCCTGCTCCTTGGCCACGGCCTTTCCCGAGGCGGGCTCGCCGCACATCAGCACCAGCGAGTTCAGGCGCTGCATGTCGCCCTTCCAGTTCTGGTAGTCGCAGCGTGTCAGCAGCACGGAGTACATGCCTGAGGCCGTGATCACCGCCCCGGGCTTCACCCTCGGGTTGTCCACGTGGGCCAGTGCCGCCTCATAGCAGCCCAGCGGGAGTGCCAGCAGCCGGTCGGCCCAGTCGTCGTAGGGCAGGTTGTTCTGCACCTCCAGCTTGGTGTACTTGATGCCGAAGCTGTCCAGTGTCTGTGCGAGCTCTTCCGACATGGCCCCTCGGGGTCTGAACTTACAGACGTCCACGGCCATACGCTCCAGTTCCTTCTCACGGCCTTCCTTCACGAACTCCTCGTAGAAGTCGGCCTGTTTCATCAGCCAGAGCACGTTGGCAGGTTTGTTATTCATGATGCGGCGCAGCTCTCCTGAGAGTCCCAGCATACGGTCGTGTCGGTCGCCGATGTCGGGTGTTCCGCCCGTCAGCTCGAGCCATTTCTTCAGGATGTCGGTATAGGGCACGCCATGGTAGCAGTACACCCCGTCCTCGTTCTCGTCCAGGTTTATGGCGCTCAGGTCCTCGGTCAGCTCAGCCGCCTGATCAGTCTTTCCAGCAGTATCTTCAGCGAAATCAAGCCTGCCCTGAGAGTTGCCTTCACGGTACTGCTTGCCGTATTTCTCGTCGTATAGAGGATTATCATAATTGAATAGTTTTTCTTCGTCCATATAGAGGATATCGTCCCATTTCGGGATGTACGAGAGTCGGGAACTGTCTTTCGTCCCCTTGTCGATCTTGGCGGTCAGTCCCAGCTGCTTCGCCATCATTTTCTGATTATCCGTCAGATTATAATTGATGTCCGCGATAAACACCACTTTCAGCCCTTCCCCGCTCGGTGTGATGAACACCAGCACGATGCCCATCTCCTGTGCTTTCTGTGAAAAGTCGGCGGCAGCAAATTCTTCACTCTTCACTCTTAACTCTTCACTTTCTACGTGGTCGAAGTCGCACATCACCAGTCCGTTCAGCACACACTGGCTCTGCAGTCTCCAGCGCCCTTTTTTGCCCTGGTTGTACTTCGCCTCACCGATGCTCTCCAGCACCTCGCGGGTCTGATACAGACAGCCCGGCAGCGAGTCCTTCCTTTTCTTGGCCTCGGCGACGTTGCCGCAGGCATTGAGCCTGCGGACGTCGTCGATCTTCCTCGCCGTCTCGGGGTCCTGCGTCAGCGCCTTGAAGGTCTCGGCTACGCACGGGAGGCACTCAGTAGACTTGTTCTGTTGATAAGTAAACATCTTCTCAGCTCTGCTTCAAGGTTACTGATTTCCGTTCCGTAGTCGGGTGTCTCACGCAGATTCACCGTCTTTTTCACCACCAGCTGGTGACGCTCCTTCGAGAGCCACACCTCCAGTCGTGAGTCCTGGGTTGTCAGCGGACGCTCCATGGGGTCCGGACTGGGCGTACCGCCCATCTCTGCGATCACGTCGTCGAACTGCTTCTTCAGGCTCTCGATCTTGTCGGTGTCCTTCTCCGGGGTCTCCAGCTGGATGATCCGCTTGGGGTTACGTTTACCTGTGGTAGTCCACATCTGGGCCTTGCCCATCTGCACCACGTCCTTCTTGGCAGCCTTGCCTGTGTCCTCCTTCGGCTGGAAATAGGCTTCCAGCGTCTCGGGGTTCACCTTCAGCCGACCTTCTGAGGTCAGCATACCGTCACTCGTCGGTTTCATTTTCATTTCTTTCATCTTGTGTTTGTTTTGTTATGGGTTAATACTATATCATCATTTTTCAGATGATCTGTTCGTTAAGGCACTCAAACAGCGCCAGGCTCTGCGGCAGCACCTGCGGGATGTCCATCCTGCCGGGCTTCAGCACTGTGTTCAGCTGCTGGTAGGCATCCCAGTACGATACGGGTTCGTCGTGCCGCATCAGGGCGATCAGCTGCTCTGCGGTCTCGTTGATCTGCGAGGAGTTCAGCGGATAGGGTGTGCTCTCATGCAGCAGTTCATTCTGTGTGTCGTGCAGGATGCGCTTCTCCACGAGGATGCCGATCAGCCTCAGCATGGCTTCACGGTCCATCAGTGCCGACTTCATCCGGCTGACGCGCTCCTGTCTGACCTTCTGGTACGGCTCATAGTCGTCCGCCCACTGCTGCGCCCTCACCAGCACATCCTCCACCGACAGGCGCACACGGGGACCGCCGAAGCAAGCATAGTTCGCTATGGTATCCTGCGCCCCCAGTATCGTCTGGTTATGGCACACCTTCACCATCGGCCCAATGCCCAGCTGTATGCCCTTCTGGTGATACGCCACTGCCAGACACGTCACCACATCCTCCGTCTCGTCGCTGCGGATCTCGATGTTCGCATACACCCTACGCAGCAGATGCGCCTCGATGGCCCGCTCGCCGTACTTCTCCTCCAGCTGTGGCAGGAGTGTCACGCCCGGACGTTTCGAGTCCCTGTTGGCAGCCGCGAATATCTCCTGAACCACGGGCTTCAGGCCGCGCTGTTCAAACGCCTCCAGCACCTGTTGGATCAGGGCGAAGTGATAGATTCCACCCACGGGGTCGCCCGTAGGCAGGTTCTCATGATAGCTCCTTTCGAGCTCTTCGAGTGTCAGCACCTGTACTGACTTCTCGGCAAAGTTTAATGTTCTTTCTTCCATTGTATTACATCATTAGTTTTGTAAGATTGTAGACCTTGATGTTCTGAATCTTCTTCCCGTTCCAGTCCGAGAGCGAGAATCCCACCTGCATCTCGCACTTCTCCTTCGCCTGACAGGTCTTCTTCAGACCCTCTAGGAACTCCGCGTTCGGCAGTGTCATCTCTGCCTGCAGCTCGTCCTCATGCTCCTGTCCGTCCTTCGACACATAAGGCATGGCCAATGTCAGTTTCACACTCTGGCGGCTTTCGCCGTTCTTGTCAGTCCAGTCTCTCGTCTGACCGACTTCCTTGATAAATCCTTTGATAATCATTTTGTTGTTTGTATTTTATTTATTAAATGTTCGCGCGAGAATTAGTCTTTGCGCGGCAATCAGACTTTTTATCCGATTGCGATGCAAAGGTCGAAAAAAAAAATTGGTGAAAGAAAAAAAGAAAGTTTCACGCCAAACTTTCTTTTTGCAACTCATTGATAACCAATAAAAAAGGATGCTTTTCAGCACCCTAAACTTTCATTTAACTTTCACACCGTGTTTCTCAAAAACCTCATTGACAGCTTTTTTCACCTGCTTGTCTTCTGGAGGTGTACCCAGCGCCAACCTGACCGGATGATCCTTACCTTTCTCTGGTTCTAGCAGTTCAGCCATTCTGACATCGGTAGTCGCTTTGATGATAACACCATCCAACAAAAACATATGTGAAATCTGTGCCACCAAGTTACGATTGAAGAGTGTACCTTGCTGACGTCCTCTGTCATAAATCACACATCTCACAGCATCTTCTTCAAGAATATCCATCCAGATCTTCGAATATTGATCCCGATACTCTAAGGCCACCACAGGCATTAGCCTGTTTACATATTCTATTATCGATTGACGGAGCCCATTGCTAGGAGCCTCATTTCCCTTTTCCATGTTCTCATAATAATAGTTGTTACCGCAGACTTCCATAATCAGTTGTCCGATCTTCACGTTGCCTTTTACGATTTCCTGCAGGAGTTCTTTCTTCAGTTCATTTTTCATAGTCTTCCCTTGTTAATGTTGTTACCCTTGCATTCCATAATCAGTTGCGAGATCTTCTCCTCCGTGTTTTCCACAACCATCAGGCAGATGATGCCTCCAGGCTGATTCGTAATCTCTAGTTTTTGGTTATAGTGACAGTTCTTCTTGAAGAATTTCCTGATTCTCTTCATGACACTCGGGGCGATCTCTGTCATAGCGCCCCCACGCTGACTGCCTAGCAGTTCTTCTTTTAGTTGTTTCATAAATTTGTTTAATTTAGTTTGTAAATATTTTAGCCGAACTCCATTCCGGAATTCGGCTTCAAAATTAGCATAGGGGTGTGTCAAATGTTGTCCTACCTTTCTTAAAGTTTCTTAATTCATACGTATAACCCTCTGGTTTCATCCAAATCCCTTATAATTTCCTCCACATACCACTCCGGCGAGAGCACTTTCAGGTATTTCTTTCTCGATTCAATATAGCTGCTCAGTTCATTATTAGGGCGCACGTCGATCACGAAATCTGTATAGTCCTCTCCCGAGCCAATCTCACGCTGGCTATGATGGATGGGCAAATCCCTCATCGAGTAAGCCTCCTTTCCGAAAGCCCTGAGCACAATGCTCGTAATCGGCTTGCCACTATTAAAGATGCCATAAAACTCACTGAAATAGGCCTTAAAGTCAAACATGGGGTCCAACTCGAAATCCTCTTCCGACACTTCCAGATTCCACATCCTGTTCAACGCATAAGTAAAGCGTTTCTTGTCCTCAAACTCCCCAAGGATATACCAACACCTATTATATAATATAAGCCCGCAGACACCCAGTTCTACTGGCTTCCTCTCCGTAGAACCGTATTTCTGATAGTCAAACATCAGTTTCTTGTGTACCAGCATAGCGTTTGTCACGCGGTCCAGCCTGTTCTCACCCGAAGGGATAGGCCCCGGGATGATGTAGTCCTTCAGCGCCATACACTGCCTGAGTTTCTCATTTGTCGACAGTGTGCTGAGCAACCATTCCGACAGATTACCGTCTATGAGTATTTCCGGATTATCAATGTAATAAGCGTAGTCGCCACAACTCTTGCAACATACGTTTATCCCAAAGTCGTCATTCAGCGTTCTCTTACAACGATGAAAGAACCTGGGCTGCATCTCCAGTCCCCCACTGAGATCAGTGTTTTTCTTCCACATCGAGGCAATCTTCTTAAATGTGATCTG
>JAILFY010000171.1 GCA_024697285.1 Bacteroidaceae bacterium
CAAGCTCAGGCTCGCAACAAATGGGACAGAGCTTCTAATCTGTTCCAGAACGGAATGGCTATTTATAGAGGTATTCAGATGGGAGTCAGCGTCATAGCGGCTGTGCGCGGTATCTTCAAGCTGGGACGCCGCAGAAGATAAGTCGCCCGGCACGCTTGTGGCAGGCACAACACTCCAGAGCCCCGTGGCCACTCCTCGCCAGCGAATCTGCAGTTGTTCCTCAATTGTGAAACTGCAGCTATTTCTCGCAGCAAACTGCGGCCATTTCACGTAGGCTACAAGAAAACATCCTCATTATCTACGAAGACAAGGGCACGAATGAATCTCAGTTCATTCGTGCCCCTGTTGTCTCTTGGCGCTGCTCTCGCCGTCCGCAGTTTCTTTCTCCCGATGCCGCCACGTCGGGCGGACGGCAACTCCCCGCAAGGGTGGGGTGGGGGACTTATGGTTCTGCCTCGGCAGAATCAGTGGGAACAACGGGCGTTGCGGCCGGTTCAGCATGTCCTCCCACCACGTAGTCTATGAGTGGCCGGTACTCTTCGGCCGAGGAGCTGGCGATGGTCGTCTTCGGCACCAAAGCATGAATAATCAAGCCGGCAATCATCAGTGCTGCCACGGAGAGGATGTTTGAGATAAATGGAATCAGTCGCGACCTTCTCTGGGCGCGTTTGCGGGTTTCCCACGACTGCATCATATTGCGCAATCGCTCCTGCTGTCCCAACTCATCTGCTATGAGTTTGTCGAGGGCATCCATTCCTTCAATGGCGTCCATTCCCTCGTGTTTGTCCGTTCCCACGAGGCTGTCCGTTCGCTCGAGGTCATGGTGTTCATACTTGTTTTCCATAATCCTTTCTTTTTTCTTAGCGTTGATAGAATCTTTCTTTACTTGTCCGTACGGCGTTTGCGGGCAGGGGTCAGATACTCAGATGAAGTTTTGCGAAGCGCTCGCGAACCAGCTGTCGCAGGCGTTGCATGCATTTGTACTTGCTCGTCTTCAGTCCCACCTTGGATGTGTTCTCGGCTCTTAGCTCCAGAATTTCGTCCAGCGATCGCTTCTCATAATAGAATAAGGTGAGAATCTGTCGGCAGCGCTCACTCATGGTCAACACCGAGTCGGTCACCACTTTCTCCCGGATAGCCTCTTCGTCGCCGTCGGGAAGAGTATTCTCGGCATAACGTTCGCTATTCAGGTTGTCGAGCAAACTGCCGTCGTCGGTGAGGCGCAGACGGGCGTCTTTGCGCAACTGTTCCCAGTGCTTGCGCTTGGCAATCGCCAGCAGAAAGGTGTAGAGACTGCTCGTAAGCGGCTGCGCCACCCCATCTCTCCATCGGCTCAGAGCTCCATCCACGACTTCTATGCGGTGCGTCTCTATCTCGCGCCACAGATGAACCATGGCTTCCTGGAAGATATCGTCCGTGTTGCTGTCGGCCAGGAACAACGCGTTGGCATGACTCTTGAAATAGGCCTTGCAGTCGTGATAGAAATGTTCCATCATGGCTACGTCATGTCGAGCCACTGCTTCCACCATTTCTGTGTCATTCCATTTTTTCATCTGACTGCTGAAAGTTTTCTTACCGATTGATGCTTCTGCCGAAAAATAGTGACCCAAGTGGTGGGCAAAAAAAGAAAAAGATTAACTTATATGGAAAAGAAAAGACTAACTAATGAGGAAAAAGGACAGGACTGACTTAAATACTAAAGTTTGAATTGTTGTCTGCGACTACGAGTTCGCGGATATGTCTTGTGCTCAGCTTGCGCAGCTCGTTGCAGAAGATCAACAGCGCCAAGGTCAGTAATCCTCCCATCCAGTCCGACACTTCTGAGGACATGCACAGGGCGTCATAGATGCCATGGGCCAGCACCGGAGCCGCAAGGACGAGGATGCGGTTGCGGGTGGTGTTGAAACCAAAGTGCACCAAGCTGTAGTAGTAGCCCATGAGCACCGCGAAGAAGAAATGACCAGGCACGGACAGCAACCCCCTGGCTATGGCTGTGCCTAACCAGGCATCGCCGGCGTTGAAGAGGTACATGACATTCTCCGTGGCGGCAAAACCAAGACCCACACAAACGGCATAGACAACGCCGTCCAGGTGCTCGTCGAACTCCTTGTTGTTGCGCAGAAGCAGCCACAACATAATCAGTTTGGCCAGCTCCTCCGGTATGGCGGCTGCGCCGAAACTATAGAAAATGGCGGACAGCGCATTCGAATAGCCGTCGATGAAGAGTTGCGTGAATGGGTAAGAGAACACAAATGAAACTAAAACAGAGCATATTCCGAATAGGAAGCCGCGCACCAACTGCCACGTGGGCTCCGGGTGTTCCCGGTCACGACGCAGGATGATGTACATGAGAATTACGACTGGGAGGAGGGCAGCTACAAGTAGTATGTAAGGAGATGCTTCCATGAAATATTTATATGTTGTGCCAAATTCGCGACAAAGATAATATAAATATCCTAGCTGCGCAAATTTTCGGGCAGAAAAATGAGCTCTATAGCATTCTTTGTGTTTTATTTTCAAAAATGCTTGCATGGACCAAAATTAGTCTCTATCTTTGCAGTTGTAAAAAGCAAGTTCTTTGACATATTTAAGACGAAATAGGTCGCATCGGTTAGATCGGGAGACTCATCAATAATAACAGAAAACCGAGAACGTTCCACATTCCAATGGCGGGCTGCGCCCTTCAGGGTAACCTTCTTCGCGGAAGGCCGGCAGATTACAAAGGGTATGGGCACTCAAATCATTCATGCTCGGAGTTCTCATCACATCACCGATGCGGCTTTTCTTTGCCCTCGCCCCTCCCGCTTCCTTCCCCTTCCGTCCGTTCTGTATGATGGTTCTCTAGCTGATATCCACACTCGGCAGCCACGGTGTGCAGTTGGTGGTTGGGCAGATAACGGAACTTGCGGCGGGCGACGCAGAGGGTGTCGTAGAACTCATAGTCTGGGTAATCCATCTGATATACGCGGAAGACGGCCTTGAGGCAGCTTTCGTCGAAGGGCTTGTTGTGGGCCACAAGGGGCAGTCCTGCTATCAAAGGCTCAATCTGCGCCCATACCTTGGGGAACACGGGCGCCTCCTCCGTGTCCTCGCGGCAGAGGCCATGAACTTGGCTGCACCAATAGTTATAGTAGTT
>JAILFY010000183.1 GCA_024697285.1 Bacteroidaceae bacterium
AAAAGTAGTACGTCTTGCCTTCCTGGATATCCATACTCAGTCCTCCTCTCAATTATCTAACCCAGTAATATTCCACTATTCTATTGGAGCAGTCCCATGTATCGTTGATTTCCTTGTTGTCAACGATGGTCATGTGACGCATGACCTGCACCATATAAAATTTGCCTTCCTCGGCGAACTCATCACAGAACCTGCCGACGGTCATACCACGTTCTGGAGTCTTGTGGCGCTCAAAGCCACGCTCAGCGAGATAAACGTTATACTTGCTGCGGTAGTTCCAATCGACCCAGCCACGGTCTGCGCACCACTCGATGATGTCAAGGAAAGCCTTGCGCCATGACACGCCCAAAAAATAAGCCAGTGCTCTTACCAGGCAGTCGTTGGTGTGTAGCTGTTTCGGATTGAAGTTGCAATATACGAATTTTGCCATATTCATCCCTCCACTACCAGTTTGTCATTGTCGCCACTAAATGCCTGCTTGTCGTTGAAGAAATGCTCGATGGCTATCACTTCGATACTCTTCACTTCACGACTGCTGGTATAGCCGTAGTCGGAATGATTAAGACGCTTCTGCAACAACTCGGCTGCTTCGTCGAATGTGCGTGACACCACATAGAACGTGCCGAGTCCATTGGTGATGCGATAGAGAATTTTGTCACGTCCGTCCTCTGGCGCTTTCAGTCTGTTATACATTGCGTTGACATGTAGCTGCTCGTCGTATTCGGCCATCAGCTCTTCAACGGTGCTTGTTGGGCTTACACTGATGGTTGCGCTGTTCCAACGCACAAACACATCCTGCTCGGTCTCAATAGCCTTACTGATTAACTTTGGCAAAACCTCATCCAACCCAGGATCGCTCAGCTCGCCTTCAAATAATAGTCTCTGTTTCATCTTATTCGTGTTCTCTAAGTTTTCTTATTTTATCCTCGACAGCCTTCAGGTCATCCTCAATTTCCTCGAACGGTTTGAACCATGCGTCGCGTCCGTTCTTGTAGGGCTTACCCTGCGCTGCCTCGATGCTGGCACGGGCCACCAATGTTTTAGCATTCTTGGCCGCAGCAAGCAGCGTCGGCACCATGTCGTATAGTTCCCGGTTCATTCCTCCAAAAATTTAAGGTCCGATATGTAGTTCTCTTCCGACCAGCGGTTCTCGACGATGAGCGTGCGGACGGTATGCTGCCACTGGGAAACGACATGCTCGGTGCATTTCCAAATCTCTTTCGTCACGTCCTTCAGTTCCTCCAACGAGTTGGCGTAGCCTATCTCGAAAAAGAAGCGTCTGCACTGACAGGTACACTTATACAGCTTTCCGTGGTAGAACATAGCCAGATCTGCAATGGGGTTTACCTCTTGCGAGGCAGAGCCGATTTTGACAAACAGGCAGGCTGTGATAACCTCCTGCTTCGTGTTGCCATCAAAGCCGACCGTCGCACTCAGGTTCTTGTAGGCCACATACTTGTAATCTGCTGCTTCCAGTTTGAGGAACTTCTCAACCGCCTCATGGCTCTTGATTCCGTTAATCATCGGAGCACATTCTATCGGCGCGCTGTTCACAAGATAGAATCCGCGCTGCTTGAATTCGTCACGCAGCAGCTGGTCCAGCTTTTTCTTTCTCCAGTCCATCATAGTCAGTCCTCCTTGGTTGGTATGTGCAAGCCGTCTTTAGCAAGTTCACCGTTGATGGCCCGAATCAGTTTCTTTCTGTCGGCCTCGCGCTTATCCTCTTCGTAATAGGCAATAAACGTGATATACAGCCGGGTACCGCTCACCTTGATGCGAAACTCGTCGGCTCCGAGTTGTTCTTTCCAATGGTCCAGCACTTCCTCGGTGTACTCGAACTTCGTACCACAGGTCAGTACAGCGCCTTGTCCTGTTTCCTTTCCCGTTTTCCAATTTATTACGGAGTTGATCGTGTGGTCTTTTATTACTCCCTTGTTGGTCTCTTCCTTCATCTTCTTGATGGCATTGACCATCTTGTTAATCATTTCTTCTCTGTTCATATAGCCAAAGCATTATTTGTTACTACTCTTTTCTTCGTCTCTTAACATCGCCAAAGCAAACGATACTATCGCGTCCGTAGGTTCTACTTCTTTCACCCGAGCCAATACCGAGTCCTTGCCGTCGAACGTCCTGGCTAACTCCCCGGCCATTATTGGCGACACCTTTATCCGCATGTCTTTGAGGTCGTGGTAGAACCTGTCCATTATCGACTCTGTTAGCGGTTTCGGCTTAGCGTAGAGTTGTGCCTCGAACTCGTGAGGCGGGAAGCGCAGACTGAGGAATCGTATATAGAGGTCTGGAATCTTCTCGGCCAGTTCGGGATGCTGGCGGATGACCTTTATGCGTAGCTTGTCGTACATCACAGCCACACCACGGAAGTACAGTCTGTCTTCATGCTGACCGACGCGCCGACGGTAGGCCAGTATGCCGTGGTATAGGTCGCGCCCTTTCTTGCGGTTGGGACGCTTGCGCCGCAGGTCGCGCTTATACCATTCGTAGCGCTCGATGCACTTGCACCGCTTAATCCACTCCCGAAACTTCTTGGTGTCGATAAACCGATTGTCGTCCATCGTCAGTCCTCCTTATTAAATGCAACTATTCCCACCGAGAGGTATTTCTTTGCTCTCGATACGTAACATCTGTTCTTCGAGCGACTTAACCCGTGCCGCAAGTTCGTTCATATCCTGCTGCAACTGAATATAGTCGCTCTTAGGGAATGTCGCACGGATGTTATCTTCGTGTTTCTTCTCCAACTCCAGCTTGTCGAGGTTCCAGTGCAGACCGTGGATCTCTATCTGCTCTTTCAGCATAAGTTTCTCTTCCTCAGTGGCAGGTCGCATCTTGTCTTGCCACATAGGACTACACTCATCTTCTTCATAAAATCGCTTCTGCGTGAGATCGTAGAATGCAAAGTAGCTGCATACACCATCGGCTGCACCCTTGGAAATTAAAACCATCTCGTTATCGACTGCGAGGAAGTCGCCCTTTTTGGTATCGTTCAGCGTCCACGGACGGACATCGGCGATATTATAGCGCATTTCTACTGGTCCGAATAGCGATGGCGCGGTCACTATCACCCTGTCGCCGACAACTCGCGACACACGGCAGGTCTGCTGTCCGTTGACTATCCACGAGCCTTCAATAATAGGTTTCTGGGCGTCATCCGGTGCAGGCTCCTCGTCCTGTTTCTTTTCGTTTCTCCTTGCAAACTCATAGCCCTGCAGCCATGCTTCTGATCTCAGCGTCTCGCGGTCGTATGGCACGAGACGGTCGTCCAAATGGAATGTCGCCTGCTTGGCGAACTCCAGCATTTCTTCTCTTGTTACTTCCATAGTCTTTCTTGTTATCGACTCCTTGTAATGTCTAAACGTTCAATAACCTCAGCCTTCGGGCATTGCTCCAAAATATACTCTCTCGCTTCTTCCACTTTCGTGAAAAGATGCGGAGGTGCAAATTCCGGAGTGCTCCACCAATGAAGGAAGCAAAGAATGGTGTGTCTCTGCTCGATTCTATACAAAAGCGGGTCGATGCAGTCCATCGAGTGCCACTCGTTTCTTACTATTCTAAATTTTTTCTTACCCATAATTTCTAATGTCTAAATTATTTCTCCTTATTAACGTTAATCACAATTCGTTCGTGGATGATGCTATCTATCACTTCGACTGCCTCACGCTGACGCACTGTCTTGCAGTATTCGCACTGGCAGAGGTGGCGTTTTTGCGGCCAGATGAAATAACTTATCACGTTGCCAATCGTCGAACCGATAGCAAATGATATGATAAAGATAATGCCGATGATAATTTTGTCCTTCATTTGTCTATTGTTTGTTGTGGTTATACATTCTTTCGTAAGCATCGTTCTGCGCCAGGCGGAAGATGCCATGCGACATGAACGTGTAGTAGCAGTCGAACTC
>JAILFY010000013.1 GCA_024697285.1 Bacteroidaceae bacterium
GACGTAACCCAAAGCAGCATAGGCGTGTTGAGGATAGCGCGACTCGAAGTTGCGACTGGTGGGAGAACAGCCACCATAGTAGTTGACAATCATGGGATAACGGCGAGAGGCATCGAAATGAGGGGGCAGATAGTAGCGACATGAGACGGCCTCTCCCTGTTCATTCACATAAGTATATGGTTCACAAGTTCCCAGTGCCACGCCCCGCAAGGTCTCGGCGCTGAGGTCTTCGAGCAGACGAACAGCAGTCTGTTGCATTTTGGCTTTGTTGCTGTTGGCCTTGCTGAGGTCCAGTTGGTAGAGGCGGTCGCTGTTCGAGGCGCTTTGTGCGTAGAGGACCATAGTAGCGGCTGAGCTGGCGAGGGCAAAATGTTCCACCACCTCTTCCGGCAGCGCTATCTGCTGTATGTCTTTCTTCTGAGGGTCTAAGCAAAACAGGTTCACGCTGTCCTTGTCCTCCGCGCTGAAATAGATCCGGCCGTCGGAGCTGCTCCACTCTGCATTCCCCACACTGGGGTCGAAGTCACGCGTCAGCGGCAGTATGTGCCTGCTGGCGATATCCATCAGGAACAGCTGACCATCTATCATACTTGGAGTTTGTCCCTCCCTCACCTTCTTTCCAACACCTTCGAAGGCCTCTGGCGACCCCGTCAGGAGGACCTGACTGCCATCGGGAGAGAAACGGGCACCGCTGACGAAACCCTCGTTGCGAACCAATGTATCCACGGCCATCGTTTGCATATTCACCCGGAACAGGGAGCTTAGCTCCGTAGGCCGCCGGCCAAGTTGGCTGCCACTGGTCATGACAAGAGCATAATGTCCATCGCTGCTGAAGTCTGCCAGGTACGTCGTCGAATGCCCGAAGGTCAAGGGCTGCATCAGCCCCGTCTGCAGGTCATAAACAGCCAGGTGAGAACGGGTGCGCCAACCAGGCTGGCGGTCGTCTGGGTGAACCACCTCATAGACATCTGGACGTTCCTCCGGCCCGTTGTCTGTCAGCCGATAGACCAGGCGGTCCTCCGTGGGAGCCATCTGAAAGTAGCCCTCAGGGATATCAGAGGCCAGGACACGTTCGCTGCGCGTCTGCGGGTCCACAGCTACCAGGTCCCGCTTTCCCGCTTTAGACCTTATATAATAATAGTTGTTCGTTCGAGGCATCCAGCGCACTCCCTCGCGCTGATCGATGCAACGTCCCGAGCTCAGCTCGCGCACCTCCGTCCTGGTAGTGCTCTCCCCTCCCGGTTTCACCTGCGAAGAAGAGACAATCATCCACTTGCCATCCGCAGAGAGACTTACATTTCCATAGCGACGAGCATGCAGCACCTCATTCATCGTGTAGAAGCGTTTGCCCTCGCCATTGACCACGAGGCAGCCCTCCACGGAGGGGGTGACTCTCACCTGAAGGGAGTCCTTGCTCGTGGCTGTCGTCAGGACTTTGATGACAACTTCATGCGCCGCCGGCAGCAGTTCCACCTCTGCTCCACTACTTATGAGGACGTCGTCCAGATATAGTTGGAAATGACTCAGGCCACTGACCTCTATCTGTGCTTTCGTATAGCTCGTGTTTGTCAGCCCGAAGCCAACCAGATGCAGAGCAGGACGCCCTTGGTGGTCCTTCTGCAAGGTGACCAGCGAGGCGAAAGGCGCCTCACTTACGTTGCCCAGTCGCAGGGGTGTCTGCAGTAAAGAGGATTCATCAAAAGACTGCCCATCGACACCCGTGGCGTCCAGCAACGCAGGAGTCTGCAGAGGCAATGGACCTACGTGGCGGAAAGTATTCACACTCAGCTCTTCTGCTGAGAGAGCAGCCGAGACCATCAGGAAGGCTGCCAGCAACATGTTTCGTGTCATACCATTCATCTTTAAGTATTTGTCGTGTAAAAGGCTTTGGGCTGTTGGCAAAAAGATTACTCTCTAATATACATCTGAAAGGAGCCGAAAGCCTTGGTTTTGATTCGTTTTGGTGACAAAGATAGGAAAAAAAGGGGACTCAGCCTCATTATCTTTCATTTAATTTTGATTTATTCGTAGGAAAGCACTACTTTTGCCTCAACAATGAAACAAGAAGTCCTCCATACCACCTCTGGTTCGCCAGACAGCCCCGCTGTGGCGAACAGCATCAAGTCCGACGCCCGTCGGCGTCTCCATGGCCTCACTCCCTCCGAAGTCCTCGCTTCCCGTGCGGCACATGGCAGCAATGTGCTGACTCCGCGTCAGCGCACCCCTTGGTGGAAGAAACTCGGCGAGAAATTCACCGACCCCCTCATCATTATCCTCCTCGTGGCAGCAGCCCTCTCCATAGGAATCTCCTGCTATGAATACTTTGGTCTTGGCGCAGACTCCACAGCATTCTTTGAACCGGTGGGTATCATCATCGCCATAGCTCTGGCCACCGGTCTGGCCTTCTGGTTCGAACAGAAAGCCGACAGGGAGTTCTCCCTGCTGAACCGGCAGAACGACCTCGAGCCCGTACGTGTCATCCGACGTCATGTCGTTTCCCCCGAGAAGGTAGGTACCGAAACTGGAAGCGCGACCGACGAGACCTATGTGGACCGCGAGACACTGGTGCCCCGCAGCGAACTCGTAGTGGGCGATCTGGTTCTGCTGGCCACGGGAGATGAGATACCGGCCGACGGCCTGCTGCTGGAATCCACTCAGATGCAGGTTGATGAGAGCACCCTCACGGGCGAACCCGTCTGCCGCAAGAGTTGCCTTCCCGAGGAACAGGATTCTGACGCCACCTTCCCAACCAATGTGGTTCTCCGTGGCACCAAACTGCTGGAAGGCCACGGGCTCATGCAGATCACCGCCGTCGGAGACAGTACAGAGAACGGTCGCGTCTTCACCGAAGCACAAATAGACTCCACTGTTCGCACGCCCCTCAACGAGCAACTGGACAACCTGGGCCTACTCATCTCTCGCATCAGCTACGCCATTGCTGGATTAGTGGTTCTGGGGCGCGTCGTCATGTGGTTTGTAAGCGGCCCCGACTCCTCGGACCTCACGGGCTCGGAAGGAACCACATCTGGCCTTATCCCCTTCCTCACCTATCTGCTGCAGTCCTTTATGTTGGCCGTGACGCTGATAGTTGTTGCCGTGCCCGAAGGACTACCCATGGCCGTGACCCTCTCCCTGGCTTACTCCATGCGCAGAATGCTACAGACCAATAACCTGGTCCGAAGAATGCATGCATGCGAGACGATGGGTGCTGCCACGGTCATCTGCACCGACAAGACCGGCACCCTCACCCAGAATCAGATGCGCGTGGCAGAACTGTGGACTCCTTCCTCGGCACGTCAGACCTCCAGCGCCAACATCAGCAGCACTCCCCTATCCCACCCCCTCTGCGACGACGCCATTGCAAAGAACATTGCCGTCAACAGCACCGCCTCCCTGGAAGACAACCGCGTGCTGGGCAATCCCACGGAAGGAGCCCTGCTCCTGTGGTTGCACGAACAGGGCATTGACTATACAACCATCCGCTCCGAAGCGCAAGTTGTGGAGGAAGTGCCCTTCACCACCGAACGCAAATACATGGCCACCCGGATCAAGGAGCAAGAAGCCTCATCCAACACCTTATATATAAAGGGGGCTCCGGAAATCGTTCTGGCCATGTGTGGCGCAGAAGGCTCTGGCGAGCAGGAAAACACGTCCGAGGACATAGCGGCACTCCTGCTCTCCTGGCAACAACGAGGTCTGCGCACCCTCGCCCTCGCCCACGCCCAAGGCGACGGCACTCCCTCGCTGGATGCTCTCGTAGCCATCGCCGACCCCGTGCGTGCCGATGTCCCGGCAGCCGTCCGGGAATGTCTGGAAGCAGGCATTGCCGTGAAGATCGTCACGGGAGACACACCTGCTACCGCAAAGGAGATAGCCCGACAGATAGGACTGGAAGGAGGAGAGGTAGTGACAGGACCTGAAGTGGCAGCCCTCAGCGACGAGGAACTCAGAGCCCGAGCCAAGGATATCCTCATCATCGCCAGAGCCCGACCCATGGACAAGAAACGACTCGTGGAAGCGCTGCAAGCTCAGGGTGAAGTAGTGGCCGTCACGGGCGACGGCACCAACGACGCTCCTGCCCTGAAAGCCGCACACATAGGACTCAGTATGGGCGACGGCACCTCCGTGGCCAAGGAGTCCTCCGACATAACCATCATCGACAACTCCTTTGCCAGCATCGGCAGGGCCGTGATGTGGGGACGTTCCCTCTACCGCAATATCCAGCGTTTCATCCTCTTCCAGATGACCGTCAACGTGTGCGCCTGCCTCACGGTTCTCGCCGGCACCTTCATGGGAACGGACGCGCCGCTGACCGTCACCCAGATGCTCTGGGTCAATCTCATCATGGACACCTTTGCAGCCATGGCCCTGGCCTCCCTGCCGCCCTCGGAATCCGTCATGCACGAACGGCCCCGCGACCGCCGCAAGTTCATCATTTCCACGCCCATGTGGCACTTCATCCTGGGTGTGGGTGGCGCTTTCTTCGTGACAATGACTGCCGTCCTCTGGATCTTCGAGCACGCCAACGTCACCGACCTCAGCGATCTCATCGGCCTCATCATCCACGGCCAGCAACAATGGATCCACGATCCCCTCTCACCCTTCGAACTGAGCATTTTCTTCACCACATTTGTGATGCTCCAGTTCTGGAACCTCTTCAACGCACGTGCCTTCCTCACAGGGCGCAGCGCCTTCGACCTACGTGGCTGTAATGGCTTCCTGTTCATTGCGGGACTGATCTTCATCGGACAGATTCTCATCGTACAACTGGGAGGGCAAATGTTCAACGTCCGACCTCTGGAGTGGGACGAGTGGCTGGTAATCATCGCCATAACATCACCGGTGCTGATAGCAGGTGAGGGCGTACGACTGCTGAAGAAATTATAATGTCTTTTCGTGGGGCATTTGTTATAATTGCCCGTCCGCCATTAAACCTTGACCAGTTTTCAGAGTCATAATGATGCCAACCCATTTGATTGACATTCCCATGACTAATAGACCTACACTGATGGTGGTGGCATTCACGCTCATCGCCCTTTTCCTCCTTGCCAGCCCTGCTACAGCCCAATGGTTCAACGTTCGCGGTACCGTCTACGAGAGTTCCACCCTGACCGGACTCCCGGGCGCCAGCGTTCTCGTCAACGACAGCACCGGCAAGCAAGTAGCCGGCCGCCAGACCACCCAGAGCGGCCAGTTCCTCATTCCCGGTATTCCCGCAGGCAACTACACCCTCAAGGTCTCCTACATGGGTTTCAAGACACAAAGCTTTGCCCTCAACCTGAAAGGCAAAGGTGGCAACAAGAAAGTCAACGACATCCTCATGAAAGAAGATGCCACGCTGATGCAGGAAGCCGTGGTCACAGGCAAATTGGCGGAGATGACTGTCGTGGATGATACTGTAATGTACAATGCTGCTGCCTTCTCCCTGCCCCCGGGCTCTATGGTAGAGGAGTTGATCAAGAGACTGCCCGGAATAGTCATCGACGAGAATGGCAAAATCACCCACAACGGAAAGGAAGTCAAGCAGATTCTCGTAGACGGAAAAGAGTTCTTCGGCAGGGACCAACAGCTCGTGCTACAGAATATTCCCGCTGAAATAGTAGACAAGGTGAAGGCCTACGACAAGCAGAGCGACCTGGCTCGAATAACGGGTATAGACGACGGCGAAGAACAGACGGTGCTGGACCTCGAGATAAAGAAAGACAAGCGACGCGGATGGTTTGGCCGAGGCACAGCAGGCTATGGCACCGAAGAGCGCTACACCAGCCACGCAGACATCTACCGATTCCTGGACAAGCAGAAAGCGGGTGTCGTGGGCAACGCCAACAACACACAAGGCAACGGTATGCAGGCCAATCAGGATGCAGCGGCCAGCCTGAACCTCGAGTGGGACAAGTTCGAACTGAATGGCGGCCTCACGGGGCGCTTCAACCAGTCGTCCGGCGCCAGCTGGAGCAACAGCCAGAACTTCGAGAACGCCAACGCAGCCTACAGCAACCGCAGCAACAACAACAGTAGCCACTCCAACAGCTTCGCCACCAACTGGCGCTTCGAGTGGAAACCAGACACGCTGACGAATATCCTCATTCGTCCGCAATTCAACATCAATGGCAACCGCAGCCACAGCAACTCGGAGTCCGCCACCTTCAACGACAACCCCTACAGCCTCACCGACGACCCGCTGGGCGCCTTCGGCCGAGGAAGTCTGGCTGCCACCGACCCCCTGCGCGCACTCACCGTAAACCATAACCTCAACGGCAATCGCAACGCCTCCGACGCCATCTCCGGCTCGCTGTCGCTGCAGGTCAACCGCCGCCTGCAAAAGCCTGGCCGCAACATCACCTTTAATATTAATGGAGGGCTGAATCAAAACGACGGCAACAGCAGCAGCTATTCACAAATCGACTACTACCAGATTCTGGCTCTCACCGGTGGCGACAGCATCTATCATAAGATTCAGTACGACGACTCACGCAACGTAAGTCGAAACCTCTCTGCACGTCTGTCCTACACGGAGCCCATCGCCACAGGACAGTTCCTGCAATTCTCCTACAACTACAGCTACCGCTACAACGACCGCGACCGTTCCGTTTCCAGTATCTTTGATCCGGATGTGGCCCTGGCATTTCTCGGAATCGACAACTACGACGGACACCTAGGCCTCGCCACTCCGGACACAGCACAATGCAACTACACGGAGAACCACTACCAAAACCACGACCTGCGCCTGCAATACCGATTCATAGACTCCAAGGTGCGACTGAATATCGGTTTCAACGTACAGCCACAAGTCAACTCCGTGGACTACACCAAGGGGTGGAAACACTATGATGTCTCCCGCACCGTCGTCAACTGGTCCCCCACCCTTAACTTCCGCTATCGATTCACCCGCCAACATCAGATTCAGGCCCGCTACGGCGGACAGTCCGGACAGCCCTCTATCACCGACCTGATACCCGACACGCTGTCCAACGCCAACCCGCTGGCTATCCGACTTGGTAACCCCGACCTGAAACCCTCCTTCACCCACAACGCCCGGGTGGAGTGGCGCCTGTCGCAACCCGACTATCAGCGCAGCTACAACTTCAATGCCAACTTCCGCACTACTCAGAACTCCACAGCCAGCCGAACAGAATACAACGAGGTCACGGGCGGACGAATCACTATGCCCGTGAATATCAATGGCAACTGGAATGCAGGAACAAACTTCAACTTCAACACGGCCCTCAAAGACCAGCGTTTCCGCATCAACAGCAGCACGTCCTTCAACCACACCACTTCCAAAGGATTCGTCTATCGCTCTGCCGAACACGCCACAGTGGGACTGACCACCAATGGCAACCACTTCAACGAAGGATTGCGCTTCACCTTCCGCGACGATTTCGACACACGCACCCTCTACGACGAGGATTCGGAAGACGGAGAGTCCTACTACAAGAACACGCTGGAGGTGAACCTCCACGGCAACTTTGGCTACAACGCCACACGTTCCACCTCTACAGCTGCCACGGATCTGGACATCTACAACTTCTCCTACGGCTTAAGCGCCAATTGGAACTTCTGGTTTGGCCTCAACCTCAGCACAGACATCAACCAGCAGAGCCGCAGAGGATATGCAGATGACATCATGAACACCAATCAGTGGATATGGAATGCACAGGCCACCTACTCCTTCCTCAGCCGCAGACAAGCCATCATCACCCTGCGCTGGAATGATATCCTGCAGCAGCGTGACATGGTCAACCGAAACGTCAGCGCCACCTCGCGTACCGACTCCGACAGCGAACGAGTAGTAAGTTATGCTATGCTGTCGTTCACCTACCGATTCAACATGTTCGGAGGTCGGAATGTCGGTGGCAAGCGTGATCGCGACAACGACGACGAAGGCGGACGCGGCCGCGGAGGAGACTCCGACGGCGGAGGCAATCGCGGCGGGGGCAATCGCGGCGGAGGTGGCTTCGGAGGTCCCGGCGGAGGTGGAGGCGGCGGACGTTTCTGAGCCTCCCCCACCTTCCAAGAAAGAAGGGTGAGGTATACCGCATCGGAGCTTCCAGTAACTTCCAAGAAAGAAGGGTGAAGTATACCGCTCAACACGTACCTTCGTGTGGATGAAAACGTACCTTCGTGTTTGTTCACACGTACCTTCGTGTTTGCTCACACGTACCTTCGTGTTTGCTCACACGTACCTTCGTGTTAGCTCACACGTATCTTCGTGTTGGCTCACACGTACCTTCGTGTTAGCTCACACGTACCTTCGTGTTAGCTCACACGTACCTTCGTGTTGGCTCACACGTACCTTCGTGTTGGCTCACACGTACCTTCGTGTGGACGAAGTCGTATATTCGTGTTGGCTCACACGTATATTCGTATTGGCTCACACGTATATTCGTATTGGCTCACACGTATATTCATATTGGCTCACACGTATATTGGCTCACACGTATATTCGTGTGACAAACTCATAATGATTGAGAGATAAACAGCAGGCAATTCACAAAAACATAAGCAGTCCTGAACTGAATCCTAAGGAATGAATTGGGTTTTAGTACGAAGGAGTGGGCTGCAGATAATGAAGGAGCAGGCTGCAGATAATGAAGGAGCAGGCTGGGAAAAAAAAGGAGCGTGCCGGGTTATACTTCTATAAGGTAAAAAGCCTGTAGCTAAAGTATAGCAAAGAATGGAAATATAAAAAAAAGCGCCCTCCGGAAAGGAAGACGCTTTTTTAATTATTACTGAGCCGCTTGTACCTGCGTCAACAGGTTGGAAACCTCTTCTTGGGACAACTGTTCCTTCTGGATAATGAATCGAATCATCTCCTGAAGTGAACCGCCAAAGAAGGCATCCTTGACCGGACGAAGATAAACAACTGCATAATCCTCTTTAGAGACCTTAGGAGTAAAATGCAATTTGTTACCTCTTTTGGTACATTTGACAAATCCCTTTCCCGACAAGATCTTCAGGAAAGTTGCAAGGGTGGTATAAGCGGGCTTCTTGCCTGTATAACGCGACAAAATATCGCTTGTGTAACCACCATTGTTAGGAAGATTCCAGAGAATACTCATTACCTGGAACTCCGATCGTGTTAATTGTTTAATTTCCCTCATTTTTGTGTTACGTAAAATAACTAGTGATATTCACTTTTGCAAAGTTAAGAAAAAATCATCATTAACCTATTCGCGAGCATTGAGTTTAATTATCAACTCACCATACGTTTTAGTTTTTTTTACATTTGAAGAGCTCTTTTACCTACTAAACGCATAATTATTAACGTTTAATGGAAATATTCCGTCTTCTGGCGCTGCCCTCTCGAAAGCGGGCGGCAGATGTCATCTCACACGGCTGCTCCTGCGAATTGGGGGAGGATGAGATAAATATTGATTGAATAGTTAATGAATAATAGCATTCTGGGGATTGCGCACATTCTCTGCCTTGCGCAAGAAGGCCTTAGCCACTCCGAAACGCAGGAAGAGATCCAGACGCACGGGCAAATGGTTGTCATCATCGGTCACATAGAAGGTGACGACCTCCTTCTCCTTCTTCCCTTCATAATCTACGAACGAGAAAACCAGACAACGATACTCCGTTCCCGTTTCTTCCATGGTGAAGTTCTTCTTGCCTCGATAGATGAGGGTGCCTTCCTTGACCTTTCGATGTTCAGCCATGTAGAACTTGAGATGCTGTCCTTTCTGGAATTGTGCGGGGTCAAAAGAGCGTGCACGCATGAGCATAGACACCATATCATAGACGCATGCATCTGCCATGCAGGTGGTGTCAGAGACCATGCCGCGTGAGTTCCGATAACGCATCCTGAGTTCATTGCGCCCGTGGGGGTACTTATACCACACCTCATCCACGTAGTAGCGCTTGCCTTCCAGAGCTCCCTTGCGGTAGTACAGGGGAACCAGATCCGGACGGATATAGGACACCAGCGTGTCGCGCATCATGAAAAACTTGTCGGTACGTTTAGTGCCCGTGGTTATCAGGTGGCAGCGAAGAGCATCCTTGCCGTCGTATTTCTTCTGCGAGATATTGAGGTTAGCCGTTCCGGCCTTTATCCAGATGAACTTCCAGTTGAAGTACAACTGGTACTCCAGATTCTCTCCGGCCTTGAAGGCCTTATTCTCCAAGGAGCACTGGGCGCGCAGGGGCGAGAGCGCAGACATTGCCATCAGCGCCAGGCAACCTGCCAGCAAGTGGGATATAATCTTTTTCATCGTTGTAACGTTTTTTTTGGGGGGGGAGGGGGATGAGATTCCTTTATAATAAAAGGACGTAGGAGCAGACTGAGGGTTTAAGCAGGAAAGAGCGGAAAGAAGACAAAACAGTCAGAAAGAAGGAAAAAAAGACAAAGTAGCATCACCTTCTCTGCTGTCGTTCTTTCCTCAGTTTCTCTTCGCGCTCCTTGTTGCGATCGCGCGTTTTCTTCTCCTTGTCAGGCTTTTGCTTGACCAGCTTCATGGGTTTCTGCTTCATGGCAGGAACGCCGTTCAGGTCCCAGTCCTCACTCACTTCCCACTGCGCCTTCACTGGCATAGCCTTGTGGAAATAGTGAACGGTCTCGGGTTTCCTGGCGGAATCATACTCGCCTGTGCTCCATGCACCATTGCCATCGGCATCCACGAAACAACGCATGTAGTAGTCCGAAGGTTTCAGATAGTCAAACGTGACGTAGCCCTTGGCGTCGGCCCGTTCGCTGCGCAGGACCTTGTCGCTGCCATTCAGCAGTTCTACGATAATGCTCGTGTCTGCCGGTTGCAGATGAATGAAGAGTGTTCCATATTCTTCTTCCTTGCGCACACGGAAGTCTTGCTTGATGGTCTGGTTCGTGTGGCCGAGCGAACCATGCACCATAGCGCTGTCGATGATGAGCTGGTATTGTTGGCCCAACTCCCACTCGGCGAACAGTTGGAAGAGCCTGGGCGACAGCTCCGAAGGCAGCAACTCATAAGGGGCGTCCTGCCATAGTGTGTCCACCTTCACCTGGAAATGAATGGCTGAGGGAACAATACTGTCGATAGGTTCGGAGAAGGTCAACAGGGGAAACTGTATCGGATCTATGGGGCCAGAGGGCTTGCAATCCATCGTGAGGTAACTGACGAGATAGGGATTCTCCTCAGGGGGCAGGTTCTTGTTGCGCTTCTGTTTCTTTTTCTGCTCCTTCTCCCATTTCTCTATCTCCTTCTGCAGTTCCTCCAACTGCTTGGCGTGGGTGGTCTTTGGCACGAGGTTCAGCGTGTCCGTTTTCCACACCAGTTGCGAGAGAGTGTCTGTGTCCAGGTAGGTGTATTCGAAATAGAGAGTGTCCTGATAGGCTAAAGTCGTGTCTGGAATCCAATAAGTGATGGTATCTCCTTTCTGTGAGGGCTCGATGATGAAGTTGCCATCTCCCTCGAAATTAATGCCGGAGATGCGTGGAAGGGTGTCCACGGGTGCTGTGAAATACATGGTGAATTTCTCGGGTACCTCCCGTTCGTTCTTCAGCAGATGCAAGTCCTGACCAGCCTCGAGGAAGGCGCGCAGCACGATATCGTCTGGTTGGAAGTGGGTGTAGCGCACCGGCATGATGCTGTCGTAGTGCGTGGAGTCACGCCAGATGGTGTCCAGGCGAATATCGGGTTTGCAGGTCGACTGAAAGAGCAAGGAGTCGAAAGCAAGCATCTCGCTCTTCTGGCTGAAGACGAAGTTGTTGTCCATATCCTGCAGGGCAAAAGCGCGGTAGCTGCGGTTGCGAGCCACACCTTTTATGACAAAACGTCCACTGCCATTGGTGCGGCTCACCCTGTCGAAGGGACGCACCCGGAAAAAGCTGTCGGGGACAATGCTGTCGGAGTTCGTCTCATAGAGCCCCACGAGAATTCCCTTGATGGGCTCCAGGTCGGCAGCATTCAGCACATATCCGGAGACCTCCATGGTGTCGATCTCGTTGCCGGTGGAGAAAGAATAGGTGAAGTTGCCCATCGGATTGCTCTCGTTGTTGTCGACAATAGCATCGGAGAAATCGATGGTGTAAGTGGTATTGGGACGCAGCGTGTCGAAGAGTTCTATCTTGATTCGTTTGCCGTCGGCCCGCACATTGGCCATCTCCTCCTGCGGCGGCGAGACGACGACTTTCTCGCTGGCGTTCTCTATCTTGACGTATTCGTCGAAGAGGATGCTGATTTTCTTCTTGTCGTTGTGGGTGGCCTGGTTGGCTGGCAGAGCGGAGACGACCTTTGGAGGCGTATCGTCGTAAGGGCCGCCATCGGGATTCCCCATATTGGCGCAGGCAGAGACTACTAAGAAGAATAAAAGATAGAAAAGATGAAATAAGCCGTGGCCTCTCTCAGAGAGCTCACGACCTGCGCAAATCTTGCGTTGGAACGTAGTGCGTAGTTTCATTCTTTTCTGCATTTTTGATTGTTCGAATGTATTGCCCCGAGGGCATCAACACGTTTTCCTCACTCGTGGTTCATGGCCAGCATCTCATCGATATACTGCCGGCTGTTGCTCAACCGGGGAATCTTGTGCTGTCCGCCCAGTTTGCCGTGGCTGCTCAGCCAGTCATTGAAGAGGCCCTTCCGGGCAGGAATGATTTCCAGTTGCTGCAAGGTGATGTTCTTATATCGCTTGGCCTCGTAGTCGGAGTTCACCGTCTGCAATGCCTTGTCCAGCGACTGCGCGAAGAGTTGCAGTTCTGCTGGTTGCCTGGAGAATTCAATGAGCCACTGATGTCTGCAATGCCCCTCCTGGTCCATGAACACCGGGGCTGCCGTGTACTCCAGCACCTCGGCACCCGTCTGTGCACAAGCCTGCTGCAAACCTTTCTCTGCATTGTCCACGATAAGTTCCTCGCCGAAAGCATTTATGAAGAACTTTGTGCGTCCCGTTATGACGAACTTGTAGGGGGCCGTGGAGGTGAATCTCACGGTATCTCCTATCATATATCGCCAGAGGCCGCTGCTGGTGGAAATCACCATTGCATAGTTGCGCCCCAGTTGCACATCCCACAGGGGAACGACCTTGGGGTTCGGCTGCTCCAGCTCATCCATCGCCACGAACTCGAAGAATACTCCATAGTCAATCATCAGCAACAGCGAAGGGTCTGCAGGGTCGTTCTGCACTCCGAAGAAGCCCTCGCTCGCGTTGTAGGTCTCCAGATAATGCATGCCGCTGCTCTGGATGAGGCGCAGGTACTGCTCGCGATAGGGGGTGAAAGCCACTCCTCCATGGAAGAACACTTCCAGATGAGGCCACACCTGGTCGATGCGTTCCTTGCCCGTCACCTCCAGCACACGTGTCAGCACCGAAAGCATCCACGAAGGGACGCCACTGAGGCTGGTGACATCTTTCTTGCTGGCCTCCTGGGCGATGCGGTCGCGCTTCTGTTCGAAGTCGCTAAGCAATGCCGTCTGCTTGGATGGCACTCGCACGAGGTTCACCAGGGGATTGATGTTCTCTATAAGGATGGCGCTGAGGTCACCCACCAGAGAATGAGGGAGATTGTAGTTGGGAGCGTGAGACCCACCGAGGATGAGTGCACGTCCGTCGAAGACCCTGCTCTCGGGATGGTCATGCAGGTAGCAGACAACGCTGTCGGTGCCTCCTGCATAATGTGTATCTTTCAGTCCCTGAGGCGATACGGGTATGAACTTACTCTTGTCGTTGGTGGTACCGCTGGATTTGGCGTACCACTTCACACGTCCAGGCCAGAGGACATCCTCCTCGCCATGGCGCATGCGATCTATATAGGCCTTGAGGTCGTCGTAGTCCGTAAGCGGGGACTGAGCGGCGAACTGCTCATAGGTAGTGATAGTAGCGTAGTTATGTTGTTGGCCCCACTCGGTGTTCTGCGCTGCTCGCAGCAACCGACGAAGCACCCCCATCTGAAGTGCTTCGGCCTGCGTGGCATAGGCATCCAGAGCCTTGCAGCGACGCAGCAGTATGGGACGAATAATAGATGTGAGACTCATGACTATTCTGATTCCAGTGTCTCCTCCACTTCCTGTGGTACCTTGGTGACCAAGGCGTCTTCTTGTTCCTGTTGCTCCAGGGCCACTCGGCGGGCTCGTGCCTCCAGGATGGCTCTGACGAATTCGGGACTGCCACTGATTTCCTTCAGTGTCGCGCAGGCCGCGTTTTGGTGACTTTCTTTTTTTGAATATCCTTTGCCCGTCTCGCATTCCAGTCCTTCGAGGATGATGCGTGTTATGAACACGGGCGAATTGTTCTTTTCGCGTTGCTCTTCCGTTACCCGGAACTCCACGTTGACGTGTCGCTTCTGTGCCCACTCGATGAGCTTCGACTTGAAGTTCACCTCCTTGTTGGCCACCTTGTCCAGGTTCACCATCTGACCGAGAATACGTTTGCGCATGAAGTACATGCAAGCCTCATATCCGCGGTCGAGGTAGATGGCTCCCACCAGGGCCTCGAACGCATTGCCGCCCATATAACTATTGTGGGCAGTGGAACGGCCGTCGCTGTGGATGAGGCGATCCAGTCCCATCTCACGGGCCAACTGGTTCAGCGTCTCTCGCTTGACGAGCTTGCTGCGCGTGTCGGTCAAGAAGCCTTCACGTTTGTTCGTAAAACGGTGGTAGAGCAAATCGCTGGTTATTGCTTCCAATATAGCATCCCCCAAGAACTCCAACCGTTCGTTGTGCTCACCCGAATCCTTGTGGCTGCGGCCATTGGTGACCGACTTGTGCATCAAAGCCTGTTTGTAGTACCGGATGTGCCGAGGATAGAATCCAAGGATGTCATAAAAAGCCGCATAAAGCTCCCTATCCTTGCGCAGGGGGAGCTTTATGCGGTCTATAATATTGGCTTTAAGGAACATATTTCTTGAAGATGACACAAGCATTGTGTCCGCCGAAACCAAACGTGTTGCTCAATGCGGCACGCACGGTGCGCTTCTGAGCCTTGTTGAATGTGAAATTCAGGTCGTAGTCGATTTCGGGGTCGCGGTCATCATCCTCGTGGTTGATGGTCGGCGGGATGATATCGTTCTCGACAGCCATCACGCTTGCCATGGCCTCCACCGCTCCGGCAGCACCGAGCAGGTGGCCTGTCATAGACTTCGTGGAGGAAATATTCAGTTTGTAGGCCCACTCGCCGAAGACTTCCTTGATAGCTTTGGCTTCGGAGATGTCACCCACGTGAGTGGAAGTACCATGAACATTGATATAGTCGATGTCATCTGCATTCATGCCTGCATCTTCCAATGCGCTCTGCATGACGAGCTTAGCGCCCAGTCCCTCGGGGTGGGAAGCGGTGATGTGATGGGCGTCGGCACTCATACCCTCGCCGGCAAACTCTGCATAGATGTGTGCGCCACGGGCCTTGGCGTGTTCCAGTTCCTCGAGAACCAAGCAACCAGAGCCCTCGCCCATGACGAAACCATCGCGGCTGGCACTGAAGGGACGACTGGCTTTCTCGGGCTCGTCGTTACGAGTAGAGATGGCCTTCATAGCATTAAAGCCGCCAACACCACCTTCGGTGATAGCTGCCTCGGCACCGCCACTGACGATGACGTCGGCCTTGCCCAGACGAATGAGATTGAAGGCATCGGCCAGCGCATGTGTGCTCGAAGCGCAAGCGGATGTCGTCACATAGTTGGGGCCATGGAAGCCATAGAGGATGCTGATGTGTCCGGCTGCTATGTCAGCAATCATCTTGGGAATGAAGAACGGGCCGAAGTGGGGACCAATCGTTGCAGCCGACTTCTCGTAGCCACGAATCTCTTCTTCAAAGGTCTTGATACCTCCGATGCCTACACCATAGACGACGCCCACACGATTCTTGTTCACGCTCTCCAGATCCAGACCACTGTTCTCAATGGCCATCTTGGCGGCTGCCACTGCCAGCTGGCAATAGCGGTCCATCTTGCGGGCTTCCTTGCGATCCATCCCGAAGTCCTCGGCGTTGAAGCCTTTCACCTCACAGGCAAACTGAGACTTGAATTTCTCGGGATTGAAATGAGTGATGGGGGCGGCTCCGCTCACGCCAGCCAACATGTTCTTCCATGTCTCGTCGGCAGAAAGCCCCAGAGGCGTCACTGCGCCCATACCCGTCACTACAACTCTTTTAAGTTCCATAGGATTATACTTATAGATAAAATTAACGAGTTAACGAGTGAACAAGTGGACAAGCGGGAAGAGATTCCCAGAGAAACTTGTCGACTCGTAAACTTGTTAACTCGTCAACCTAATAATGTTTATTCTTACTGATGTGCTTCGATATAAGCAACAGCTTCGCCGACGGTGGTGATCTTCTCTGCATCCTCGTCGGGAATCTGAATACCAAATTCTTCTTCTAACTTCATGATGAGCTCAACGGTGTCGAGGCTATCTGCGCCCAGATCGCTGGTGAAACTCTTTTCTGCACTAACTTCAGCTGCATCAACGCCAAGCTTGTCGACGATGATATCCTTTACTTTGCTTTCAATTTCAGACATTGTTGTAAAGTGTTTAATAAGTGATTACTAATTCAATTCCTTTTTTGCGGCTGCAAAGGTAAGCTAAAAATTCCAAAAAGCCAAAGAAAACCATAAAAAAGTACGTACTAATGCACAAATTGATACCTTTTGTGCAAGAAATAAGACTATTTGACCATCTCAACAAACTCCCTACGCAATGGATAGTGACCTCTTTGCCATTCGAATTCTGCAGGCTTGGCCTTGAGCAAGCGGCTGTCCGCACGTGGATCATAGAGCTGTAAGGCTCTTTCCGAAGGTTCGGAGCTGAACCGGCAGTCAGCGGGAAGTGCAGGAGGCTTGACCTCAAAAGTCATCTCCCTGCCCATAGCCCGGCAGATGTGTTTCAGCGTCATCCGCGTTGCATTGGCCTTGCCGTCGGCGCTGTAACCAGCAATATGAGGTGTAGCCAGATAGGCTCTTTGCAGCAATGGGCGGTTTACCTGCGGCTCGTGTTCCCAGGTGTCCACCACAGCTTCCATTCCCTGACAAGTCTCCAGCACCCTCAGCAAAGCCTGCTCATCCACCACGCCTCCCCGGGCTGCATTGATGAGCACACAAGAGGTGTCTCGATGGTTGTCCGCAAATTGTTGCAACAAATGGTCATCCATGAGGTGATAGGTGGGCCAGGGGCCTGCTTCTGTCAGCGGGGTGTGGAACGTCAGTATATCGGCTTGCTGGCAGATTTGTTCCAGGGTACTCCATCCACCTTCCACGGGGGCCACATCGCCTGCCGCCTCCCGCGGAGGGTCGTTGACCATCACCGAACGCAACCCAAGAGAGCCCACGGCATCAAGCACCGCCCGTCCCACGTGACCGACTCCCACGACACCCAAGGTGCAGTTTGTCAGATCGAGACCTCGATCCTGCCGCAGTGCCAGCAGACTGTTGCGCACATACTGCCCTACACTCGTGGCATTGCACCCAGGACAATTAGCCCAACTGATACCATGTTCCTCCATCCACCTGGTGTCCAGATGATCATACCCTATGGTTGCTGTCACCACCAATCGGACATCGGAACCTTGGAGGAGAGAGGCATCACACCTCGTGCGCGTGCGTACCACTATTATATTAGCGTCTCTCACATCCTCCGGTGTGATGTCCTTGCCAGGCTTCACGACCAGCGTATCTGCCAACTCCTGGAGCGGACCTTGGATGTATGGTATTTTATCGTCGCAGACTATCTTCATAGCAATTCTGGCAGCTGATGCAGTCGGGTGCTGTTGGAACCTTTTATGAGTATCAGTTTCCCTGCAGGTGTCTCTTCTTCCAGCGCACGCTTCACCGCCGCCACATCCTCGAACGTCCTCACCTCCACATGTTCGGACATCTTCATCTCGCCAAGACATTCGGAAAAAGCCTCGCCCACAAACCAGGCCACCTCTGCCCCACTCTCCAGCGCCGCATCTGCCACTCGCTGGTGCGACTCCTTGCTGGCAGCGCCCAGTTCCTTCATATCCCCGAGGACAAGCATCTTATGTGGATGACTGATTCGCTGGAAATTATCCAGCGCCGCCAACATCGACGTGAGGTTAGCGTTGTAGGCGTCCACTATCAGTTCGTTACGTTCCGTACGTCGGTACTCCGACCGGCCAAGACTGGGCACATAAGCTTCCAAGGCCGCAGAGATCGCAGCAGGTTCCACATCAAAGTGCAGCCCCACACAGATGGCCGCCAGAACATTATCCGCGTTGTAGGCTCCGATGAGGTGAGTCTGTACCACCTGCTGGGCTCCGTACTTGGGGCGCCACCACATGCGCAGCCAGGGCGAACAGTCCACTACGTCGCCCTCGCAGTTCCATGTCATCGTCAGCGCTTGTTCCCTGGCATAAGTGATGCATTTCTCCGTGTCTATATCTATACCTCGTTTCACGAGCATGTCTTGCAGGTCGTAGTTACTCTCGTTCACGAAGAGCCGCCCGCTGGATTTCGCCTTCAGATAGTCATAGAGTTCCCCCTTGGTGCGTTTCACTCCGTCGAAGGAACCAAAGCCCTCCAGATGGGCTCGTCCCACATTGGTCACGAGGCCATAGTCGGGGTCCACGATTTCTGCCAGCTGACGGATTTCGCCAGGGTGGTTGGCACCTGTCTCCACGACAGCCACTTCATGTTGGTCCAACCTCAGTCGCAAAAGGGTCAGAGGCACTCCAATATGGTTGTTGAGGTTTCCCTGGGTGTAGAGTACCTTATATTTCTTACTCAGCACCGCGGCCAGCAGTTCCTTGGTCGTCGTCTTGCCATTGGTTCCCGTCACCTCCACCACCGGTCCCCGGAACTGCCTCCGGTGGTGGGCCGCCAGAGCCTGCAAGGTCCGTAGCACATCGGGCACCACTATGTAATGTCCCATTCCATCGGCCGTCGTCAGTTGCTCGCCAGCGGGAACCACACTGCCATCGTCCACCACAGCCACTGCAGCACCTGCTTCCAGCGCCTGTGCAGCGAAGCGGTTGCCATCGAAAGACTCGCCCTTCAGGGCAAAGAACATGCTACCTGCCGGACAGCGACGGCTGTCCGTCGTCACCTCGGAGTGGGCCAGGTATATCTGATAAAGTGCATCTGTCGTCATCTTTACGTTCCGTTTCAGTTTTCCGCCCGCAAAGATACATAAAAGTGAAATAATATGCAGGTTTACGGCTCAAAATATGCAGAATTTGGTGGAAATATTCAAAAAAAAGGCTATTTATGCAGCCATTTGGAAAAATATTCATACCTTTGCGCTCGCTAATGGGGGTACCCCCATCTCTCTTCTTCAGAAAAACAGTTTTCTCTATGATGAACGACAAGGACACCCGCCTGGAGGTCGTGAAAATGATAGTCTCCAGTCAGGAAGTGAGCACCCAGGACGAGCTGCTTCGCGAACTCGAGCGAGCGGGCTTCCCCACCACTCAGGCCACTCTCTCCCGGGACCTGCGCCAGCTCCATATCACCAAGGGGACCAACAAGGATGGACTTTTGGTATATATGTTGCCCGAGCAGCGGCGCTATCAGCGGGTCAGCGACACCCACATGACCGTCCAGCAGCTGAATCGCCTCGGCACTCTTTCCGTGAAATTCAGCGGAAACATGGCGGTCCTCCGCACACCGCCAGGACATGCCTCGCACGTGGCCTACGATATCGACAACGCCAAGTTCCAGGAGATTCTGGGCACCGTGGCGGGCGACGACACCATTTTCATGGTGCTGGCCGAGAACACCGACAGGCAGATGCTGCTCAACCGCCTCAACCTCATCACTCCCGTCAACCGGGAACCTTGAGCCCCTGGGTACTCTCTATTCTCATACAGACACATTATTTTTTCTCATACAGACACATTATTATTAGATTCCCTTTCAGGAACAACATGGAAGAAACAAAAGACATAAAGATGGAGGACATCCAGATTCTCGTTGCCGACGAGAGCCATGAACGCTACGTCGACACCATCCTCCAGACCATAGAAGAGGCTGCCAAAGTGCGCGGCACTGGCATCGCCAAAAGAACACATGAGTACGTGGCCACCAAGATGCGAGAGGCCAAAGCCGTTATCGCTATCTGTGGCGATGAGTTTGCTGGCTTCAGCTACATCGAGACGTGGGGCAACAAGCAATATGTCACCACCTCCGGACTCATTGTACACCCGAAGTTCCGCGGACTCGGACTGGCCAAGAAGATCAAGGACATGACCTTTTCGCTGGCACGCATCCGCTGGCCGCACGCCAAGATATTCTCCCTCACCAGCGGCAAAGCCGTCATGAAGATGAACACCCAACTGGGCTACTTGCCCGTGACCTTCGACGACCTCACGGACGACGAAGCCTTCTGGAAAGGCTGCGAAGGATGCGTGAACATCAATGTTCTTCGCGAGCGCAACCGCAAGTTCTGCATCTGCACAGCCATGCTCTTCGACCCCGAGGAACACCTCCCCGCCAAGATTCCACAGGACGTCATCGACCGCATCCACCGACTCGAGGGACAAGCCATCAACAGTCAGGAGTTCAGAGATTAATCCGCAATCTCCATTAGGTTACGTCTTATTTATAGATAAACACAAAAAGACATCACAATAACATCACATACACTATGGAACAGAAAAAGAAAGTCGTCGTCGCCTTCTCCGGTGGACTCGACACATCCTACACCGTCATGTACCTCGCCCACGAAATGGGCTATGAAGTGCACGCCGCCTGCGCCAACACGGGCGGATTCAGCGCCGAGCAACTGCGCACCAACGAAGAGAATGCCTACAAGCTCGGAGCCACGAAGTACGTGACCTTGGACGTCACCCAGGAATACTACGAGAAATCGCTCAAGTACATGATCTTCGGCAATGTTCTCCGCAACAACTGCTACCCCATCTCCGTTTCCAGCGAGCGTATCTTCCAGGCCATAGCCATCGCCCGCTATGCACGCGAGATTGGTGCCGACGCCATCGCCCACGGCTCCACCGGTGCAGGCAACGACCAGATACGCTTCGACATGACCTTCCTCGTGATGGCGCCCGGAGTGGAGATTATCACCCTCACCCGCGACAAGAAACTGACGCGCAAAGAGGAGGTGGACTACCTCAACGAACATGGGTTCTCCGCTGACTTCGCAAAGCTGAAGTATTCCTATAATGTGGGCATCTGGGGAACCAGCATCTGCGGCGGCGAACTGCTCGACGCCACCCAGGGGCTGCCCGAAGAGGCTTACCTGAAGCACGTCACTGCACCGGAGCCCGAAGCACTGCTCAAGATTGAATTTGAGGAAGGAGAAATCGTGGGTGTCAACGGACAGCACTTCGACGACCACATCGCCGCCATTCAGCACATCGAAGAGATTGGCGCCAGCTACGCCATCGGGCGCGATGCCAATGTGGGCGACACTATCATCGGCATCAAGGGACGCGTAGGTTTCGAGGCCGCAGCTCCCAAGCTCATCATCGAGGCCCATCGTCTGCTCGAGAAATCCACCCTCTCCAAATGGCAACAGTACTGGAAGGACCAACTCGGCAACTGGTACGGCATGTTCCTCCACGAGAGCCAGTACCTCGAACCCGTTATGCCGGACATCGAGGCCTTCCTCGCCTCTTCCCAGCGCCACGTCACCGGCACCGCCATCCTCAAGTTGCGCCCCTTCGGCTTCGAAACCGTAGGCGTCGACAGCCCCAACGACCTCACTAAATCCAAGCTGGGCGAATATGGCGAGACACAGACGGGCTGGACTGCCGACGAGGCCAAGGGCTTCATTAAAGTTCTTTCCACTCCCCTGCGAGTTTACTACGGAACACATAAAGACGAACAACGATGAGAAAAAACCGACTGACACGCTCCCGTCAGAACAAATGGATTGCTGGCATCTGCGGAGGCATTGCCGAGTACTTCGGATGGGATGCTGAACTGCTGCGACTCATCTGGGTTGTCCTCACCATCGGCACCGCCTTCTGCGGAGGCATCGTATATCTCGTTCTCTGGCTCATCATGCCACAAGACTGACTCTGAACCCTTTAGCACATGATAAAAGTAGGAATTATCGGTGGCGCAGGCTACACGGCGGGAGAACTCCTCCGCCTGCTTCTCCACCATCCCGATGTGGAGATCACCTTCGTCCACAGCACCAGCAACGCCAAGAACTTCATCACCGACGTCCACGAGGGGCTGCTCGGCGAGACCGACCTTCGCTTCACCGACCGCCTGCCGCTGAAGTCCATCGACGTACTCTTCCTCTGCATGGGCCACGGCAAGAGTGCCGAGTTCCTGGCGGAGCACCCTGTGCCCAATAACGTCCGCATCATCGACCTTGCCCAGGACTTCCGTCTGGCCGCACCCGACCACGACTACGTCTATGGGCTCCCGGAACTCAACCGCGAGCAGATCCAGCACGCTCGCCACATCGCCAACCCCGGCTGCTTCGCCACCGCCATCCAGCTCGGACTCCTCCCGCTGGCGGCCAACTGGCTGCTGCACGACGACATCATGGTCAACGCCATCACCGGTTCCACCGGGGCGGGCGTCAAACCCGGCGCCACCACCCATTTCTCCTGGCGCAACGACAACATCAGCATCTACAAGGCATTCCGCCATCAGCACGTACCCGAGATTCGGCAGTCCCTCGCTCAGCTCCAACCAGGCTTTGCCGCTGCCGTGAACTTCATTCCCTATCGCGGTGATTTCCCCCGAGGCATCTTCTGCACCGAGGTGGTGCGCATAGACCCCAACCTGCCCGAGGAAGACATCGTGAAGATGTACAGTCAGTTCTATGAGTCTGCTGCCTTCACGCACTACGTAGATCGTGACATCGACCTTAAGCAGGTCGTCAACACCAACAAGGCTCTCGTCCACGTGCAGAAGTTCGAAGATAAATTGCTCGTCACCAGCATTATCGACAACCTCCTCAAGGGCGCCAGCGGGCAGGCCATGCAGAACATGAACCTCATGTTTGGCCTCAACGAGCACACGGGCCTCGACCTGAAGCCCAGCGCATTTTAGCGAACCCATCTGTCTCTGTGCCCCGCGCTTCTCTGCGCTCCTGCTTTGCTCTTATTCGTCCTCTTCACCTTTAATTATCCAATATCTATTCGAAACCTAACCTATTTTTATGAAACAAATTTTTGCATTTCTGTGTTTGCTGGCAACAGCCACAATAGCCCGCGCACTTTCTGTGACGGTGACGGTGAACGACACCCGCTATCAGACGGTGACGGGCTTCGGTGCCGCCTGTTGCGATGGCGCCATGTGCCCATTTGGCACCGACACTCAACCCGTGAGACTTCTCTATGGGCCTCAATCCAAAATTGGTCTTAATATCATGCGCATGGAGATTTCTCCTAACTTCAAG
>JAILFY010000094.1 GCA_024697285.1 Bacteroidaceae bacterium
AAAACAGATCTATATTCCTGGGGACTGTGACGTGGGGTGACGATGGATTGCCAGTCTTTGGTAATCCTGTTCCCCTCCAGTAGTTGCAATCCCTTTCTTCTCTAGTCGTTGCAGTCCCGTCCCTCTTCGGTAGCAGCAATCCAGTTCCCTCTCCTGCAGTTGCGACCCCGTTCCCCTCCAGCAGTTGCAACCTCGTTTCCCTTCTGCAGTTGCAACCTCGTTCCTCTTCGGTAGCAGCAATCCCGTTCCCCGCCAGGAGTTGCAACCTCGATTCCCTCCAGTAGCAGCCACTTAGCTGGACTGGAAAGCATGGGCATAACTGCTCGTTTTGGGAAAATTGACATAGTTGCATTTTATATACGTGTTGGCGAAGACGTATATATGTGTTGGCGAAATATACGTGTTGGCGAAGACGTATATATGTGTTGGCGAAAATGTATATACGTGTTGGGGAAGATGTATATACGTGTTGGCGAAGACGTATATATGTGTTGGCGAAGATGTATATACGTGTTGGCGAAGACGTATATATGTGTTGGCAAAGACGAATATATGTGTTGGCGAGGACGAAGCTTCGTGTTGGCGAAGACGAAGCTTCGTGTTGATAAACGCATGTAGTTGTAGATGACATTTTCTCATCCTGTCTGCTGTCATCATATGTGGCAAAAGAACGTTTCAGCGGAAAATGTTGTTCAGAATAAACTACATACTACATGAAATTTTATTGAGAAGTCCATTTTTCACCATTTTCATGTAGTATGTAGTTTATTCTGAACAACATTTTTCGCGGGGAGGAGGGGAATCGCCGGGGGCGGACCGAGGCGCAATCAAGCCAAGGGAGAGGGGGAATCGCTGGGGGCGGACCGCGGAGCAATCAAGCTAAGGGAGAGGGGGAAATGATAATCAAAAGGGCTGATACTTCATGTAAGTAACAGCCCCCAATTAATTTGCAAAAAAGATTTACCGGAGAGTAATAATTATGTTCTATTCTTGCTCACTGGCTGCATACTCTTTGGGCAGTACTCCATACTTGGCTCTGAAGCACTTGGCGAAATAGCTGCTGGAAGTGAAACCTACTTGCGAGGCTACTTCTGTGATTCGTTCGCCTTTGCGAATGAGTTGTGCAGCGCGCTCCAGACGTTGGGTCTTCAGGTAGTCTATGGGTGTCTGGTCCGTTAGTGCCTTGATTTTGCGGTAGAAGCTGCTGCGGCTCATATTCATCTGTTCGGCCAGCACGTCGATGGAGAACTCCTCGTCGCGCAGGTTCTGTTCTATGAGCTCCGTCAGACGCAGCAGGAATTTCTGGTCTTGTTCATTCAGACCATATTCCCTGGTATTCTCCTCCGGGAGCACCATTCCATCGAGTTGGCGCATTCGTTGGTGGAAGTTCTGACGCATGCGGAGAATGTTCTGAATCTGCAGGTGGAGCTGCTTCATGGAGAATGGCTTCTCCAGATAAATGTCGGCACCGCTTTGCATTCCCTCCACCTTAGCTTCCACGGCAGTCTTTGCTGTGAGCAAGATGACGGGCAGGTGGGAGAAGTTGATGTCCGAACGAATAGTGCGACAGAGCTCGTTGCCGTCCATTCGTGGCATCATAACATCACTGACCACGATATCAACGTCGTGGTATCGCAGTACTTCGAGAGCTTCTTCACCGTTGCGGGCTTTCAGGACTCGATACCACTTGCGCAGTCCCTCGCAGATGGAGTTGAGGAGCTCTTCGTTGTCCTCTACGACCAAGATGCGATGGGAGGTGCCCGTTTTGGTCTGTTGTTCGCCAAAAGAACCGGCGGTGGAAGTAGAGGCATCAGAATCTGCTTGAGATTCTTCGGGCAGAGCGGGGTCTGCCGCAGAAATGATAGATTCCTGAAGTGGCGACGTGGCAGTGGTGTTGCTTCTCTTGATGGGCAGGGTGAGCATGAAGTTGGAGCCTCCGCCAATGGAATCCACCTCATCCAGATCTCCATCGTGAGCCCTGGCAAGCATCTTTGCATAGGCCAGTCCAAGGCCAGTGCCGAGGGTGGCCGCTGTGTCGTCGCCCGCTATCTGATAGTAGACGTCGAAGATATGCTCGCGTTCGCTCTTGGGAATTCCTGGACCATCGTCGATAACAGAGATGCGGAAGTGCTCATCGTCTGTTTGTTCCAGTCGCAGGATGACTTCCGTGCGAGCATATTTCATGGCGTTGCCCAGCAGGTTCATCAGCATCTTGGTAACCTTGTCCGTGTCCAGCGCGCTTACGATAGGTTGTTCGGGAACTTGCAGTTGGAGTCGTTTGCCCTGGGCTTGCATGGCATCATCAAATTGACTACACACCTTCTGCATCAGTTGGGCGATATTGCAGTTGGTGAGGTTCAGGATGACTTTGCCGTTCTCTGCTTTCTGGAAGTCCAGCAGTTGGTTGGTGATTCCTAATAGGTAATTCATGTTACGTCGTATGCTGGTTACATGGCGACGGTTCTCTTCGCTGAGTTCGCCATCCTCCATCTGTTCCAGGGGCAGACTGACCAGACTGAGCGGTGTGCGAATTTCATGAACGAGGTTGATGAAGAAGTTGATCTTCGACTGGAAGTTCTCTTTCTCCTGGGTGAGGCGGAACTCCTCCATCCGTTTGTCGTAGCGACGTCTGAAGGTGCGATTGGCCCTGCGTAGGCTGAAGAAAAGAGCAATGAAGAAGAGGATGACATATACGCCGTAGGCCCAGGTTGTGCGGTACCAGGGTGGCATCACCGTAAGGCGAAGACGTGCATAGCTCTCGGCATCCTCATTGCCGGCCTCACGCAGGAGGAACTCGTAGGTCCCTGGCGGCATATTGGTATAAGTCGCTTCGGCATTCTCCGTCCCACGAGCCCAAGCCTTGTCAAAACCTTTCAGCATGTATTCATATCGCAGTTGTCGCCGATGATTGAAACAAGGCGAGGCAAAATGAAGGGTGAAACTGTTGTCGGAGTATGTCAGGTTGATGCGCTCAGAAGTATAGAGAGGATGATCCAAACCTTTGTTGGCCAGCTCTTTCTTGCCATCTGCCACGTAAGGTAAGCTCAGAGCGATGATATACACGGGACGGGGCTTGGGCGACAGTTGGAAACGAGTAGGGTTCATCGAGAGGAGATTGCCGTTGCTGCCCATGAGTATCTGTCCGTCGGAGAGGCGGCATACAGCATTGTAGGGTTTCTGTTCCCGTTGCTTGTCGTCGGGAAAGCTCACGGCCTCGGAGAAATGTTCGCGGTCCGCTTCGATGCGAATGAGCCCATTCTCAGTGCCCAGCCATAGGACCTGTTGAGCATCTTCCTGGAAGAAATAGATGCGTTGCTGGGCTAATAGGGGGTCGGAAACACTGAAGCGTTCGAAGGTGTTGTCCTGCGCGTTGTACCGGCAGCACCCTCCTTCTTTCACTGCCACCCATACGGTGCCTCCTTGGTCGCAGTAGACGCAGGTCAGGGCGTTGCTCGGCAATGAGTGTTCGTCGTTCGATTGTGTCACGTAGTTTGTGAACGACGAGGACCCACGTTTCTTGCAGAATAATCCGTGGTTGGCACTGGCAGCCCAGATGTTTCCTTGTGTGTCTTCGGTGAGGCTCACGAAAGCAGTCATGGAATTGATTTCCAGGAATCCCATGAACTGTTCCGTCTTACGGTCGAAGCGGCGCAGTCCCCAACTCGTGCCGACATAGATGTCGCCGGAGCGAGTGCGCAGAAGGCATCTGACGGCATTGCTGGGTAATGTGTAGGGGCGGTCGTCCGAATATACATAGTGGCGACGGCTGCCCGTGAGGGTGTTGACGACGAACAGACCATCATGTTGTGTCCCTACCCACAAGTCGTCTCCATCGCTCAGGAGTGCATTCACTTCGCCCGGCATCTGGGGAAGTAACTGGGGTTGGACGGTGGTTCCCTGGAAAGGAGAGTAGAGATACAAGCCTGCGTCTGCACCAATCCACGCACTGCCATCGGGCCGGGCGATGAAAGCCCGGACCATATTCCGTGCATTCTCATTCGATTTCGCAGGCAGGTTTATCACCTCCATATTTTCGGGAGACGCTGCCTGATAGCAGACGCCGCCATGTTCGGTAAGAACCCACAGTGTGCCATCGACGTCTGTCAGCAACTCATTGATGAGGTCATCGCTGAGCCCTTTCCCTGTGGCGGGATCATCTAAGCGGCAGGTTTCGGATGTCGATACATCGAAGGAGTACAAGCCATGTTCCGTGCCGAGTAGCAGGCTCCCATTCTTATCTAACAGACTTCTGATACCTGCATCCAAGGTGATGGACACCGGTTCTAAGGCATCTGTCTGGGTGTTCAGGCAGTACAAACCTTGGTCACACCCTACATAGAGGCGTGTGGCAACGCGTGCGATGCTCGTTCGACTCTTGTCCGAAACGTAGTCCGGAATGGTGTATTGACGCTCGTAGTGTCCGTCCGTGCTGTAGACCATGAGGTGTCCGTCCAGGGTGGTGAGATAGACACGCCCGTCGGAGGCCAGCACCATATCTGTTATGAAGGCGTTGTGGCGGCTGTCCTGGAGGAGGGTGCCACTCTTGGTGTCGTAGAAGAAGATACCTTGTCCCAAAGTGCAGATCCAGACGAGGCCGTTGGGCGTCCGGTCCATATGTTGCACGGTGGAACTGATGACGACGCCATATTTCGTCTTCACACGGAAGCGGGTGAAAGTGTTCTGCTGGCGGTGGTACACATAGAGACCAAAGGAACCGCCAAACCAGATATCATCATCCTGCTCCAGAAGCGAGGTGATGAGATTGTTCTCGAAGGACACGTCGCTGCTGACCATGTTCCGGTAAACAGTGTTGTGCTGCCCGTCGAAGCAGTTCAGACCGTTGGAGGTGCCAAACCACATGAAACCATAGCTGTCGCGCAAGCCACACAACACAGAGTTGTCCGAAAGACCATCTACGGCCATATAACTCTTGAAGGGCAAACGACTGGCCTGAGCGGTCAGAGAAAGAAGGGACACACTTATATATATTAATAAGGTGTAGAGACGCTGTGGTTTCATTGGTGGGTAGCTATACGATGAAAAGGTTGAACTGCATACGTGATGAATTGTTCTTTGCGCAAAGGTAATAAAAAATGGAATAATGTGACACGAAAATTCAAGAAAAAAAGTAAAGATGGGGGAAACTAAGTCTATTTTGGTCTGCATTTGTTTTTTTTGAACTATTATTTTTGTTTTTCTGACGAACTCTGTGTATCTTCGCAACCACAAGAACGCGTGATGAGGTGTTTGACGAACTATTTTCCTTCTTTGAACAAAGTTTTGCTAAAAAATATTGCAAATAAGTGTACATTTGCAGCGTCTAATCAGCATTCTACATTTGACTAACGACAGAAAAGCAGTAAACTCTAATACAAACCTAAAACAAAAAAACGTATGAAAAAGAAAACTTTACTCTTGGCGCTGAGCCTCTTGACAGGGATGGCTGGGCAGGCGCAGCCGCAACTGATGACGGAGTCTCCTTGGACAGGTCAGGCTCTGCCCGAAGAAACCGACACCTTCTACCTCTATAATGTAGAGACGGGGCTTTGGTTCCAGAACAATCGTAAGGAACTTGATTTCTGGACGACTTATGCTCAGGCAGATGTCCATGGATTTGACGTTATTCTATCTAAGTTGCCCGATGGCGGCTATCAGATTAATCCTCGCTTTGGCAACAATCATAGTGTCAATGGCACCAATACGACTGCTTGTGGTTACTTGGATACTGGTCAGGATCTCACAGCCTGGGAGTTCACTCCTTCCTCTTTGGTTGAGAATGGCTATGAGATTACCTGCGATAATGGTAATGGTGTGATGCAAGTTGCTTGGGATGAGGAGAACAGTCGTTGGTATTTGGACTTTATAATGGGTGATGGCGTCACATGGCAGCTCGTAAGCAAGGCCGAGCGTATGGCAGACCTGGAAACTGCTTCAAAAGACAACCCGAAAGATGCCACCTGGCTTATCCAGGGTTGGGATTTTGCAAATGCCGACGAGCGTAATGCCGCTTGGGTAAACGAAATCACAGGCTCTGGCTCTGGTGTTGCCTTCAACCAGGGTTGGCGTCCCAACCGCGCAGCGGAGTGCTGGAGCCGTGGTGTAGGCGAATATTATCAGGTAATCAAGGACCTTCCAAACGGTACTTATGGCCTTACTGTTCAAGGTTATTATCGCGACGGTTCCACCAGTGGTGTTGCCGAGAAACATGATTCAGGTACTGAGGTTATCCGTGGCTTCTATTTTGCCAATGATATGACAGCCCCCTTCATGTCCATTTGTGACAATGGCCTGACAGAAACTATTCCTGATGTGTACCCCGACTATGCAGGAACTTACGTGGTGCCCGGCGATGGTGGTCAAGCGCTTCCTCGCGCTTCCAACGGTTTTTGGCTCGGTTACTATCAGAATCCGGAACTGAAGGTGGTGGTGACCGATGGTACATTGCGTATTGGAGTCCGCAAAGATTCCGATGTCGGCGACGACTGGCTCGTATTCGACAACTTCAATCTTACTTACTATGGCTCAGATGTGGACATTGATGAGGTGAAGGAAAATCTTAAGAAGACAATTGATGAAGCAGAGGCCTACGAGGGCTCTCAGCTTGCTGCTCTCGCTAAAGCCATTGCTGATGGTAAGGCAGCACTGGAAACGACCGATGCTAAGGCTATTGCAGTTGCTGCAACTACCATTCAGAGTGCATTGGCAGTAACGAAAGCTATGAATGTGGCTGTTGCAGGTGCAGATGAAATCAAGGCTGCCAGTGAAGGTCAGTGGACACCTCCTTTCTTCTTCACGGCATATGATGCGGCTCAGGCGGTACTTGCTACTGAGGATGTTGCAGAACTCCAAGCAGCAGCCAATGACCTTCAGAATGCTGTTAACAGTACCAATTCAGCCATTGAGAACTATGCATTCTTGAAGGCCACTGCTACATTTGCAGAAGAAGAAGGTGTAGCTGCTGACATCATTTCTGCTGCTAGGACAAAGGCCGATAACGCAGCTGAACTCCGCGATGTAACCGATGCTCTTGGCAGTCTCCGTGTTGCCCGTAAGCTCTTGAAGGTCGAGACTCATCCCGATGTGTTCAAGGGTAATGTACCCAGTGCTGGCGATCCTGAAATGCGCGACAATGACTTCTATCTCTACAATGTTGGCGCTCAGCGCTTCCTCTGTGGTGGTGAAGATTGGGGTACTCACACAGTAGTGGGCTTCCCTGGTCAGCTTTGCACTCTGGTAGCTCATGAGGAAACTGATAGCTTCGTAATCAACACACACCTTCCCAATGGTGGTGAATCTGAATATCTCGGTTATAATGGCTATGTAGATACTCCCGCCCGCGACCCGTGGTGCTTCAAACCCGTGGAAGGCAAACCCGGAGTATATACCATTGCTCGCAGCCTTACGGACGAAGAAGGCAATGTGACCGACGGCTATCTCGGTTACCAGGCAGGCAGCTATTGCATCGTTCACACCGATATGAAGGGTGCTGATGATCCCAACAACCAGTGGAAACTGGTCAGCAAAGCCGACCGCGAAGACCTCCTGCTGGGCGACGACGTTGACGCCACACATCCTGTTGATGCCTCGTTCTATATCTCCTGCCCGAACTTCAACCAGCGTGACGATGCAAGTCTGTGGATTTGCAATCAAGATGATAACGGCAATGATACGGGAACCATCTGGGGACGTGGCAATAACTATCCAGACTTTGCCTACGAGAGTTGGAACAAGGCTTCCTTCAATCTGACACAGGACATCTATGACCTTCCTGTAGGATGGTATAAAATCAGTTGCACCGGTTACTATCGCGATGGCGACCATGCCAATCAGATTCTGGAATACGCAGAAGGTAAGGCTCTCGATGAGAACTACGAGCCCGTGCAAGCTGCTGAACTCTACACTTCTGACACGAGCGAAGATGCCTATGCTCTTCTGCCCAACATCACTGCTGGCGTAGATCTTATGCCCGGTTTGGGTAATCGCAGCACTGCAAGACGTTATAACGAAGAGGATGATACTTATGGCGATCCGCAGTACATTGGAGAATTCCCCTATTGGATTTCCGAGGCTGTCAATTGGTTCCAGATGGGTTTCTACAAGACTGAGATCCTCACAGAGGTAACCAATCCCGCCGATGGTCTGTTGATTGCGATTTCCAAGGAACGCGATGGTGTTATTGGTGACTGGACAGTTGTGGACAACTTCCGTCTCACATACTATGGTGTGGAGAAACCTGAAAATTGGAGAAGCGGTGAGCTCGATGGCGTGAAGGATGTGATTTCCTCCACCAAGGGTGATGGCAAAGTCTACAACTTGCAAGGCATCCAGATCCAGGGCCGTCTGAAGAGCGGTATCTATGTGAAGAATGGACATAAAGTGCTTATCAAATAAGTACTAGACCTTACAAAAAGTCTTGAAATAGGGCGACCTGCACAAGAAATTGTGCAGGTCGCTTGCTTTTTTTACACTTTCGTGCGCGCGCATTCATCTTTTATTTGTAACTTTGCACCCAAATTCGCAAAAGTATGCATACGAGAGAAGAGAAAATGGAGGCTTTCGGCCGCTTGCTGGATGTCATGGACGATCTTCGAACGAAGTGTCCATGGGACCGCAAGCAAACTAATGAAAGCCTGCGTCCAAACACGATAGAGGAGACCTATGAGTTGGCCGACGCCCTCATCAAGGACGACAAGGCAGAGATCTGCAAGGAACTGGGCGATGTGCTTCTGCACATAGTCTTCTATGCTCGGATTGGTTCGGAGACCGGTGACTTCGACATCGCTGATGTCTGCAACAAACTCTGCGACAAACTCATCTATCGTCATCCCCATGTCTATGGTCCTGAAGCGGAGCGCATAGAGAAAGGCGAGATCACCGTGGACGAAGTGCTCCAGAACTGGGAACAGCTGAAGGTGAAGGAGAAGGGTGGCAACAAACGCGTGCTCAGTGGAGTGCCCGAAGCCCTGCCTTCGCTCATCAAAGCCTATCGTATTCAGGACAAGGCTCGCGGTGTTGGTTTTGACTGGGCCAAGCGCGAGGACGTATGGGACAAGGTGCGTGAGGAAATGGGCGAACTGGAAGTGGAACTCGCCCGCGAGGACAAGGAGAAGAGTACGGCAGAACTGGGAGACTTCCTCTTCAGCGTCATCAATGCAGCCCGTTTGTACAAACTCAACCCCGACAATGCCCTCGAACTCACCAACCGCAAGTTCATCCGCCGTTTCACCTATCTTGAGGAACACAGTATACGCATCGGCAAGCCTCTCACCGAGATGACACTCGAGGAGATGGACGCCATTTGGAACGAAGCAAAAAAACAAGAAAAAGCATAAAGAATGGAATTAGCAAGCAAATACTCCCCCGCCGAAGTCGAGGGTAAGTGGTACCAGTACTGGCTGGACAACAAACTCTTCAGCTCTAAGCCCGATGGCCGTGAGCCTTACACCATCGTCATCCCGCCACCCAACGTTACGGGTGTGCTCCACATGGGACACGTCCTCAACGAGACGATTCAGGACATCCTCGTCCGCCATGCTCGTATGGAGGGAAAGAACGCTTGCTGGGTTCCCGGAACGGACCATGCAAGTATTGCTACGGAGGCTAAGGTCGTCAACCGCTTGGCTGAACAGGGCATCAAGAAGACCGACCTCACCCGTGAAGAGTTCCTGAAGCACGCCTGGGCCTGGACCGAGGAGCACGGAGGTATCATCCTGAAGCAGTTGCGCCAACTCGGTTGCTCCTGCGACTGGGACCGCACGTCCTTCACCATGGACGAGGTGCGCTCAGAGAGTGTCATCAAGGTGTTTGTGGACCTCTACCGCAAGGGCCTTATCTACCGAGGCGTTCGCATGGTCAACTGGGACCCCAAGGCCCTCACCGCCCTCTCCGACGAGGAAGTTGTATATAAGGAAGAGCACACGAAGCTCTACTACATGAAATATTACCTCGCTGACATCGACAGCTCTGCCGCCGTGGATGCCTCCGAGGGGAATGTCGTTCACAAGGATGAACGCGGCTACTATGCAGTAGTTGCTACCACACGTCCCGAGACCATCATGGGTGACGTGGCCATGTGCATCAACCCAAACGACCCGAAGAACCAGTGGCTGAAGGGCCACAAGGTCATAGTGCCTGTGGTGGGTCGTGTGATTCCCGTAATCGAGGACGACTACGTGGATATCGAGTTCGGTACGGGTTGTCTGAAGGTCACTCCTGCACACGATGTCAATGACTATATGTTAGGTGAGAAATATAACCTGGAGGCCATTGATATTTTCAATGACGACGCTACCCTCAGCGAGCGTATCGCCACAGCCCAGCAGACAGCTCTCGAGGCAAGTAAGGCAGGCGGCTACGATGTCGAAGGCATTGCCATCGACCTCCAGAAATACGTCGCTACTGAGCGCTTTGCCTGCCGCAAGCAGATTGCCGAAGACATGGTGGCAGCAGGACTCATGGAGAAAATAGAGAACTATGACAACAAGATAGGTTGCAGCGAGCGCACGGGTGTGCCCATCGAACCTAAGCTTTCTATGCAGTGGTTCCTGAAGATGGAACACCTGGCAGATATCGCTCTCTCTCCCGTCATGAACGATGATATCCAGTTCTATCCCGCCAAATACAAGAACACCTATCGCCACTGGCTCGAGAATATCAAGGACTGGTGCATCAGCCGTCAGTTGTGGTGGGGACATCGTATACCCGCTTGGTATCTGCCCACGGGCGGTTATGTCGTCGCAGAGAATGCAGAGGAGGCGCTGCAGTTGGCCCGCGAGAAGAGTGGCAATGCCGACCTCCAG
>JAILFY010000096.1 GCA_024697285.1 Bacteroidaceae bacterium
CATGTCCAAGACAAGTAAATTCGCCATCATCCCCGTGATGCTCTGCTTCTTCTGCATGGGTTTCGTGGACCTGGTAGGCATCGCCTCCAACTATGTAAAGGAAGATCTTGCGCTCTCCGACAGCGTGGCGAACATCTTCCCGTCTCTCGTCTTCTTCTGGTTCCTTATCTTCAGCGTACCCACCGGTATGTTGATGAACAAGATCGGTCGCAAGAAGACCGTGCTGCTCTCCCTCGTCGTTACTGCCTTTTCGCTGCTGTTGCCGATATTCGGCGAGAACTTCGGCATCATGCTCGTAGCCTTTTCGCTTTTAGGCATCGGAAATGCTTTGATGCAGACTTCGCTCAATCCACTGGTCTCCACCGTCATGGGTGGCGGCAACTTGGCTTCTACGCTTACTTTCGGACAGTTCGTGAAGGCCATCGCCTCGTTCTCTGCTCCTTATCTGGCCATGTGGGGCGCCACTCAAGTCATCCCCGAAGGAGGCCTGTCGTGGCGAGTGCTGTTTGCCATATTCCTCGTCGTAGCCATTATCTCCACACTCTGGTTGTGGGCTACACGTATTGAAGAGCCTGCCCTCGAAGGAAAGCCCTCGACATTCGTAGAGTGCTTCAAGCTCCTTGGCACACCTATCGTGCTGCTCTCTTTCCTTGGCATCATGTGCCACGTAGGAATTGATGTAGGTACAAATACCACCGCACCTAAAATCCTGATGGAGCGCCTGGACATGACACTCAACGATGCCGCCTTCGCCACTTCTCTCTACTTTATCTTCCGTACTATCGGCTGTCTGACGGGCTCCTTCTTCCTGCGCGTGTTGAAGATGCGCACCTTCTTCATTATCTCTGTCGTGATGATGGCGCTGTCAATGTGCGGCCTGTTCTTTGGCCAAGAGAAATGGGTGCTTTATGTAGCCATCGCCCTCGTGGGCTATGGCAACAGCAATGTCTTCTCCATGTGCTTTGCCACCGCTCTCGAATCGATGCCCGACAAGCAGAACGAGGTCAGCGGACTCATGATAATGGGTCTGTTCGGCGGCACCGTATTCCCGCTGCTCATGGGCTTCATGAGCGATGCTATGGGCCAGGCTGGCGCTGTGCTTGTCATGGCCGTTGGCGTCATCTATCTCTTCACTTATATTAAACAACTTAAAACAGCATAGTGGTATGAATACAAAACGTTATGTCGTAGGCCTCGGCGAAGTCCTCTGGGACGTATTGCCTGACGGCAAGAAACTCGGTGGTGCTCCCGCCAATTTCGCTTATCATGCCGGACAGTTCCTCGGTTCGGACAACACCATTGCTATCAGCGCCTTGGGCGAGGACCAGCTGGCCGAGGAGACCATTCAGGCACTGAAGGAGCACGATCTGAACGATCTCCTTCCTCGTGTGCCCTACCCAACAGGCACCGTTCAGGTGACCCTCGCCGAAGGTGGCATCCCCACCTACGATATCCGTGAGAACGTGGCATGGGACAATATTCCCTTCGACGACGATGTGCAGGAGATAGCACGCAACTGTCGTGCCGTGTGCTTCGGTTCCCTGGCGCAGCGTAATATTGTTTCGCGCACCACCATCCAGAAGTTCTTGGACGCCACGCCCGACGACTGTCTCAAGATCTTCGACATCAACCTGCGTCAGCAGTTCTACACGAAAGAGATCATCCAGGAGAGCATCCGTCGCTGCAATATCCTGAAGATCAACGACGAGGAGCTAGTGCTCATCGGCCGTATGTTTGGATATCCCGGTCTCGACATCGAGAACAAATGTTGGCTCATCCTCGGTAAGTACAACCTCGACATGCTTGTGCTCACCTGCGGCACCAACGGTTCCTACGTCTTCACCCCGGGTGCTGTCTCGTTCCAGGAGACACCCAAGGTGACCGTTGCCGACACCGTAGGCGCCGGCGACTCCTTCACCGGTTCCTTTGTCGGCAGCATCCTCAACGGCAAGTCCGTTGCCGAAGCCCATCGCACCGCCGTCCGCGTCAGCGCTTTCGTCTGCACCCAGAATGGGGCGATGCCAGTGGTGCCGGAGGAGGTGAAGTAACAGACCCATCCCCAAACACGCCTCTACGTGCTTAACGTCGGTTGCAGCAGATTGCGCAGCAAGTAACAGAATATTCCGCAGCAAATAACAGCAGTTTCCGCAGCAAATAACAGAATATTCCGCAGAATCCCATTAACACAATAATTGCAGTCGCAAGGAAGTCATCCGGCCCTTGCGGCTGCTTTTTTGTCACCATTCCTGTCCCGCTGGGCTTGTGTAGAAGTCCTATCTCCTCTATAATCTCTATCTCCCAGTCTCCCGCTCTGAGGATTATTCATCTGTTCTTATTATCAGGTACTGCGTGTTGCTCCAGAATCGTTCTGCATCCTTGATAATCAGGTATTTCTTCTTGTTGACGTTCCGGTAGTCGTAGCTGTCTGCCGGCATGTCTGAAAGAACGTCGTATTCCGCTTCCGCTTTTCCGATGAAGATGCTCTTCTCAGATTTGGATATGGAGGTGAAGAGGTCCTTGTCCGGTTCCGGGTTGACCTTCAGTCCCCCGAAGAGTCCGCCGGAGCTGACGACCTCGTTGGAGAGCAGCTCGTCCTTCGTGGCTACGTAATAATAGTAAGTGGTGTCTTGCGTTGTCGTCTGTTGGTCGCCAGCGTCTACGATGCCTCGGAGCCTGTTGATCTCCTTGTTCAGCTTCTCGATCTGTCGGATGCTGTCGTCCAGGGACTCTTTCAGCTCGTTTATCTTTTTCTTGCTGTCGCTGACTTCTCGTGTCAGGCTCTCCACCGATTCGGCCAGACTGCTGATGTGGCTTTCCAGTTCTTTCTTCTTGGCTTCGAACGCCAGTCGTTCCAGCTCGTTCTCACATCTCAGTTGCTCCAGTTCTCTTTTCAGCTTGTCCTGTTCACTCTTGAGTTCCTTCACTTCTGCCTCCATGTCTTTCATTCTTGTCAGGAGGCTTTTGTACTGCGCTTCCATCCGGTCCTGATAGGTCTTGTTTTCCTCCAGCCATCTGAGCAGCGTCTCCTTGTCGCGTTGTGATTGTCTCAGGAGCTCTTCCAGCCGTTCATTGTGTCTGTTGCACTCCTCCACAATGGTGACCACGGTGGTTATCTCCTGCTTGATGGTGGTAAGGGAGATGTTGATATTCTGGATCTTCGTCTGTTGGTGGGTGACCCGTAGCGAGACATTGTTGATGGTCACGTAGGTGGTCGCGGGGTCGGAGGAACCCTTATCGCCCGAACAACTCTTCAGCGGATTCAGGAGCGACTCCTTGAATTCCTCTGCCGTCTGTTTCATTTCTGCCATACACTGTTCGAACAGGGATATGACGATGGCGATACCGATGATAAGGGTGAAGATCTTGAAAAGGAATTTGTCCATGGAAGGTCCGGGGTGCTGGTTAGTACTCTATCTTATCGTCTTTCAGGGTCCATTCGCGGAAGGGCTCCAGTGCCTGGCTGTGCATGATGAACTGGAGTCGCAGCTGCCGCTGGTCGTAGGGTTTCCCGAGTTCGCGGTAGATGAAGGCGTCGCCGAAGTTGATGTCCTCGGCATCTTGTTTGGTTCCTCCGCAGAAGACGTGCGAGATATGTGCCCAGTAGATAGCTCCCAGGCACATGGGGCAGGGTTCACAAGAGGTGTAGAGGGTGGCTCCGTCGAGCTCGAAGGTTTTCAGTTTGGAGCAGGCGGCTCGGATGGCGCTGACCTCGGCGTGGGCCGTGGGGTCGTTGTTGGCCGTCACGCGGTTCACGCCGGTGGCGATGACCTCTCCGTCCTTCACGATGACGGCACCGAAGGGTCCTCCTCCGTTCTTCACGTTGTCCACGGCCAGGTCTATGGCCATCTGCATGTATTTCTCGTCGGTGTTCATAATTAAAAAGGTTTAGTATACAGTCTTTCTGTGGTTTTGTGCTGCAAAGATACACAAAAGTTTTGGATTCTCCCTTTCTTTTCCCGAAAAAAAGTGTTGTTTTACTCGTTGGGTTGGAATAGTTTGGCTCTTACTATCTTTTCAATATTCATCCTTTCATCATCATTTTTGTAATTTTTCCATCCGAATGATAATGACTTTATAGATAAATAACTCAACTTTCGCAAGCTCAGTTTCGTAGGTTTAAGGTGCGAGCGGGGCTCGCGGTTTAAGGGGTTTAAGGTGCAGCCTTCGGCTGCGGTTTAAGGGATTTTAGGGGCTCGCGGGGCTCGCGGTTTAAGAGTTTAAGGTGCAGCCTTCGGCTGCGGTTTAAGGGATTTAAGATCCAAGCAAGCTCGATGTCTCGATAAAAAAAGTCGTGACAGATATAAAACACTTGGCAGACAGGAATCTACCTTAAACCGCGAGCTTGCTCGCACCTTAAACTTTTAAACCGCGAGCCCCGCTCGCCCCTTAAACTGAGCTTGCGAAAGTTGAGTAAATAAGTATATTTGCGGCGGAATTTTAGGAATCTCAAAGGTATGTTGAGATGGGGAAAGGAAAATGGTTACAAGGTTAATCCTGAGAGTTTAACTTTTAAGGCAAACATCCAGACTATAAGGAAGACCGTCACGTTCCTCACCTATGAAGAGATAGAACTCCTATCAACGTATAATTTCCCTGAGTCAAAAACGTACTTGGATCGTGTACGTGATGTCTTTTGCCTTCATTTCAAGAAAAAGTCCTTTGTTTTTCGGTATTCTTGCATGAAATAATTGGTGATTCCGTATATTTGTTATAGTTTTGCAGCGAGATAAAGAAGATTTCTCTTCGGCCGTTGCCCAACCGGCAGAGACCTGAAGACCCCGTCAAGCCAAAATAGAAATAGGAGCACAATGAAAGAACTTTTTCGTTACATCGTCCTTGCCATAATGATCGTCGCAGGCTCCTGGCCCGCGGCACTCCCGGCGCAGAACGTGTTCACTGCGCGTGTGGTCGATGCCGAGTCTGGCGAGGCACTCCCGATGGTGGGCGTATATGTCAGCGAAAACAATGCCACGCTCACCAATTTCGACGGTGATTTCAGTAT
>JAILFY010000120.1 GCA_024697285.1 Bacteroidaceae bacterium
TACTCTGACGGCAAGGGAAAGTAAAAAACCCCGATGACTGGGTGATAGTCATTCGGGGTCACTTCATTAAAATACACCTTCCTTTTTATGAGAAAGAAAGTTTGGGGTTATGCTTGGGGGATGAAAAAGTGTGACTTCCTTGGGGTGCGGGTTGCAATGGGATCGCCGCGAAAGGTGTCGGAACACAAATGATTGGGTGATAGGTGGGATGATCAGTTGATGAGACGGGAGGCCGACAGGACAGACCTGTCAGCGGAATGGCGATTCCGGCTTCTTCTGCTCCTGTGGGTGGCGCGGCAGGTGGCTGCGTAGGTAATCACTTATCGGCGCTATTGACGATTCCTTCATCCAACAACTTCTCCCAGATGACTCTGTCGTCGTAGGTCTTTATTCCCATCCCGTGTGCGATGTCGTAAACATATTGGGGATCGGTGTTGAGCTCCTGGGCTATGCGTTCATAATCCTCGGCGTGGGCGGACAAGGAGTAATCGCCTAAGGGCTCCTGGTAATCTTTCTCTAGCAACTTCTGGAGCTTGTTGAAAAGCATTTTGGTGAGAGTGCGTAAATGCATGATTATGATTGAGTCAATGGTTATAATTTATAGTGGCAGAGGTAGGTGTCTCTTGGCTTGTAGGGGGCGCAGACGAAACAGATGCAGACGGAGTCCTTCCAAAACCCTGCAGCGGGCAGATAGGTTTGGCTATGTATCTTCTCATGTCTTTGTTTCTGTATATCGTCTCGTTCAGAGTGACTGGTAGATGGAAGGTGCGATTGTCTGCAGGTAACTCGTCGGAGGTGCCCTTGGGGTTGCTGGCCTCGCGGCAGCTGTCGTTATTCCTTGATGGTGTCTTGTAGGCAGACACATTGGGGCTCAGGCTGTCTCTTTGTTGCGTGGGCGGTTCTTAAAAAGGAAAAGCTTTCTGGCGACACATCCGTCGTCTCTCTTTATTATATAATAGCCTAAAGGGCTGGTCAATATGTTTCCTTTTCTAACTGACATCTATTTCTCAGGAAAAAGATTTCCCTCAATGTTTTTTTACCTACTTTTTCCTTTGAATGATACCATGCCCATTTGTTGATAAAGCATCTTTCCCGAGGTATGATAGATAGCCGCCAGAGAGCATATTTTAGAAGTCATAGAGCACTGTTTCCTAAAATGTCTGTGCAAAAGTACTCGATTTCATGAGAAAGACCAAAGAAAACAATGCAAACTTTTGGGACTCAGACCAAAAGTGTGCATGATAATCCCCTTTTTTATGTATCTTTCAGAATAAATTGTTTAAATTGAAAGGTGGGGAGGGGGCGGAGATGAGGGAAAAGGGGGGGGAGGGGGTGGAACTATCGGGCTGGCACGGGGCTTGCTCCTATAGATTCTGTCGGTATTCCAAGGGGGTCATTCCGTAGCTGCTCGTGAACTGCTTTCTGAAATTGGCAGGCGAGAAACCGACGGTTTCTGCGATGGCCGTTATAGACAGCTCGGGTTTTTCGCGCAGCAACTTCAGGGCCTCCTCCATACGAATGGAATTGATGTACTGGGGCACGGAGGCGTTGCCGCGGAACTGCGTGAGCATATTGTTGAGGGTGATTCTGCTGATGCCAAATCGGTCGCAGATATCCTGACGTTGGAGTTGCGGGTTGGCATAGAGGCGTTCGCCGCGGATGGTGGCGTCGATGATGTCGAACCGTTCCTTGTCTGCCTGTAGGATTGTTTTCTGCTTGTTGCTGTTCTGGGTGTCGGCGTCGCTATTCGGGCTGGCGTCGTCCGCGGCCGATGGGTCGGCAATGTTGTCTGCTTCGGCATCCTCGTCCGCCGTGTACGCTGCGGATTCCTCGTAGGTTTCGTTGTCCACAGCAGGCTGGGATTTCTCGTTGATCATCCTGACCAGGGCATGGTTCTTGTAGTCGATGAGTTGCCGTTGGCGCCTGAAATAGAATGCGGATATGGTGGAGATGAGCAGCAGCAAGGAGATGGCCACGATGATGATGATGGTTTGTCTGTAGCGGCTCTCGGCTTTCTGCAGGGCCAGCTGTTGCTCTTTGATCTGATAGCGGATAGCATAATCCTGTGCCCTGCCTCTGAAAAGGCTGTCGCTGAGGGTGGCGTTCAGCCGTGCATGTCGTCTCATGAATTCAAAGGCTTTGGAGTCCTTGCCGGCTGCATGTGCTGCTGTGGCGCGGTAACGGAGGATATTAGCATAGTCTTGGTTCATGGTGTCGGCGTCCATGTCCGCTACCATTTTGTCGCAGGTGATCATGGCTTCGTCGTAGAGTCCCATGGCCACTTGTGTGGGCACGACCATTCGCTGTGCACTGAAGCTCTTGCTGTAGTTGCTATGCTGGAACTGGGTCAGGTATTCTTGTGCTCGCTCTCTATCGCCCGTCTGTGCATAGGCAGCAGCCAGGAAACAATTGGCTTGTGCCATGCAGAAATCGATGTAGCGGTCGCGTTCTTCGGGCGAGTCGATGCGGGAGAGTCGATGGCTGTCCTCTGCATATTCCTCTCGGTGCTGCTGATAGTGATTCATCCGGCTAATAATACGTTCCGCCAGGGGGATCATCTCTTCGTAGCGTCGCAGGTCCTGCAGAGAGCCTATGGCGCGCTTGGTGGCGATGAAGAAGGCATCCATCCGATCGACGCTGCCGGGCTTGTCCAGCTGTTCGATGCTGTTCTGTATCTTTTCCAGTCCTTCGTCGGGGTTGCCCAGGTGGGTCATCACCAGTCCTATCTCTGCTTCCACGCGCAGCAGCTCCACTTCCTCGTTCATCTGCCGGCACAGCTCGGCCTTTTTGGTGGCCCAGTGGAGGTAGTCCTCGTCGTTGGCCTTGGAGCGACTGATGTTGATGAGCAGGTCGTATATACTCTCGAGTGTATCGGGGTCTTTCAGTATGGAATCGACTTCCAGCAGGGCCAGGCAGATACTTAGGGCAGAATCCTGATTCTGGAGCATAAGTGATTTGCTGAAGATATTGGCTCGGATGAGCTGAGCATCACACTCGTTAATGGTGCCCAGAATGGCAGCTGAATCCAGAAGGAGAAGGGCCCTCTCAGGGTCGGAGGCATAGGTTAATAATATGGTGTCTTGCTGATAGGGGGTGTCGCCCAGGTCCTTGATTAGAGCTACGGATTGTCCGTTTCTTTCGCAGCCAATCAAGGCCAGTAAAAACACAAATAGTATGATTCTCTTCATCTATATAAATATAAGTATATTGGTTAAGAATACAGATTACTAAGGTTGTGGTAGCAAGGGGCATAGGTGTTGCCTCCCGTCAGTGTTCCGATTGCAAAAGTACGGAAAAATGGGGAAAATGGCAAAAAAAAGGATAAAAACTTTTGGTCGATAAACCAAATGGTCACAAAAATGAGACCAAATAAAACATCAAGCCACAAAGCCAGATAATAAATGTGCGGGGGGATTCATCGTTCGGATAAAGCCCCCCCGTCCTCACAGAGAGGGCGGGGGGGCTGTGTGGGGGTGCTGTTTTTTTTACCCAGTGTTCAATTAATTGATGAACAACATCTCGCGGTATTTGGGAAGGGGCCAAATCTCGTCGTCTACGATGAGCTCCAGTTTGTCTACGTGGTAACGGATATCCTCGATGAGTGGGGCGACGTTGTCGTGGTATGCAATGGCGCGCTGACGGATATTCTCCAGTTGGTTGGCAACCTTGCGGGCCTCCACAAGTTGCTCCACGTGCTCCTCGATGTAGCTGGAGTGCTCCGCTATCTGCTGGATGAGCGAGATGTTGTTGGCAGAGAGCTTGGAAGCCATGTCGGCGGGGAAGATCTCCGACGTCTTGTGGACATTGTCTATCAGAGCACTCTGATAGCGGGTGGCCACGGGGATGATATGATTCAGACAGAGGTCGCCGAATATGCGGGCTTCAATCTGAATCTTCTTGGTGTAGGTGTCCCATTTTATCTCGTTGCGGGCCTCTATCTCCGCCTTGTGGAAGACATGAGTGTGCTGGAACATCTCCACACTGGCCTCGTCGAGGTAGCGGTCGATGACCAACGGGCAGGAACTCTCGGTGTCCAGGCCGCGACGAGCGGCTTCTTGTTTCCACTCCTCGCTGTAGCCATTGCCGTCGAAATGGATGGGCTTGCAGGTGCGGATATCCTCTCGCAGCACAGAGAGTATGGCGCGGTGGAGCTGCTCTTGACTTATGTGCTGGCCGAAGAGCTCGTGGGAGCGGCGGTCCACGCGCTCCTTGAAATCGCGCAACGTATCGGCCACAGCGGCGTTGAGAGCTATCATGGCACTGGCGCAGTTGGCCTCGCTGCCCACCGCACGGAACTCAAAGCGGTTGCCCGTGAAGGCGAAGGGCGACGTGCGGTTGCGGTCGGTGTTGTCCACCAGCAATTCGGGAATCTGAGGGATGTCCAGCTGAACGCCATGTTTGCCTACTTGAGTGAAGTCGGAGATGGCTTGCAGTTCCTGGTCGTCGGATTTCTCGATATGGTCCAGCACCTCGCTGAGCTGTTTGCCCAGGAAACTGGAGATGATGGCAGGCGGGGCCTCGTTGGCGCCCAACCGGTGGGCGTTGGAGGCGCTGACGATGCTCGCTTTCAGTAGGCCGTTGAAGCGCCACACGGCCATCAGTGTCTCCACGATGAATGTGATGAAACGCAGGTTGTCCAGCGGCGTCTTGCCCGGGTTATGGAGAAGTATGCCCGTGTCGGTGGAGAGGCTCCAGTTGTTGTGCTTGCCACTGCCGTTGACACCGGCGAAGGGTTTTTCGTGGAGCAGGCAGCGGAAGCCATGTTTGCGGGCCACTCGCTTCATCAGCACCATGAGCAACATATTGTGGTCGATGGCCAGATTCGTTTCCTCGAAAATAGGCGCCAGTTCGAACTGATTCGGAGCACGTTCGTTGTGGCGTGTCTTGCAGGGAATGCCCAGTTCCAGGGCCTGTATTTCCAGATCCTTCATGAAGGCAACCACGCGTTTAGGAATGCTCCCGAAGTAGTGGTCGTCCATCTGCTGGTTCTTGGCGGAGTCGTGACCCAAGAGGGTGCGCCCCGTCATCACCAGGTCCGGACGTGCTGCGTAGATGCCCTCGTCCACGAGGAAATACTCTTGTTCCCAACCGAGGTTGGAGATCACCTTGTGCACGTCGGGGTAGAAGAACTGTGCCACCTCCGTGGCCGCTTTGTCCACGGCCCGCAGGGCTTTCTTCAGGGGGGCCTTGTAATCCAGCGACTCGCCCGTGTAGGAGATGAAGACGGTGGGGATCATCAAGGTGTCGCCCATCACGAAAACGGGCGAGGAGGGGTCCCAGGCGGAGTAGCCACGGGCCTCGAAAGTGGAACGGATACCGCCGCTGGGGAACGAACTGGCGTCGGGCTCTTGCTGAACCAGCTGTTTGCCTGTGAACTCTTCCACCATTCCGCCTTTGCCATCGTGCTCCACGAATCCGTCGTGCTTCTCTGCCGTTCCTTCTGTCAGGGGCTGGAACCAGTGGGTGATATGCGTGGCACCCAGTTCCATGGCCCATCGTTTCATCCCTTCGGCCACTGCGTCTGCCGTGGCCATATCCAGCGAGGCATCGTTCTCGATGACATCCATCATCTTTGTATAGACCTCCTTCGGCAGATAGTGCTTCATCTTCTGGCGGTTGAAGACGTACTTACCGAAGAACTCTGAGGGGCGTTCGATAGGTGTGGGAACATCTAAGGGGCGTTTCTTGAAGGCCTCGCTTACGACTTTGAATCTTAAAGTAGATGACATGTTTTTGGGGAGTATAATATAATAAGGTGTATCAGGCGGAGCCGTTGTCGTCCTTCCGGGACCAGTGGCGGCGTCCTATCTGATACCTCTCTGGTTGAGCGCTTGTTGATACCTGCGGGCGTTTTTCAGATGGTCGGAGTAGGAACTGGCAAAGTTGTGTGTGCCGCTGAAGTCCTCTTTCGCACACATGTAGAGGTAGTCGTGCGTCTCGTGGCGGAGCACGGCATCGATGCCCGCAACGGAAGGAATGCGGATGGGACCAGGGGGGAGGCCGGGGTGCAGATAGGTGTTGTAGGGGCTTTCGGCGCGTAGGTGCTCCATGCGGATGCGCCTCAGTGTGTCGTTGTGCAGGGCGAACTTCACGGTGGGGTCTGCCTGCAGAGGCATTCCGGTGCGCAGGCGGTTGAGGTACATCCCTGCCACGCGAGGTTTCTCGCTGTTGTTGGCCGTCTCCTCGTCGATGATGCTGGCCAGAGTGATCACTTCCTCATGGGACATCCCCATCTGCTGCGCCGCCTCGTTGCGCCCTTCGGCGTCCCAGAAGGTGGCGTTCTCCCGCTGCATTCGTTCCATGAACCCTTCCAAGGAGGTGTTCCAGTAGAGCTCGTAGGTGTTGGGGATAAACAGCGCCGGAAGGGTGGCTACCTTGTAGCCATAGTTGCTGGCGAAGATGGAGTCGGAGAAGGCAAAAGCCACATCGGCTGAGTCCAGCATCAGTTTCTGCGCCATCACTCCCGCCAGCTTCTCCAGCCGGCGCACGGAAGGAACGGTGAATCGAACGGGAGCCTGGTGGCCGTGTTTCAGGTGGCGATAGACGTTGAGCAGCGATTCTCCGGGCTCCACGGCGTAGCGACCGGTGTGAGGCTGGAAGTCCGTGAGCCAGCGTGCTATGGTCCATCCGTAGAGGGAACGGGCCTTGGCGACGTCCGTCAGCTGGCGGCGGATACTGTCTTCGGTGTCCATGGGACGTACATATATATATACGGTTTCCGTAATCTCGAAAGGCGAACTGACGAGATTCTTCCAGCCCCAGAAGATAGCGGCACCGAGGGCAATAATCACGACTGACACGAACGAAAGAAGGTATTTCTTTGTCTTATTCATCTTCCTGTCTTTTGAAAGCAAAACGCAGATACCCCAAATCGATGGAATATCTGCGCTTATTCTTTGGGGAGCCGACACGGGGACTCGAACCCCGGACCCACGCATTACGAATGCGTTGCTCTACCAACTGAGCCATGTCGGCAAGTCGCTTGCTTGAAATCGGGTGCAAAAGTAGTGCTTTTCCTCGAACTTAACAAGAAACTGCCCTGTTTTTTCACATGAAGGACACTTTTTTTCCGCTTTTCGGTTCGCAAAAGTACAAAAAACCACTTTTTCTCCACCATAAAAAGAAAAAAGTGGCTCTTTGATGCTCTGCCTTTAATCTTTTCCCTTATCTTTGCACAAAAGAAATAACAAAAACGGCATTATCCTTATGAACGAAGAACTCATCCTTATCCAAATCACGGGCGAAGATCGTCCCGGACTGACAGCCTCCATGATGGAAATCCTCTCGCGCTATAACTGCGACGTGATGGACATTGGTCAGGCAGATATTCACAACACCCTCTCCCTGGGCATCCTCATCCGAGTGGGCGAGGAGGACAGCGGACATGTCATGAAGCACGTGCTCTTCAACGCCTCGGCACTCGGCGTCACCGTACGTTTCTCGCCCATCAGCAAGGAAGACTACACCGCCTGGGTGGGGCGTCAGGGAAAGAACCGATTCATTCTCACCGTGCTCGGTCGCAAGCTGGAAGCCAGGCAGATGGCTGCCGTGGCCAATATCGTGGCTAAACAGGGATTCAACATCGATGCTATAAAACGACTTACGGGACGTGCTCCTCTCGACGGACCGCGAGAGGGAGTGCGCGCTTGTATTGAGTTCTCCCTGCGTGGCGAACCCAAGGACCGATCGGAACTGCAGGCCGACCTGATGCACCTCAGCTCCGAACTGGAGATGGACTGCTCGCTGCAGCGCGATAATATGTTCCGACGTATGCGCCGACTCATCTGTTTCGATATGGACTCCACACTCATCACCACAGAGGTCATCGACGAACTGGCCATGAGGGCCGGGGTGGGGGATGAGGTGAAAGAGATCACAGCCCGGGCCATGCGAGGCGAGATAGATTTCAAGGAGAGCTTCACGGAACGTTGCAAGCTGCTCAAGGGACTGGACGTCAGCGTTATGCAGGACATCGCCGAGCACCTGCCCATCACCGAGGGTGCCGACCGACTGATGTACGTGCTCAAGCGCTACGGCTATAAGATCGCCATCCTCTCGGGCGGATTCACCTTCTTCGGCGAGTACCTGCAGAAACGATGGGGCATCGATTACGTTTATGCCAACGAACTGGAGGTGGGCGAAGACGGCAGGCTCACGGGTAATTATGTGGGAGAGATCGTGGACGGACGGCGCAAGGCCGAACTGCTGCGACTCATCGCGCAGGTGGAGAAGGTAGACCTGCAGCAAGCTATAGCTGTGGGCGACGGAGCCAACGACTTGCCCATGCTTTCTGAGGCAGGTCTCGGCATCGCTTTCCACGCCAAACCCCGTGTGGTGGCTAACGCCAAGCAGAGCATCAATACGATAGGCCTCGATGGTGTGCTCTATTTCCTCGGATTCAAGGACAGCTACCTCGACGAGAAAGCCGGCGGACGGTTGTAGGTCTTATCTATAATAGGTAATATATGATCAGAAATATCGCTTTTGACTTTGGCGGAGTCCTCTTCGACCTCGCTTATGAGGGGGCCATAGAGACTTTTCGTGCCATCGGTTTAGAGGATGCCGACCAGCGGCTGGACCGCTACCACCAGCGTGGTGTCTTCGAGCTGCTGGAATCGGGGCGTATCAGTGCGGACGACTTTCGCCATGAGTTGGAACAGCTCTGCCACCGCGAACTCACCTACGAGGAGGTCCTTGGAGCCTGGCTGGGATATGTGGGTGCTCCCATGGACGAGGAGAAACTGAAGGACCTGGACCAGCTGCGACAGGAGGGCTTCCGCACCTTCCTCCTCTCAAATACCAATCCCTATGTGCAGTCGTGGGCCGAGAGCGCCGACTTCTCTCGCAGCCACCGTCCGCTCAGCAGCTATCTGGAGAAATGCTATACGTCCTATGAAGTGGGGATTATGAAACCCGACCCCGCCATCTTCCAGTTCATGCTCAACGATGCAGCCATCGAACCTGCCGAGACCATTTTCCTCGACGATAGTCCTGCTAATATCCAGGCGGCAAGCGCGCTGGGAATACAGACGATGCTCGTAGAGAAGAACCAGCCCTGGATGCAGAACTTGAGGAAACGCCTGGAAGAGGGTAAATAACGAAGCGACCACTGCGGTGCCAGCAAAAGAAAAGTATCTTTGCAAATAACTCCTGCAAGGGGAGCGCCGCTGTTGCGGCACAACTTGACAACGAACAACTCCTGCAAGGGGAGCGCCGCTGTTGCGGCACAACTTGACAATGAACGACTCCTGCAAGGGAACTACATCTACATCAGCGTATTATCCTTTTTTACCCGAACTGAAAACCCTTTATTTCTGATTAGTATGCACGCTTTATCTGTCCTTCTCAAGCCCCGCACAGCCCCAAGGTGGCCCCTTCTCAAGTTCCGCACAGCCCCAAGGTGGCACTTTTTGTTCTTGCTTTTCTGCCTGCTTCCAGGTGCCCTTTTTTCGCAGAAAGTTGTTGCAGACAATTATCCGTCGCCCGAGACCTCTTTCGTGGCCACGCCCGTGCCGGATAGCATCTGGAATAGGATGCAAGGCCGCAGCTACCGCAAGAATCCTCATATCCTGAGAGAGGATTTGCGCTACCTGCAGCTTTTGCACGTAGATTTGCAGGGAAATGTTCGTCAGGGACAGATGATTTGTAATCGGGCTATTGCCGATGACCTGACAGAGATCTTCCGCAGCCTCTACGAGGCTCGTTACCCTATTGAGCGCATTCAGTTGGCCGACGATTTCGAGGCCAACGACGAGCGTCAGATGCAGGCCAACAACACCAGTTGTTTCTGCTACAGGGTGGTCAGTGGCTCGAAGAAGCTGTCTGCCCACGCCAGAGGGTTGGCCGTGGACATCAATCCTCTCTATAATCCTTGTGTTCGTCGACGTACCGACGGTTCGGTGCTTGTCCAACCCTCCAACGCACGGACTTACGTGAACCGGTCCACCTCTTTCCCCTGTAAGATTACCACCGAGGACCTTGCCTATCGCCTTTTCATCAGTCATGGATTTGAGTGGGGCGGCGCATGGCGTTCCCTGAAAGACTATCAGCATTTCGAGAAGAAGATGGCTGGACGCAGATAAAGGCACAGACTCACCCCCAACCCCACCTCTACGCGCTTAACGTCGGTTGCTGCGGGCCTCACCCCCATCCCCTCTCCAAAGGGCGAGGGGGCCCTTGCCACCTCTTAGCGCTGTGAAGTCAGCTCAGAAACAACACTCAGTTGTTTCCGTCGCAGTCACCCGTTAGGGAAGGGGAGCCTGCGGGGGGAGAGTGGGTGCACACGTACAGCTTGTAGGCTGTTCGGGCTGGCACGGGGGCACCTACAATGGATTTACATTTTATACGTATATACGTGACGAGGACGTGTTGGCGAATACGTATATACGTATTGGCGAGGACGTATATACGTGTTGACGAAGACGTATATACGCTGAATGGAGGATGAATGTTTGAATGAGGGGAAATAGTTCTTGGGAAAAACAAGTACAGGGTGGTGAAAAAGGGGGTTATAGTGTCTTCTTTGTTCGGTCATGATCGAACGTTTGTTCGAACATGATCGAACAATGGTTCGAACATGACCGAACAAAGAAGAGGTTCTAGCCTGTTAAAACAGAGGTTAGAGCCTGTTGAAACAGGGAACCATACAAGGGGTGGAGAGAGTGGTAGTTGTCTTGAATGGAGGATGTAGAGCGAGGCTGAAAAAGGTTAATAAGTTTCCGGTTGAAGGTAAATAGGAATTGTAGACATCGGCAAGAGAATAAAGGCGGTTGTGAATAAGTTTCCGGTTGAGGGGTTAATCTGATTTGTAGGCATCGGCAAGAGAGAGTAAGGGTAGTGAGAAATATCCTCGCGCGCGCGTGAGAACATTGTTTTCCATACATTTATACACTCAAGATGGGTTAAACCCAAAACGGTCATTAGGATTTCTCAGTGCTGTATGGCAGTGAGAAATCCTTTAGCTTTTCCCATATTGAAAGGAATGATTGTCGTGTTTTCAATGACCTTGCCAAGTATAGGATGTGCTTGTCTTTCTTCTTTCCCAG
>JAILFY010000147.1 GCA_024697285.1 Bacteroidaceae bacterium
ACCATTAATTAGGGACATATAATCGACCATAAATAAATATTCATGAACATTATATGTACGTAATTCATGAACATTAAATGTGAGAAAGGAGAACAGAAAACGTCTGGCGGAGCGGTTGAATACAACCAATGTATGCAACCATTTTTCACACGAATGACCATTAATTAGGGACATATAATCGACCATAAATAAATATTCATGAACATTATATGTACGTAATTCATGAACATTATATGTGAGAAAGGAGAACAGAAAACGTCTGGCGGAGCGAATACATCCAATGTATGCACCCGCTGTAGGGGCAGGCCCCCGTGCCAGCCCGAACCGCCGACAGGCGGTAAGATAACAGGCGGAAACGTTTCGCGAACAACAAACCTGGGTGCACACGCACAGCCGTTCCGGCTGTTCGGGCTGGCACGGGGGCCTGCCCCTACAGAGGGTGTTTTCAGAGGGTGTATACCTTAAACCGCAGCCGAAGGCTGCACCTTAAACCGCGAGCCCCGCTCGCACCTTAAACTCTTAAAACGCAGCCGAAGGCTGCACCTTAAACCGCAGCCGAAGGCTGCACCTTAAACCGCGAGCCCCGCTCGCACCCTAAAGGGGAGAGGGGTGGAGGGGTTGGTAAAAATTAAGATATACGTGAGGGAAGGGAGAAGAAAAGAACATTATTATTCTAATTTTAACGATTTTTGGAGTCGCAGGACAAAAAAAATGCTTTTTTATAACTCATAATTGAATTATATGTGTTATCTTTGCACAAAAACTTTTAAAATTTCACTGAAATAGTATCTAAGAACCTTTCACAAGCAGCAGTACGCTGACAGCGGTTGGGGTGGCGAACTCGCTGCAAAGCAGCAACATACAACTCACTGCAAAGCTGAAACTTCTGGAATCAGAATTAATCCTTCATTAAATAAAAAACTTTAATAAAGATGAAAAAGTATCATTTCTTAATTCAGTCGCTGGCGGTGCTGCTATTGGCATCCAGTGTTTTTGTCGCTTGCGTCGATGACAAATACGACCTCGGCAACACAGACATGACCTTGCAGATAGGCAAGGACGGTACGTTGACACTGCCCACCAGCAGTACGGGCAAGATTGTTCTGAAGAACATCTTGGATTTCGACGACGATGCTCCTATTGACACCTTAGAAGTTAATGGTGAAAAGTTTTACTTCCTGAACAAGGAGGGTTCGGCCAATCCTGATGACATCAATATCGACGACATCAGCATCAACGCGCCGAAGATCAAAGGTTTCACGGCCGGTCTGCCCCGCACCCTCTTCTCCGGAGCCAGCGGAGTGAAGCCCTTCAGCCCGGCGCCCGCCTACTACTCTACGATGCACCGAGCAGGCGCGAAAGACGCCATCATCAACATCATCAACAGCGACACGCACGAATTCTCCTACCAACTGGAGGACAAGGCACAGTTCAGCTTCCCGAGCCAGAGCTCCTCGAGCATAGACAAGGCGGTGGTACGGCTGGACAGCGCTGACTTCCAGGAAGGACTGAAGCTCAACTACAAGCTGACCGTGAGCGACCACGGGCTGCTGAAGAGAGTACACCTGGACGGCCTGCAGCTGGAGATCCCCGCAGGCTTCGTCATCGGCGACCAGACCGCCTACATCGAGTACAAGAAGGATGGCTCCGTGGCCCGCAAGAGCGTAGCCACCATCACGGAGGACACCGCAAACGACAAGACGCTGATCACCTTCTTCCAGGGCAAGGACGCCACCGGTTTCGACCTGGACAACAGTGCCGAAATCGAAATCATCCTCAAGGGCGCCAGCCTGAAGGACAACACGATCATCTCCTGGTCCAAGCAAGAGGGACAAGGGGGTATCGCGAAAATCAATGCGAGCGAGTTCCAGCTGCTGGGTAGCCTGAACGTCACCGGTAAGGACCTGGACACGGACGTACTGACCGACGAAACAGAGATGGTGTCGCTGCTGGCACAGATGAAGGCCGCCGGCTCCATAGAACCGCTGCTGCCGACGAACATCCAGTTCTCCGGCGATGGCGAGTTCGAAGACGGCACCTCCAACAGCAATAAGAAGATCACCATCAAGACATTCTCCGGAGCTATTGAGCGCGAGATTGACAACCCAGAGCCCATTGACCTGACCGACCTGCCCGACTTCCTCTCGGACGAGAGAGTGGTGCTCGACCTGGCCAACCCGCAGCTGTTCCTGACCGTGAGCTGCGATATCCCCACTCAGATATCCACGGATATCGCCCTGGTGGCAGAGCGCGGAGAGGGCAACTATGACTACGCCAACAAGGTGAAGGCCTCCATCTCCTACGACGGCAGCAAGAATGGCGAAGAGATGTTCGCACTGGCCGAGGACGTGACGGCCATTCAGTGGCCCGAGAACGCGCCGGCAAGAACCTCCACGGTGGCAGTGACGAACCTCCGCAACCTGGTGAAGAAGATTCCCGACAGAATAAAGATCGAGGGCGGAGAGAAGAACAACAGTAAGATTAAGGTGCTGCTGCCGGAGTGCAAGGACATCCAGATCGGACGCGCCTACAGAGTGAAACTGGACTACCTGGTATATACGAAGCTCACCTTCGGACCCGACTTCAAGATCGTGTACAGCGACACGGAAGAGGACATGGACCTGGGCAGCGACCTCAACGACCTGGACTTCGGAGCTCTGAAGATAGAAGGTCTGGCCAAGTCGGACGTGCCCCTGGCACTCACGCTCTCCGTGGAGCCGCGCAACAAGAAAGGCAAGAAGCTGGATAACCTGCAGATACTCTACACCATGGGAGGCGGAGCAGCCACAGAAGCAGGCGTGACCATCCGCGCCAAGGCCAACGGCAGCGCCAGCGACAAGTTCACCATCACCATCCAAGGCAAGAACGGACATAAGCTGCAGGAGTTCCTGGCCGAAGGCGAGAACCAGCTGGACGCCATATACTACGAGGCAGTGCTGAACAGCGACAGTTCCACCGGCAAGGACGACGCGCTGAAGACGACGTCGAACATACAGCTCTCGGACATCAAGATAAGTCTGATAGGCGGTGTCACATACTACGACGACTGAACAACTACTGTGAACCAAAAACCATAAAAAGTTTCTATCACCCCAAAAAAACATCACATCATGAAAGCAACTATAAGACTGGCATTGGCCGCAGTAATACTCCTCGCTTCCGGCACTGCTATGGCACAGAACCTCCGGAGCAGCTACTTCATGGAAGGTTCGCTGTTCCGACATGAACTCAATCCGGCTTTCGAAGCCACTCAGTCCTATGTCTCGATGCCCGCACTGGGCAACTTCGGGTTGAGTGTGAACGGCAACTTCGGAATGCAGGACATCATGTTCAACCGCAACGGCAAGACCGTGACCTACTTGCATCCCGACGTCTCGGTGGCCGACGCACTGAGCGGACTGAACGACAACAACAAGCTCATCTTCAATATCAACGAGCAGATCCTGGGCCTCGGCTTCAGAGGCTTCGGCGGCTACAACACCATCGGGCTGAACCTGCGCAGCACCATCGGAGCGAACCTCCCCTACGAGATCTTTGAACTGACGAAGAACCTGCAGAACAAGAGCTACGACGTCAGCGACGTGAACTTCTTCGCACAAGCCTACGTGGAGCTGGCCCTGGGCCACAGCCATCAGGTGGGCGACGCCCTGCGCATTGGCGGCAAGCTGAAGTTCCTCTTCGGCGGCGGACGCTTCAATGCAGACCTGAAGAAACTCACCCTGGACCTGCAGAGCGATAGCCGCTGGGTGGCTGACGCAGAAGCAGAAATAGTGGCCAACGTGAAAGGGCTGGTAATCCCCGAGAAGACGGAGGAGTACGAGAACAGAGCGGGCACCTACAAGACCGTGGACTTCGACAATATCGATGTCGATGGCGCCGGCCTCGGCGGCTTCGGACTGGCTCTGGACCTCGGTGCGGAGTACGACTTCGACGAGATCCTGCCGGGCTTCAAGGCAAGCCTGGCCCTGAATGACCTGGGCTACATCAACTGGAGCGAGACACACACCATCGTCAACAACGGCAAGCAATTCGTGTTCGACGGCTTCGAGAATATCAAGGTAGAGGACGGCGAAGGAACGAAGATGTCCGATCAGGCCGACGAGCTCGTGGACGACCTCACCGACCTCTATCGCCTGCAGACGGATGGCGAGACGGGAAGCAGTTCCTATGGTATCGGCACAACGCTGAATATCGGCGTGGAATATGCTATCCCCGGATATGACAAGCTGCGCTTCGGTTTGCTCTCCTCCACTCGCTTCCAAGGCAAATACGGCTGGAACGAGGAGCGCCTGAGCGTGAACTTCGCTCCCGCCAAGTGGTTCGAGATGAACGTGAACGGCGGCGTGGGCACTTTCGGTGCCAGCTTCGGATGGATGCTGAATGTGCACCCCGTAGGCTTCAACTTCTTCGTGGGAATGGATCACATGTTAGGTTCCGTAAGCAAGGAGTTCGTCCCACTGAACAGCAACGCTTCGTTCTGCATGGGTGTCAACTTCCCGCTGACGAAAGTGAAGAAACAGGCTAACTAAGACCCGGAGCTTCAGAGAGAAACAAACTCGGAGCAACGAAGAATGAGCTCGAGCTTCAGAGAAAAAGAACATGCAAAAAGACGCGGAGGATGAACTTTCCCCGCGTCTTTTTCGTCTATTCACAGCTTTTTGCGTACCTTTGCAGCGCAAAACAAGAAACAACACTTTACCATCATGTTCATCTTCTTTTTCCGCACCCCCAGCCAAAGCATTATCGCCACGCAGGTGGACCACCAGCTCTCGCAAGAGGAAATCGACAAACTATGTTGGCTCTACGGAGCTGCCACACTCATCGACGCGACGCAGATAGACGGATTCTTCGTCGGTCCTCGCCGAGAGATGATCACGCCCTGGAGCACCAACGCCGTGGAAATCACCCAGAATATGGCCCTCGCAGGTATCCGACGCATTGAGGAATACTTCGCCGTGAGCAGCAAAGACGCCGACTACGACCCGATGTTGCAAAGGATGTACGAAGGGTTGAACCAAGATATCTTCACGGTGGATATCCAGCCCGCGCCCATTCAGATCATTGAGGACCTGGAGGCCTACAACGAGAAGGAGGGACTGGCGCTCTCGCCCGAAGAGATAGAATACCTCCACGAAGTGGAACGCCAGCTGGGACGCCCGCTGACGGACTCCGAAGTCTTCGGCTTCGCACAGATCAACAGCGAGCACTGCCGCCACAAGATCTTCGGCGGCACCTTCGTCATCGACGGACAGGAAATGCCCAGCAGCCTCTTTGCCATGATCAAGAAGACGACGAAGGAGAATCCCCATAAGATCATCTCCGCCTACAAGGACAACGTGGCTTTCTCCGAGGGTCCCGTAGTGGAACAATTTGCGCCCAAGGACCAGTCCACCAGCGACTACTTCGTCATCAAGAACATCGAGAGTGTCATCAGCCTGAAGGCCGAGACGCATAACTTCCCCACGACCGTGGAGCCCTTCAACGGCGCCAGCACCGGCACCGGTGGCGAGATCCGCGACCGCATGGGCGGCGGCACCGGTTCCTGGCCTATCGCCGGAACGGCCGTGTATATGACCTCC
>JAILFY010000170.1 GCA_024697285.1 Bacteroidaceae bacterium
TCCGAGATCATAGTAGCGATGGTTCAGGAGGTTGGTGGCTTCCGCCCACAACTCATAGCGGCGCTCGTTCCAACGCAGACGCACATCTACGGTGGCGTAGGGGTCGTAGGAAACCAGTCGGCCCGTGGACTTCCCCTGTTCGTAGAGGAGGTAACTGCCCATTCGGTCTTGCCATCTGCAAGTCCAGGAAGCACTCAGGTGCGAGACAATCCGGTGCTCCACGCTTGCCACCAGCTTATGACGAAGATATTCCATCGCGTAGTTGGACTTGAAGACGGCTGCGTCGTCGCGGCGGTGCTGATAGATATATGTATATCCCAGTTGCACCTGCTGCAGCCAAGCCAGAGGGTTGTGGAACACCTCTCGGCAGTTCAGAGCCGCCGTGGCCTGCACTCCCATATTATCGAGGTCAAAGTTCGCGCTATGATAGACGTCGGAAGGACTGTACATCACCCAGTCTATCATATCTTTGCCCCGATGATAGAAGGCGCGGAGCGTGCCATTGAGCATTTCCGTTCTGAGGGTCGCGCCCACCTGAAAGCTGTGTGTCTCTTCGGCGCTCATCCCCTGATTGCCTTGGTGGGTGGGACTCTTGTAGTAGAGGTCTGTGAAGGTGGGCAGACGGAAACCTTTGTTGTAGGACGCGAAGAAGCGCCAACGTGCATTGGGTGAGTAGGCCACGTCTGCTCCGGGGTAGAGGTGCAACCGGTTGTCGAAACGGGTGTTGCTATTAGCCAGGACTCCCACACTGGCAGTGAAGTGGGCCAGCGTCAGCGTGTGTTCTGCGTTCAGACTGAAGTTCGTACGCACATCGTGCTTGTCGTAGCAGAGTCCGTTCTCGCCAGCCACCCGGTGCTCCAGTGGTCCCTCTATGGGCAGTCCGAGCGAGGTGCTGTAGATGCCCTCTTCGCGCACCTCCCCACCTATGGAAGTGTTACCGCCAGCCCAACGAAGGCCTGCCGTGACTCGGGCTCCATGGACGTCGGTGCAATGGAAGTTCTCCCCGGTTGTGGTTCCGCGGATGAGTTCGAAGTTATCTACAAGCCGGTTCCAGAAAACTTCCGGGCGCAAGCGAACGCGCCCTTTGGTTTCTGCGCCCAAGCTGAAGATGAAGCGCCGGTTGCGCTCGTACTGATCCGGATAGGCAGCCGAATAGAAGGTGTTGGCTCCATAGGATTTCTGACTGTAGCCTGCCTGAAGGTCCACACGAAAGTCGCTGGCGTCGAAGAGGCTGCGCAGGTAGGCGTTGCCCCGCCGGAAGTCAGAGTTGTCGGTGGCGCCGTCGCTGCGCTGGAAGGTGCCGGAAAGAGTGGTCTGCCATTTGTCGCCATTGCCCCAACCTTGGGCCAGGGCCACACGTGCGTCGGCACCAAAAGTGGCGTAACTGCCTCCCTGGATGCCCGCATCCAGAGTCGGTTGCCGACCCTCCTTCGTAACGATATTGATGGCTCCCCCGAAGGCCGAAGCACCATAGACGCGAGAAGCTGCGCCCTCGAGTATCTCGATGCGTTCGATGTCGCTGAGGCTCACGGGGAAGTCAGCGGCGAGGTGACCAGTGTGGGGGGAAGAGATGTTGACGCCGTTCAGAAGAAGAGTGATTTGGTCGAACGTGCCACCATCTATAGAAATGTCCGTTTGAATACCAAAACTGCCGCGCTGCCGGACATCTACACCTACGGCGAGTTTAAGAAGATCATTGACGGTTTGCACCGCCGAGGATTCTATTTGCTGGCGGGTGACAACGCCCACAATGCGAGCAGCCTGCAAGGCTGTCAGTGGCGACATCGTTCCTGCCACCGTCACCTCGGACAGTTCTTCCTCGGAACCCACGGCTGTGGAGTCAGCAGGATTGCTCTTGGGTTGGGCTGCTTCCACTTTCGGGAGATTGACACTGGCAAGCATGCCGATAGCCAGTACGCCAATGCGCACTTCCCGATGCAAACTCGCGAAGGCGGCGAAATGTCCGCGCGAGAACCGGCGGAAGGTGACACTTCCGCCTGCCACTCTCCCCGAGGAGGACGGAGTGGCGTTGCTTGAAGGATGTTTTCTCTTCATGTAATTAAAGGATTAAGATGATTAAAAATGACCGACGACTCTCGTCGGTTTGTTTCTGCAGATAATACGACAGATGAACCGTTGCCGGAAGCATCTCAGAAAGAAGTGGACAGAGGGATGTGCCGTCAGCGGAAGATGCTGAACAGTCCGCCACGTGGCTTGCCGAAGAAGTTATCCAGTTCCTTGAACAACGCGGTGCGGGAGAAGACCACTACGTGGTCGCCGGGCTGGATTTGCGTACGTCCGTTGACCAGATATCCCACCCCGTCTCGGACGACGCCACCAATGGTGATACCCTTTGGCAGGCCCAGCTTCATCACTGGTTCGCGCGTCACCAACGACCCCTCCAGGGCAACGAACTCAGCCACGTCGGCGTCAGCAATGGTCAGGCTCTTGACGCTGGCCACGTCAGCTGCCAGCATCATCTGATAGATGTGGCTGGCGGCGATGGCTTTCTTGTTGATGATGGTGCCGATATCCAGTTTCTCGGCCATGGTGATATATTCCGTGTTTTCCACCAGCGCCACGGTCTTGCGCACCCCCATTCTCTTGGCAGCCAGACAGGCCAGGATGTTTTCTTCCGTGTCGGCAGTGAGCGCACAGAAAGCCTGTGTCTGCCGGATGCCTTCTTCCGTGAGCAAAGCCATGTCGCGCCCGTCGCCATTGATAACCATGATGTCATCGTTGTCCAGGAGGTCGCCCAACTGATGACAACGATTGAGGTCGCGCTCAATGATTTTGGCCTCCATGTAGTCCGGCAGTAGGTGGCAGGCCTGCACTGTGATTCGTCCGCCGCCCATGAACATCAGTCGCTTGACGTCCGCATAGCTCTCCTTGCCCACCAGTTGCCTGATGTTGGGCACGAACTTCTTTGTCGTCATGAAGTAGGCTATATCCCCCAACTTCAGTTCGTCCAGTCCGCCTGGGATGATGGTTGCCTCATCGCGCTTGATGGCCACTATATGATAAGGAGAATCTGGCGGACAGAGGTCTCGGAGCTGGCGGTTGTAGAGTGCCGTGGCCTCCTCGCGGAGCTTGATAGCCAGAATAATGAGCAGACCTCCATGTACCTCCCACCATTGGCGCACCCATGAACGCCGCACGCCATCCACTATTTCGTGGGCGGCCAGCAGTTCCGGGTAGATGAGCGATCCGATGCCCATCTTCTGGAAGAACTCCAGGTTGCGCTCTTCCACATATTCCCCGTTGTCGATACGTGCCACCGTCTTCTTTGCGCCCAAGGAGTGAGCGAGAATACAACAGGTCATGTTGCGAGTCTCGGAGGGCGTCACGGCTATGAACAAATCGGCCTGCGGCGTGCCGGCTTCCTTCAGACCATTGATGCTTGTGGGAGAGACAGCCAGAGTCATCAGGTCCAGTCCGTCGGTGGCGTGGGCCAACTTCTCGGTGTCTGGATCTATCAGGACGATGTCGTGGTTCTCTTTCGAAAGCAGGGCTGCAAGGTGACTGCCTACGGCACCTGCACCGGCGATAATGATTTTCATAGACGAGAGGGATGACTATTATAATATAAGGTAGGGGCGGAGTGCTGCCGCGACAGGCGCTCAGCCCAGTAGTGCTCGCTTGATGGCTTCGCAATCGATGCCACAGAGATGACGCAACTCTGCCACGGTGCCGTGCTCCACAAAGGCGTCGGGCAGGCCCATACGGGTCACCCGGCAACTGCTGCCGTGGTCGGACATCCACTCGAGGACTGCCGTGCCGAACCCGCCTTGGCGCACCCCGTCTTCGAGGGTTACGACATGGCGGAAACGGGCTGCAATCTCGGTGAGCAGGCGGTCGTCCAGCGGACGCAAGAAGCGCATATCATAATGAGCTATGGACAGCTCAGGATGTTCTTTTTCGAGTTCTTTCACGGCCTTGACGCCTTCCACGCCGATAGGGCCCAGGGTCAGCAGAGCGATGTCGCGCCCTTCTTTCAGGCAACGGCCGCGGCCTACAGGTATTTCGTGCATCTCACACTGCCAGTCGGTGCAAGTGCCTCGTCCACGAGGATAACGGATGACGAAAGGTCCTTTGTCCGGCAGCTGAGCGGTGTACATCAGGTGCCGCAACTCTTGTTCGTCCATGGGCGAACAGACGGTGAGATTCGGGATGGGACGCAGGTAGGCCAGGTCAAAGGCTCCGTGGTGGGTGGGGCCGTCTTCGCCCACCAATCCAGCGCGGTCCAGACAGAGTACCACATTCAGGCGGGAGATGCAGACATCGTGGATGATATTGTCGTAGGCTCGTTGTGCGAAGCTGGAATAGATATTGCAGAAGGGGAGCAGTCCGTCCTTAGCCATTCCCGCAGAGAAGGTCACGGCGTGGCCTTCTGCAATACCCACGTCGTAGGCTCGCTCGGGCATGGCTTGCATCATGATATTCATGGAGCAACCGCTGGGCATGGCGGGAGTGACTCCTACGATGCGTTTGTTGGACTGCGCCAGCTCCAGAAGGGTGTTGCCGAACACATCCTGGAACTTTGGCGGTTGTCCGGTGTCGTCGTGCCTGAGAATCTCACCCGTGAGGGGGTCAAAACGCCCGGGGGCGTGCCAGATGGCGCCGCCTTGCTCGGCAGGTTCGAAGCCCTTGCCTTTGATGGTATGAATATGCAGCAACTTGGGGCCCCGCATATCCTTAATAATACGCAGGGTGCGCACCAGTTCTATCACGTTGTGTCCGTCGGCCGGACCGAAATAGCGGATATTCATACCCTCGAAGATATTCTGCTGGCGGGTGATGAAACTCTTCAGGGAGTTATTGAGGCGGATGATGCTTTTCTTCCGGTCTTCGTTCATCCATCCCCAGGAGACCATTTTGCGAGCAGCCCGGTCGCGCCAGCGGTTGTAGGTGGAGCTGGTTTGCAGGCGGTGCAGCAGATTGGTCATTCCGCCCACGCTGCGGTCGATGCTCATATTATTATCATTGAGGATAATGAGCACGTCGTTGGGCGTGTTGGCGGCATTGTTCAGACCTTCGTAGGCCAATCCTCCACTCATACTGCCGTCTCCAATAACGGCCACGATATGTCGCTGCTCCTGTTTGGCCTTGGCAGCCAGGGCCATACCTAATGCAGCACTGATGCTGTTGGAGGCGTGTCCGGCCGTGAAGGCGTCGTACTCGCTCTCCTCGGGCGAGGGGAAAGGCTTGATGCCATGGAAATGGCGGTTGGTGCGGAAGGCTTCGCGGCGACCCGTGAGTATCTTGTGGCCATAGGCTTGATGACCCACGTCCCAGACTATGCGGTCGTAGGGGGTGTCGTAAACATAGTGCAGGGCCACCGTCAGTTCCACTACTCCCAGGCTGGAGGCGAAGTGCCCGGGGTTGTCGGAGAGTTCCTGAATAATGTCCTGTCGGAGTTCGCGGCAGACCTCAGGAAGCTGCTCCAAGGGCAAGCGACGAAGGTCTGCAGGCAGATGAATAGTTGTCAGCAGGGCGTATGATTGTTCGTTCGTTTCTGACATGAATCGTTTTTGTTTCGGCCGCAAAGATACGGAAAAGTTTAAAGTTTGCCGTTCAATTGCCCAAGTTTTTCACCTTTTATGGGATATTTTGCGGTTATTTCTGGGAGGCGACAAAAAAACTTCCGTCTTTCAACTTCAAACTTTAAACTTTTCAGTATCTTTGCGGCAATGAAACTGCAAACAATTATCGAGGTCCCGTCGCCAGTTCGGCTGATAGGTCTCCATAGCAGGGTAGCCTTCCTGGGCTCCTGCTTTGCTCAGAATATTGGTGAACGCATGCGCCAGAGCGGCCTGCCAGCTTTGGTCAATCCCTTTGGCGTTCTCTACAATCCGCTCAGCATCCTTCAGGTGCTGACGCAGAACCCCACCTACGACCCGCTGTACTTCGAGGACGAGGAACATCACTGGCACTGCTGGCTCACCGACAGTTCCAAGAACGCCTCGTCTCTGGAAGCCTGCAAGGCGGGTATCCTCTCGTCGAGGGGCAGGCTCTTCGACAGGCACCCCGACGTCGTTGTCATCACGCTGGGAACCAATCACTACTACGAGCATTCCGGCATCGTCGTGGGCAACTGCCACAAACGACCACAAGCGGAGTTCGAGGAGCGGGCACTGACCATGGAACAGATGATCACTATTCTCGACAGCATCTGTCAGCTCTTCGCCCACGCACAGGTGATATTCACCGTTTCGCCCTACCGCTATGCCAAGTACGGTTTCCACCAGAGCCGACTGTCCAAGGCGTCGTTGCTGCTGGCCGTTGAAGCCATTCAACGCCGCCGTCCGGAGCAGGTTTCCTACTTCCCGGCCTATGAGATTCAGCTCGATGAGTTACGCGACTACCGCTTCTACGCCGAGGACATGCTGCATCCCAGCCCTCAGGCCATCGAATACATTTGGGAACGTTTTGCGGAGCACTACCTGGACTCCGAGACTCATCGTTTCCTGGCGGACTTCGAGCCTATTCGCAAGTCATTGATGCACCGGGTGTCAGACCCCTCCTCGCCCGCTGCTGTCCGCTTTCAGGAACAAACGCAGCAGCGCATCAGTGAACTGATGGCTAAATACAATCTGGAACCTTAATCTTTTTTTTTACGGCCCGGCGGACGTGCCGGGAACTCTTATGACATATTCTATTGAATCTATCGCAACACTGATAGGTGCCCACCGTGTTGGTAATGCCGATGGACATATCGACTGGCTGCTGACAGACAGCCGTTCGCTCACTTTCCCCGAGGAATCCCTCTTCTTCGCTATCCGCACCCAGAAGGGCGATGGACACAACTACATCTCTGAACTCTACCGCCGCGGAGTACGTAACTTCGTGGTCAGCAAGGCGCCGGAAATGCCGGAGGCAGACGCCAACTACTTGTTGGTGACATCGCCCCTGAAGGCGCTGCAACGGCTGGCCGAACGCCATCGCGAGGAGTTCGACATTCCGGTGATAGGTGTCACAGGAAGCAATGGAAAGACCATCGTCAAGGAATGGCTCTACCAACTGCTATCGCCGGATTTCAACATCACTCGCTCGCCGCGTTCCTGGAACTCACAGATTGGTGTGCCGCTCTCTGTGTGGCGCCTCTCGGAACAAAGTCAGCTGGGAATATTCGAAGCAGGAATCAGCGAACCCGGAGAGATGGCGGCCCTGGAGGGGATTATCCAACCTACTATAGGAGTGATGACGCACCTGGGCTCTGCTCACGACGAGAATTTCGCCGACCGCGAGGAGAAGTGCCGCGAGAAACTGAGGCTCTTCCGCCACGCCCGAGTACTTATATATAATGCCGACGACGAAGTGGTCAGCGAGATGATTGCGCAGAGTGGTTTCTCCGGACAACAGATAGGTTGGCACAAGGCGGATTTCGACGTGCCATTCCTGGACGCCGCCAGCCAGGAAGACGTCATCCACTGCATCTGCGTCTGCAGGTATCTGGGCTTGGAGGAAGCGGTCATCAGGGAGCGTGTGGCGCGGCTGGAACCGGTGGCTATGCGACTGGAAGTCAAGGAGGGACGCAATGCGTGTACCTTGATAACGGACACCTGCAACAGCGACCTCGGCTCGCTGGAGATAGCATTGGATTTCATGAGGAGACGTCCAGACGTAGTTGGCCGCAAGCGGCTGCTCATCCTCTCCGACATCAAGCAGACGGGCCTCACTCTTACCGAACTCTATGGGCAAGTGGCCAGTTTGGTGGAACGCTATGGCGTCGATGAGTTCATAGGTGCAGGCAGCGAGGTTTGTGCGGGCATGGCACAACTGTCTCAACTGCCCTTCGAATGCCACACCTTCCCATCGCTGGACGCCCTCTTTGCGTCGCCGCTCTTCAGGGAACTGCACGACCGTGTCGTTCTCATCAAAGGTGCTCGCGCTGCACATTTCGAACGCATCACGGACGCACTGGAGCAGAAGGTCCACGAGACCATCCTCGAGGTGAATCTCTCTGCGGTGGTAGACAACCTGAACTATTACCGCTCCTTTATGCGCCCCGAGACGAAGATGGTGTGTATGGTCAAAGCGTCGGCCTACGGCGCTGGTGCCGTGGAGATTGCCAAGACACTGCAAGCCAACCGAGTGGACTATCTGGCGGTGGCGGTGGCCGACGAGGGGGTGGAACTGCGCAGGGCCGGTATTACCGCAAATATCATGGTGATGAATCCGGAGATGTCGTCCTTCCACACGCTCTTTGAGTACCACCTGGAACCGGAGGTCTATAGTTTCAGACTGCTGGATGCGCTGAGTCACGCGGCTCGTCACGAAGGTATCACGAACTTCCCCATTCACATCAAGCTCGACACAGGAATGCATCGTCTGGGATTCTCTCCCACCGCAGACATGACCGAACTGATAGCTCGACTGCGTGCTCAGAAAGCACTGATACCCCGCAGCGTGTTCAGCCATTTCGTGGGTTCAGACAGCGATGATTTCGACGCCTTCTCCGAGCAGCAATGGAAATTGTTCTGCACCGCTGCAGACCAGTTGCAGGCCGCCTTCCCGCACCACATCCTCAGACATATCTGCAACAGCGCAGGCATCGAACACTTCCCCGAGCGCCACTGCGACATGGTTCGTCTGGGACTGGGACTCTACGGAATAAACTCCCGCAACAATGCGATGCTTCATTGTATCTCCACGCTGAAGACAACCATCCTTCAGATTCACGACGTCCCTGCCTGCGACACCGTTGGCTACAGCCGTCGTGGTCACCTCACTCGCGACAGCAGGATTGCGGCTCTGCCTATTGGCTATGCCGATGGTCTCGACCGCCATCTGGGCAGAGGCAATGGCTATTGTCTCGTCAATGGTCAGAAGGCGCCCTATGTGGGAAATATTTGTATGGACGTCTGCATGATAGATGTCACTGATATCCCTTGTAAGGAGGGAGACACAGCAGTTATCTTCGGGCCCGAACTGCCTCCAACGGTTCTCTCTGACGCTATCGACACTATCCCATACGAGATTCTCACCAGTGTCTCGCCGAGAGTGAAGAGAGTGTATTATGTGGATTAAGCCCCCTATAGTTCCCATAAGGGGGGAGGACGGGCGGCCCCCTCTGACTCCCCCAAGGGGGAGGACGGGCGGCGCGAGGAAAAGAGAGGAAAAGCAGGTTAGGTCCCCGTAACTTTCCCAAGGCGGGAGAACAGGCTGCGGCTCCCCCGTAACTCACCCAAGGGGGAGGACGGGCGGCGCGAGGAAGAGAGAGGGGGGAAGGAAGAGAGGATTTGAAGAAAAGCGAACTAAAGGGAGAGTAAAAGGGGTATAACATATTTTAAGGTGGAAATTTTGGTGCTGTGGCTACGAAGCAGTATCTTTGCGGCAAAATTCAAATCTATGAAGCAACTTACAGCAAACATTATCCTACTGCTGGTACTCACAGCTACCGTGCTGAGCGCATGCAGCGACGACGAGACCTACGCGGAGAAGAAAGAGAAAGAACGCGACGCTATTGCCAGTTTCATCAATAGGGACGTGGCTCTCATGTACGATGGCGACACGGCCTTGTACGTGGGAAAAATCAATGTCATCAGCGAAGACCAGTTCCAGGCACAAGACAGCACTACGAACCTGGAGCGCAATGAGTATGTGCTCTTCGGGAACAACGGCGTTTACATGCAAATCGTTCGCAAGGGCGTTGGGGAGAAGTTGCAGTCGGGACAGTCGAAACGCGTCATCGCCCGATATCTGGAATTCAATATCCTGGCAGACTCCATACAGACTCGCAACGATATCCTGTACTACTCCACCACTCCAGACATCATTGACATCACCAACAGCTACGGCACTTTCACCGCCAGCTTCAATATCGACAACGGAGGTGGGGCGATGTACCGGACCTACAATTCAACGAGTGTGCCTTCGGGGTGGTTGGTGCCTTTCACCTATATTAATATAGGGCGACAAATCTACGAGGACGACGAGATATCCAAGGTGCGCCTCATCGTTCCGCACTCACAGGGCCACAGCCTTGCTAATCAATACGTCTACCCCTGCTTCTATGAGATCACGTTCCAACAAATGCGTGACTGATTGTAGCACATAGAAGCGACCACAAGATGAAGATTTTTGCAGTAGGAATGAACTATGCGGAGCACAATAAAGAGCTCCACGGCACGTTATATAAAACAGAAGACCCCGTCATCTTCACCAAGGCTGACTCAGCGCTGCTGACTCACGGACAACCTTTCTTCATCCCGGATTTCACCCAGCAATGTGACTACGAGACGGAACTGGTCGTAAGAATCAGCCGCCTGGGACGTAGTATTCCACAGAGATTTGCACATCGGTATTACGACGCCGTGACACTGGGTATAGATTTCACGGCCCGCGACCTGCAACGGAAGTTGGCAGCAAACGGACATCCATGGGAATTGTGCAAAGGGTTCGACGGCAGTGCCGCCATCGGACGCTTCATACCGAAAGAAAGCCTGGGACATGATATCCAGGACCTGCACTTCCACCTGGACATCAACGGAAAGACCGTGCAAGAAGGGCACACACGGGACATGCTCAGAAGTGTGGATGAACTGATCAGCTTCATCAGTCAGTACTTCACCCTGAAGACCGGAGACCTGCTCTACACTGGAACACCTGTGGGGGTGGGGCCCGTTCACGAGAATGACCATCTGTGCGGCTGGCTGGAAGATGAGAAACTGCTGGAATTCAACGTCAAGTGAAACGATTATTCCTCATACCGCTGTTCTTGTTCCTTGTCGGACTGACAAGGGCACAACAGCCTTTCACCCAACTCGACTGGAACGTACTGCGACTGGACTCCGTACTGCCTCACTACACGGAAGTTGTGCCTCTGGAAACAGACTACCACCTTTATAAATACCATGCACGCGTGAGGTTCCCGGAGTGGGCACCCCTGACAGACGAAGAGGCGGAAGTGGCCCGGAGATTTGACGACGAGATTGCTGACACCCTGCGCATCAACACATTTGTGGGCATCAGCAGGGGGCAGGGTCTCATTGACCTGGATTTCGTGCCTGTCGTGAGGCGCGAAGGGTCCTATCAGAAGTTACTCAGCGGGAAAATAGAGATAGTGCCCGAATGGCTGCAAGAGGCCCAGGGCCCACAGCGCCTTCGCAGGGTCCTGAATGGAAGAGGCACTTCCACGCGCAGCGAGACCGCTGAGCGATGGGCCAGCCATAGTGTACTGGCCTCGGGTAAATGGGCCAAGGTCAGTCTTACGGAAGACGGCATCTATCACCTCACCAACAGCCAGCTGCGCTCCATGGGGTTCTCCAATCCACAGAATATTCGTGTGTATGGCTACGGAGGACACCTGCAGGAGACGCTGATCGAAGCAGACAGCGACTGGGATGATCTCTGCGAGGTGGCACTGCTGCCCGTGGCCGATGGTTACCTCTTCCACGCTAATGGACTCGTCCATTGGAAGAACGGACAGCATGTGGTGAACCACTACGCCCGAACAGCCACCTACTTCATCACGGAGGCCGCTACGGCAGCAACAGCCATCGGCGAGCTGGAGGTGGAAAGTGCCTCCGAGGAGGCCACAGAAATAACGACGTGTATGGCGGGAGCCTGCTATAACCCTCAAGAGTACGCCTGGTACCAAGGCGGACGACAGCTCTACGAGAACTACGACTACGCCGCCGGCAACGCCCGCAACTACCAACTTGACCTACCTATCTACCCCACCGACGAAGAAGCGACATTGCGCATAGCCTTCACGGCCAGCAACGCCACTGCGACGGAAGTGCAACCGTATTTCAATGGAGCAGCCCTCACCAGCTTCACCATAAACGCTCTGGCCACCGAATATTTTGCTGCAGTGGAGAATATACAGAAGTTGACAGTGGACGCTCCGCTGAACTCAAGCACCATACGTATCACCACTACCAGCGGTCAGCACGCCCGCCTCAACTACGTGGAACTGAGCTACACGGGACAGCTGAAGCTCGACGCGAACAGACCTTATATCCAATTCTCCCACACCAACGACGGTTCGGCCGAAGTGCTATGCATCGAGGTAGCAGAAGGGCAGACGCCCGAAGTGTGGCGCCTGGAGGAGAACCGCAGTCCCGCCTGCCGGCTCGCCGCCACAGAAAGCAACAAGGACGGGAAAAGAATCCTGCGAGTAGCCATACCCGCTGACGCAGAGTCCCATCGCTACACCATCTTCGACAGTTCCGCACCCTCCGTCTTTCCACAGCCCACCAGCGGAGAGGCCGTGGCCAACCAGGACCTGCACGCAACAGATTCCGTGGACATGGTTATCATCACACCTGCAAGTGGCATTTTCGACACTCAGGCCCAGCGGCTGGCAGCTGTGCACGAGGAGCTGGACAGCCTGCGCATCGCCGTCGTGAGAGCCGACTGCATCTACAACGAGTTCTCCAGCGGCACGCCCGACGCCACTGCCTACCGACGCTATCTGAAGATGCTCTACGACCGCGGACTGACCAACGGAACGGCGCCCCGCTACCTGCTGCTCTTCGGCGACTGCGCCTGGGACAACCGCATGCTGACAGCCACCTGGCGCACCTCCGACCCGGCGAACTTCCTCCTCTGCTACGAGAGCGAGAACTCGCTGCACGACATCAACAGCTACGTGATGGAAGACTATTTCGGATTGCTCGACGACGGAGAAGGCGGAAGCCTGCTGCGTGACAAATGTGACCTCGGAATAGGACGATTCCCCATACGCACACAGAAAGAAGCCACCGCCCTCGTGGACAAGACGATACGTTACCTCCGCTCAGAAGAGGCTGGAAACTGGAAGAACATCGTATGTTTCATGGGCGACGACGGAGACAGCAACCTGCACGAACAAATGGCTGACGACGTGGCTAACCAGGTGGCCACAGCACACCCCGAGCTGGAAGTCCGCAAAGTGATATGGGACGCCTACACCCGAGAGAGCACCGCCTCTGGCTTCCGCTATCCCGAGGTGACACAGATCATAAAGAAACAGATGGAAGAGGGAGCCCTGATGATGAACTACACAGGACACGCCTCCACCTATACGTTGTCCCACGAACAAGTGCTGCGAGTGGAGAACTTCGCGGACTTCACCGCCCCACGTCCGCCGCTGTGGGTGACAGCTGCCTGCGACGTCATGCCCTTCGACACCCAGAAAGAGAACTTCGGCGAGACGGCGCTGCTGAATGAAACAGGTGCTGCCATAGCTTTCTACGGCACCACACGCACCGTGCTGGCCGGAGAGAATGCGACTCTGAACAAAGCCTACTGCGCTGCTATCTTTGGAACGGACGAGGAAGGACGAGGCAACCGATTGGGCGACGCAGGACGCATTGCCAAGGTCAACGTCATTGAGGCCGGACAGCTGGGAGTCAACAAATTACACTACGCCCTCCTCGGGGACCCGGCACTGCGATTGGGAAGCCTCACCAGCAGAGTGGTGCTCGACAGCATCAACGGAACGGCCGTGGCCGAACTGCCAGAGGACTTCACGCTGCACGCTGGGGGAATAGCCCGGTTGGCCGGACATGTGGCGGGCGCGGACGGACAACAGTTGGACTCCTTCTCGGGCTCTCTGTCCGTTCGACTCTACGACAGCCAGAACACAATTGTATGCAACAAGTACGACAACGAGTCCGATGCGGCCTTCACCTTCCAGACCTACGACAAGATACTCTACAACGGTGAGGACAGCGTGCGCTCTGGACGCTTCGCCCTCTCCTGCCCCATCCCCTTGGATATCAACTACAGCAACGCCGCCGGCAGATTGCTATTCTATGCCTTGTCCTCGGACAAACGTACAGAAGCCAACGGCTATAGCCACGACTTCCTGCTGGGAGGCACCGAAGAGGGACTCGACGACACGGAGGGACCCGTCATCTGGGCCACCTTGGGGGGAGAAGACTTCCAAGACGGAGATGTCGTGGGAGCCACGCCGTATTTCCAAGCTACACTGGAAGACGAGAGCGGCATCAACAGTTCCGGCAATGGTGTGGGACATGACCTCGAACTCGTGGTGGACAGCGATGCTACACGCACCTACATCCTCAACGACTATTTCGTGAATGAGATTGGAGACTACCGCAGAGGCACCGTCGCCTATAGCCTGCCTCAGCTGGAAGCCGGAGAGCACGAACTGACATTCCGCGCTTGGGATATGCTCAACAACCCTTCCACAGCCACCCTCCATTTCGTGGTTGACCCCAAGAAAGCGATGCACCTCACGGAACTGAGCGTAAGCAACAACCCAGCACGCACATCCACACAGTTCCTGCTCACCTACGACCGTCCGGGAAGCACCTGCTCTTTCACCATAGAAGTGTTTGATTTCACTGGCCGCGTCGTATGGTCGTACTCCACCACAGGTAGCAGCGCCACCGGCTTCTACGCCATACCTTGGGGCTTGAGCACCAACACAGGATGCCCTGTACATACAGGGATATACCTCTACAGAGCTCGAGTACGCTGCGACGAAAGCGAGGAGGCCACCAAAGCTCAGAAACTGATTATCAATCGCAGCTTTTAACACTTCACTACAGACAAACAAACAATAAAACGTCAGCAAGAACGTTCTTAAAATAAAACGATTCCAAAAGATGACTGCAACGAAAGAACCTATGCACAGCACAATAACTACCACATCCTCCAACAAGCGATTCAGGAACGTTCTCCTATTACTTGCCCTCTGTGCCTCTCCCCAGCTGTGGGCCCAGGACCAGCAGAACCGCTTCAACCCGGTGCAGTATAGTGTGCCAATGCTTGCTATCGCGCCGGAAGCACGTGGTGGTGGTATGGGTGATATAGGTGCGGCCACCGAGGCCGACGTCAACTCGCAGTACTGGAATCCCGCAAAGTATCCTTTCTGCATCGCCCGCGCCGGTGCCTCCCTCAGCTATACGCCCTGGTTGCGCAAATTGGTCAATGACATCAACCTCGCCAACTTGGCAGGTTTCTACCGAATCGGTGACTACAGCGCCATCAGTGGTTCGCTGCGCTACTTCTCGCTGGGCGAAGTGGAGTTCTGGGACAACTACAGCGAGAACATCTCCTCCGGAGCCACCAGCGGCATGACCATCAAGCCCTATGAGATGGCTGTTGACGCAGCTTATTCCCGCATGCTGTCGGACTATTTCTCTATGTCAGTGGGCATGCGCTTCATCTACTCCGACATCACCTTCGACTACACCTCCGAGAGTTCTCCCGGTACCGCCTTCGCTGCTGATATCTCCATGTACTACAACAACTACGTGAATATCGGGCGACGCGAATGCGGTCTCGCACTGGGTTTGAACGTATCGAACATTGGTTCAAAGATCAGCTACGGCGGAACGGACAACTCCGAGTTCATTCCCACAAACATGCGACTTGGAATGAACCTGACCATCCCCTTCGACGAATACAACCGCTTCTCCATTGCCGCAGATGCCAACAAACTGTTAGTACCCACCTACCCCATGCAAGGTTCCGACGAATCGGGTGAGGAGTACACGGCACGTGTGCAAAAAGAATATTATGATGTATCGCCCATTGCGGGTATCTTCAAGAGTTTCCACGACGCGCCCAACGGATTTGAAGAGGAACTGCAGGAGATACAATGGAGCATCGGTTGCGAATACAACTACAACGACCGCTTCTTCCTTCGTGCCGGTTATCACGACGAACACGCCAACAAGGGTAATCGTAAGTACATCACGGCAGGTGCCGGCCTGAAGATGAACGTATTCTCCATCGATGCCTCCTACGTCTTCTCCACCGCACAAACCAACCCGCTCGACCAAACCATGCGATTCACCCTTGGTTTTGACCTCGACGGCATAACAGATTTGTTCAGCGGCAGAAGATAAGATATTAGAGGATTTGGGAGGATATTGAGGATATGAGGGGATATTGAGGGGATATTGAGGGGATATTGAGGATATTGAGGATATTGAGGGGATATTGAGGATATTGAGGGGATATTGGAGGATATTGGAGGATATTGGAGGATATTGAGAATATGAGGGGATATTAGAAAATATTGGAGAATATTGGAGGAAATTGGAGGAAATTAGAAGATTCACATGATTGAACCCAGCCGTGGCGAGAGGGCCGAAGGAGCGACAATCCACAGCCAGGAATGTAACCTCCTGCTACAACAGAACCAAGCAAACAAACCCCGAAGGGGATGACAGAGATTGAACTGAACAATCTGTCACTCCTTCGGGGTTTTCTTATATGTCAAGAATACAGAGTTTCGAGCTCAGCACTCCAC
>JAILFY010000197.1 GCA_024697285.1 Bacteroidaceae bacterium
AGAGATGCTCCTCGAAAGAAGGGGCATCTCATTTGACAAGGTCAAGGATAATAACAATAATATCATACAATGAAAAGAACAAAGATAATTGACCTCTTGGCCTCCCAACCTGGTGAGGCTTTGGTCTGCGCCAAAGGATGGGTTCGCACCCATCGCGGTTCCAAGAGTGTACATTTCATTGCCCTGAACGACGGTTCCACCATCAAGAACATTCAGGTAGTGGCCGACGCTGAGAAGTTTGATGAAGAGATGCTGAAGCAAATCACCACGGGTGCTTGCATCAGTGTCGAGGGTAACCTCGTGGAGAGCGTAGGCAGCGGACAGGCTGTAGAGATTCAGGCCACGAAGATTGAGGTCCTCGGTCTCTGCGGTGCCGACTATCCGATGCAGAAGAAGGGACAGTCCTTCGAATACATGCGTCAGCATGCTCATATGCGCCTGCGTACCAATACGTTTGGTGCTGTCATGCGCATCCGCCACAACATGGCTATGGCTATCCATACCTATTTCCACGAGCACGGCTTCTACTATTTCCATACTCCCCTCATCACCGCTTCCGACTGCGAAGGTGCAGGTAATATGTTCCAGGTCACGACCAAGAACCTCTATGACCTCCAGAAAGATGAGAATGGAAAGATCATCTACGACGACGACTTCTTCGGCGAGCAGACCAGCCTCACCGTGAGCGGACAGCTCGAGGGAGAACTCGGAGCTACGGCCCTCGGTCAGATCTATACCTTCGGTCCTACCTTCCGTGCCGAGAATTCCAACACCCCTCGCCATCTGGCAGAGTTCTGGATGATTGAGCCCGAGATGGCTTTCTACGACAAGACAGACCTCATGGATCTGGAAGAGGACTTCATCAAGTATTGTGTCCGTTGGGCTCTGGAGAAATGTGGCGACGACCTCGAGTTCCTCAATAAGATGATCGACAAGACTCTCATCGAGCGTCTGCAAGGGGTTCTTAAGGAGACGTTTGTTCGTCTGCCCTACACCGAGGGTATCGAGATTCTGCAGGAGGCTATCAAGAACGGCAAGAAGTTCGAGTTCCCCTGCAACTGGGGTGATGACCTGGCCAGCGAGCACGAACGCTATCTGGTGGAGGAGCACTTCAAGAAGCCCGTCATTATGACCGACTATCCCAAGGAGATCAAGGCCTTCTACATGAAGATGAACGAAGACGGCAAGACTATGCAGGGCACCGATGTCCTCTTCCCGGCTATCGGAGAGATCATCGGCGGCAGTGTACGTGAGGAAGACTATGACAAGCTCATGGCCGAAATCAATCGTCGCCAGATGGACACTTCCACCCTTTGGTGGTACCTCGACACCCGTCGTTGGGGCAGCTGTCCTCACGCTGGTTTCGGTCTGGGTTTCGAGCGACTCATCCTCTTCGTGACCGGTATGCAGAACATCCGTGATGTCATCCCCTTCCCCCGTACTCCGAAGAGCGCAAACTTCTAATTCTGGAGCGTAGCGACCTTAAACTTCTTGAATCGCAGCCCTTGGCTGCACCTTGAACTCCTTAACAGGAGCGAAGCGACCTTATGATCCACTACACGCCCCAAGAAGAACGATGGAACGTCGGCAGCCACGCCGTAGGAATATTCCTCGGCATCGCTGTCGGCGTTCTGTTCCTTCTCTGGTGTTTCCAGGCGCGCGACGGCTGGGCAACTGCCGGGGTCATCCTCTACCTGGTGGGGATGATAGGCAGTTATCTCACCAGCACGATCTATCATGCCTTACCTCAGGACCGACCTGTTCGTCAGGTGCTGCGCCGTTGGGACCACGCAGCCATCTATTGGCACATAGCTGGTTCCTATTCGCCTGTCACTCTCGTGGCTTTGCGTGATGCTGGCCTTTGGGGGTGGGGCCTTTTTGTTTTTATCTGGGTGGCGGCTCTGGCAGGAACTGTTGTGAGTTTTCGCGGTTTGCGTGAACATAGTCATGTCGAGACGGCTTGTTTCGTGGCCATGGGGCTGTCTGTACTGGTCGCCTTTCGTCCCTTACTTCAGTGCGTGGACCACATAGCTGTGGGTTGGCTCATAGCCGAGGGAGTCTGTTACGTGACGGGTGCCATCGTCTATGCCTTCTCCCACAACAAACCTTTCATCCACACGGTCTTTCATTTCTTTGTCTTGGCGGGAAGCGTGTGCCACATCGTTTGTGTGTGGCGAGTGCTAGTCCAGTACCTTTGAACTGTTGCCTTTCTACAAAATGTGACGCTCCTTGGCTTCTCTTTGTGTAGTTCTTCCTTATCACCATATTTTATTCCTTGCCCCATGAATATCCTCGTTGCCATAGATAGTCTGAAAGGTTGTCTCTCCTCTGCCGAAGCGAACGAAGCGGCACGGGAGGGCTTGTTGCGGACTTGGTCGGAAGCGGAGATCGTGATGCGTAGGGTGAGTGATGGCGGTGAAGGGTGGTTGGACGCCTTCGCCGGGGCAGGGGAGTCTCGTGAGGACTCGCCTCTCTCTGACTTCGAGAGCGTGGATGTGGAAGTCTATGATCCTCTCATGCGACCTGTCTGTGCCCAGTATCTGTGTCAGGGAACGATGGCTGTCGTGGAGGTGGCCCGAGCTTGTGGACTTGGGCTGCTGAGGCCGGAGGAGCGCAATCCTCTGCGTGCCTCGACCTACGGAGTAGGTCAACTCATCGTTGATGCATGGCAACGTGGCTGCACACATTTCGTGGTTGGTCTGGGCGGTAGTGGCACCAGCGATGCTGGACGTGGGATGTTGCAGGCTTGCAGGGATAACGGTCTATTGTTAGGTGATATGCCGCAAGCGCCTCTTTCCTTTGTCTTGGCAACGGATGTATCCAACCCACTTTGTGGCCCTCAGGGTGCTTCTGCTGTC
>JAILFY010000220.1 GCA_024697285.1 Bacteroidaceae bacterium
AAAGCACATTAACACCTTATTATATATATATATGAAAAGAATCTCTACTCTCTTTCTCGGGCTCTTCGCTGCCCTTGCCCTTCAGGCTCAAAGCGATTTTCCTATTCAGTTTGCAGACAAAGACGGAAACATCATTGCCGATGGAACCACCCTCACCATCACGGACGTTGAGGAGGACCTCTTTGGCGTACTGATGCCCAGCGGAGTCTATGTCAAGAACACGACCAATGCAAAAGTACGTTGCGCCGGTTCCTTCACCGTCCAGTCTATCAGCAATGGTATGTTCCAGTCCTGCTTCCCCAACTCCTGCAAGGCCGTCACCTCGAAAGGCAGTTATATCACCGGCGATGATTTCCTCCAGGCGGGCGAACTGAAGAACATGATGACCGAATGGATTCCTGATCAAAAAGGTATCTGCACGGTGGTCTATCAGCTGGTGACCTTCAAGGAGAACGTCATCACCAAGCAGTGGAACAAGGACAAAGAGGGACCAACTATCACCCTCCAGTTCGTGAATGCTCCTGACGGCGTCAGCAGTCAGCGAGCCGACAAAGCGGTGCAAGCAGTTGAGTTCTACGACCTCACTGGTCGCAGGGTGGACACCCTCGCTCGTGGCATGTTCCTCGTACGCACCATTTTTGCCGACGGCACCACAAAGTGCGTGAAGGTCAGAAGATGATTGCTATTGCCTTTTCACCTTTTTATTAATCTCAAACTATATGAAACAAAAAGCTACACTTCTCATGTTGGCTCTCTTATTCATGTTTGCCAACACATTTGCACAAAGCAAGATGTCTATGCAATCCTTGCCCAGGCTGAATCCTGCCGTAGCCGGTCTGTGGACCAAGCAGGAGGTGAAACAGCAGCCTTCCAAGAAAGCGTTGCAGAAACAACACGACACGTCTATCCAGAAAGCAGCACGCATGGCCCTGAAGGCCAACAAGAAGGCCCAGAACAACGTGCTCCAGCCTCTGGCCAGAAAGAACAATCCAGCTCGCAGGGCTGGGGCTGTCATCACCGACCAGCCCGAAGGCGACCTGGTGATCTACAACCGCAGTGGTTCTGCCTATTATCCGTTTTTCGGCTATATCTATGAAACGGACGTCAACTTTGCTATTGGTAAAGTGGTCTTTGGCGCCAACAACAAGGTGTACATGAAGAATGTCGTCACACAGTATAGCACAAACACATGGATTGAAGGCACTCTGAATGGTTCCGTGATTTCCTTCGAGTTTCCTCAGACTGCGTTGGATCTCGACGGCGAATATTACTACTTCCAATATGGCTCTCTGGACGAAGAGACCATGGCCATTATTCCTTCCGACAAACCGCTGTCCCTGAACTACGATTTGCAGAGCGGAAATATCACTACCTCCGAAGGCTCTGATTTCGAAAGTGGCCAGACCATGGTGGCACTCGTAGATGAAGATGGATATATCGCCGGATACTGCGACTGGAACATCACGATGAAGAAGAACACCGACACACTTGTGGAGGCTCCCGAAGGTCTGCAGACAGCTACCTACTCGATCTCTGCTGCTGATTACTCTGGTTCCCTCGTCCAGGTAGGCTTCAAGGACAATGATGTCTATGTCCAGGGACTGGATGTCAATCTCCCCGACACATGGGTGAAGGGTACAATCAGCGGAAACAAGGTTATCTTCAAGAACAATCAGTACATCGGTCCCGACGAGGTGGCGGGCTACCACCAGTATATGTGCGCTGCCAAGATTGAGCAGGTGTACGACGAATACTATGGAGAGTACTACGACGAGTATGAGCTCATCGACTCCGACATTGAATTCTCCTACGATGCTGCCACCAAGTCGCTCAGCGGCAGTTCGTTCTTCCTGATCAATGCCGGCACCGAGACTGTGAATTACCAAGCCATCATGCAGGAAGCTTCTATTTCACCCTTCGTGGAGGTGGCGGCCACACCTGCCGCACCCACCGATCTGGTTCTGAATGAGTACGGATGGGAGTATTACTTCCTGGGCTATGGATGGGGAGAATTTGACTTCAGCATACCCACTCAGGATGTCAACGGAAACTTCATCCTTCCCGAGAAGATCAGCTATCAGCTCTATGCAAAGGTGAACGGAGAAGTGATGCCCATCACTCTGTCGAACAATGATTATATGTATTTCGAGGAGCCCATGACCGAGGTGCCCTATGACTATCTGGATGGTTATGACATCGGCGGCTCCGGTTCCAGCAGATACCTTTATTATTATATCATCGGCCCCGAGGCCTATGGTCTGCAGACAATCTACCGCGGTGCGGGCGAGGAACGTCGCTCAGAGATCGCGTGGGCCAAGACCGAGGGTCTGGGCAGCGAACTGCAACCTGCGGCAGCTACCCCTGCCTACCCCGGTTCGTTCATCAAGAGCACCGACAATAGCATTGTCTATAGCTACTACCTGGGCGACGAAGAAATCAACATCGTCACCAACAACGCCAAGGCCGAGACCTATGATGTGGCTATCAAGGTGGAAGACGATGCCATGGAGGGCAACTACATCACGGATATCACCTTCCCCCTGCAGGAGGTGGCAGGCGTCAGCAATATCTCCGTGTTCCTCACCTCACAGCTGCGTGTGGAGAACGGCAAGAACGCCGCTGACCTCGTCGTCAAGAGCGTGACACCCGCAGAGCCTGGCTTCATCACCGTGAAACTGGACAAGCCTTACCTCATCCCCGAGGATGGCGTCTATGTGGGCTACTCAATGACCATCGACGACGTCTCTGCCGCTGAAGCCAACAGCACACCTATCGCCATCAGCGACCAGGCTAAAGAGGACGCTTTCTACCTCCACACATCGGATGGATTCCTGAAATGGCTGGATGTGAGCGAGGCCTTCGGAGGTTCTTCGCTGATTAGTGTGACCGTCGTGGGAAGCAGCATCAAGGGAAATGCTGCCAACGTGAAGGGCGAACAGCAATATGTCATGACCGGCAAGGCTGCTGAGGTTCCCCTCACGGTGGTTAACCTGGGTGGCAAGAGCATCGAGTCCATAGACATCCAGTACACACTGGCCGGACAGACCAGCACACAGCACATCGACCTGCAGCTGACCAACATCTTTGGAGCCTCCGGGAACATCGAACTGAACATTCCTGCCATCCCGCAGCGAGGCGAATATCCCCTGAGCGTCTGCATCACTAAGGTGAACGGAGTTGACAACGAACAGCAGACCCTCTCTTCTGTGCCCATCATCGCACTGAATGTGATGCCCAAGAAGCGCTCACTGCTGGAAGAATACACGGGCCTCTGGTGTGGCTGGTGCCCACGCGGTTACGTTGCTCTGGAGAAACTTGCCAAACTCTATCCCGACGAGTATGTCCTCGTCAGCTACCACAATGGCGACGAGATGGAGATTATGGACAGCGAGTCATTCCCCTCTGATGTGGCTGGATTCCCCGATGCATACATCGACCGCGCCATGGAGGTTGATCCCTACTACGGCTCTGGCAACGATGCCTTTGGAGTTGCCAATGACCTCGCTGCATTCAACAAGAATTTCGGCATGGCAGACATCAATATCAGTTCTGCACTCACCGCTGCCGGCGTAGTCAGCATCTCCTCTGAACTCACCTTCCCGTTCGACCTGAAGGACGCCGACTACACCGTAGAGTACATCCTCGTTGCCGACGGACTCACCAACCCGACGTGGTTGCAGTCCAACTACTACTCTGGTGGAGAAGGTGACGACGCCACAGAAGCTGAAGACATGGCCATGTTCCTCGCTGGAGAAAGTTCCATCGCCGGACTGGCATTCAACGACATCGCGATAATGACATCCGAGATGGCCGATGGTTCTGGCAACGAAATCTCCGAAGCCACTGCTGACGTGCCCGTGAAGTTCGGCTACGAGTTCAACCTCGCAGAAGCTGTCAGCACCAGCGATGAGTTGCTGGTCGACAAGGATACGCAACTGAAGGTTGTCGTTCTGCTGAAGGACGCCGAGACAGGGGCCATCATCAACGCCAACAAGTGCCCCGTTGGAGGCAGCACGGTTGGACTGAGCGAACTCATCAGCAACAAGAAAGCTCAGAGCGAAACATACTTCGACCTCTCGGGCCGCAAGATGAATGTTGCTCCCACACAGAGAGGCATCTACATCGCCAACGGCAAGAAGGTGGTTGTAAAATAAGTTCGAGAACAACCGCATAATTCCCTGTGAACAGGGGGTGCACAACTTCGGATTGTGCACCCCCTGTTTGCTTCTTCCGACATCAGAGAAATCTGTGGCTCCTGCACGCCAAGGAGGAGTGGCGACAAACGGAATTGCTGAGAATTCACGGATTCTCATGTTTTTCTGTACAAGAGAGCACAGCGATTCAAAAACTATTGCTACCTTTGCACCCACAACCTGAGACGAACAAGAGATGAAAGAGTTTTTGAACGCAGAAGATGTTATTGCCTACATGGAGTCGCAACGCAACGAGACGCAGCGACAGGTGCTGATGCGATTCTTCAAGACGGGACCGGGCGACTACGGCGAGGGCGATGAGTTCCTGGGGCTGAAGGTGCCGCAGACTAAGGAGGTGGTGAAGCTCGTGGAGCGCGACCTCCCCCTCGACGAGGTGCCGCCACTGCTGCTCTCACCCTGGCACGAGGTGCGACTCTGCGGATTCCTCATCCTCGTGGCACGCTTCCAGCGCTCGGCTACGAGACGTCTGACAGACGATGCTGCGGCCATCCGTCGTCGCGACGAGTTTCTCCAACTATACCTCCGCTATGCCAGACAGGCCAATAACTGGGACCTCGTGGACCTCACAGCACCCAAGATACTGGGCCACTGGCTACTGTTGCCCACGGACATCCCGACTCCCAAACAGCAAGTGGTGGACACCCTCGCCGCCAGCACCTGCCTCTGGGAGCAGCGCATGAGTGTCGTCTGTACTTGGCGCACCAACCAGGCGGGCGACCCCTCGTGGTGTTTGCGCTATGCCGAGTGGCACCTCCACCATCCCCACGACCTCATGCACAAAGCCGTGGGGTGGATGCTACGGGAACTGGGCAAGCGCATTTCCATGGATATCCTCCGTGACTTCCTCCGGCTGCATGCTGCCACCATGCCCCGCACCGCCCTCCGATATGCCATCGAGAAGATGTCGCCAGACGAAAGAACCTACTGGATGCAAATCGCTCCCCATTCTACACAGAGATAAGAACCTACTGGACCCAAATCGCCCCCCATTCCCGCTCCCCCCATCCACCTTGGGTCGAGTGCGCCTCGGTCCGTCCGAGGCTATTCCCCTCTCTCCCGTGGACACGTACTTTTGCCACTTGTGATGACAGCAGACTGGAGGAGAAAAAGTGGAGTTGAACAAGAGCCTTCGGGAAGTTGAACGGCGATTCTCCTTGTAAGAGCAAGCTCTTCCAGATATAATCGCCATTCAATTCCCGCCCCCCTCGGGGGCAATCCATTCTACGGGGTGTACACAGTTCCCCCCCTGGTAGAGATAGAAGGCAGAAAACACAGGCAGAAAACACAGGCGGAAAACGCAGACAGAAAACACAGGCAGGAATCGCCGGGCGGAGCGAATACACCCGCTGTAGGGGCAGGCCCCCGTGCCAGCCCGAACGCCAGCCTCACCCCGACACCTCTCCGAATGGCGAGGGGAGGGGCTGGGGTTAGGCTGGGTGGGTCTTGATTTGGGCACGGGCACGGCGCTCGTGTGCAGATGAACCGATGCTTCGAGATAAAAACTATCGGGGGATAGGGTCACTTGCGTAAATTGGGTTCATTAGATAGTGATGTGCAAAAGAAGATACGAATAAAATATGGTAGATAGTAATGTGCAAAAGATGATACTCACCTTAAACCGCGAGCTTGCTCGCACCTTAAACTCTTAAACCGCAGCCTCCGGCTGCACCTTAAACCGCGCCTTCGGCGCCACGAAAGTTTTATCAAAATTGCAGTAATATGAAGAAAAGATTGATTGATAAGGTACAGGGGGCGTTCCAGGAACTTGGAATAGAACTGAAGGAGTATCAGGACTTTTATGAATTTGAGTATAAACACTTTACGTTTCTGCTTTCCCTCACCGAGGAGGACCAGAGCATGGCTTTCCTCAGCCCCGTGACGGATCCGGGCTTCGACAATATGGAGGAGCATATGCTGAAGGCGGCTCTCGATATCGTGGCCGAGTTCCATAAGGATTTTGACGGAGACTGGAACGGGGGCTCACCCTATTTCATCTCGCCGGTCTATTCCCTGGATGCCGTGAAGCAGGTGGACTCTGAATGGCTGGAGGCGGAGCTCAAGGAGTTCGAGGACGCATTCGTGTTCCTGGAGATTAACATCCGGCTGCTCTGCGACCCCTCTCTCTGGGAGTGACGTAGCTGGCCGAAGGAGCACTGTCTGAAGAGGTGACACACGCAGGACAGACTGATGTCAGTCCTCTCCCCAGACGGAAAAAAAACTCTGCCGATTTGATAGAAACAAGCTGCCTGAAGACTCTTTTATAGAAAAAGGCACCTCGTGATAACAGAAAACAAACAAACCACTAAACAGTAACAACGATGGACAATACAACGATTATCGATTACGCGGCCCTGTGGAACAAACTCGGGGACTACGCACGCAAGGCCGGACGGGCCACAGCACGGCCGGTGCTGCTCCTCTACTACGTGATGATTAGCGAGAACACCCCCAAGTCGGACAAGGTGCTGATATTCTCGACCCTGTCGTATCTGGTCCTGCCGGTGGATATCCTCGATGCCAAACGGATTCCCATTCTCGGATGGTTCGATGAGATAGCCTCCCTCTCCGTGACCTATCAGAAGGTGTGCAAGAATATCACCCCGGAGATAGAAGCCAAGGTGGAGGCGCTGCTCGACAAATGGTTCCCGGATTATGCCAGCTATCAGGATCTGCGGGAGAGATAAACAAACCAAATCACAACAACGATGAAAAGACGAGCAAGAAACAACCCTATCGCTATGGTCATAGAAAACTATGTCAACAAGAAGAGTGGCAACGTGACCATAGCCCGCGACGAGATAAAACGCCGTTTCTTCGGATTGGACTGGACGGACCAGCAGCGGATCCTCTCCGCCTTCCTCCAGTCCGGAAAGACCGACCGCCAATGGGCCTACTCCCAGCTGCTGGAGCTGTGGGACGACACCTTCCAGCCCATGATCCAGGAACTCTGGGAGACCCACCGCGAGCAGCGGTGCGCCTGGGTCGTGATTCGCCATTTCCCCCTGGAATACCTCGAACAGCACATCCAGGAATTCGACGACGAGGGCGACTACAGCTTCATATGCCGGCGCCTGGCCGCCAAGCCCGACTTCTATGTCGATAAGCAGCGGCTGAGCAAGACCCACTATCTGATGGTCTTGGCACACAACGAGAGGCACATCACCGATGCCGAGGCCACCGACCTGCTCTATGCCATCGTCCAGGACCTGTGCTTTCACTGGCACCCCTCCCTGGAACTCTCCTCCCGCTCCTTCCTCAGCAGGGACGTGGCGATGGGCGCCAGAGACTTCCGCAGCGTCTCCCTCGCCCTGTATTATCTCGACAAGTTGGGGAAGTACCGGATCGTGGAAGACTTTCTGGAGTGGGAACAAGTCGTGCGGGCAGACGTCCAGCGCAGCCCGGAATATCGCGCCCTGAGCCAGAAGTCCCTCTCCGACCACGACTACAACGACGAACTCGCCGTCATCCTGCAGCGGTACCTCTACTACGCACTGCCGCAGCAGTACAAGACCCTTACCGACGAGGAGTTTCGCAGCAAGAGCGAGCAAGCAGCAGGCGAGCAGCAGACCCTCTTCCCCTTCTGAACGAGAGACAAGAGCAGATAACTATCAGCAAAACAAACAATGTAAGCATGATGAAACAACAAGTAATCACCGAATCACAACTGAACGAAGTCATTGAACTCGTTGTGTCGCACACGGGCCACATCAACATCGATGGCGACGACGTGCGCTCTGTTCTTTCCGGCAAGGTCGGTATCCTGTTTACCGCCACCCAGTCCTCCGAGAATTGTCAGGAGTTCCTCCAGCGCAGCTTACGCGAGTTCGCAGAGCAGCCGGCGGTGCGGAGCTGCAAGTACGCGCTGCTGAATATTGGCATGTCCCCTGAAGACCCCTTGACGATGGAGGATATGGACCTCATCAAAGAATTCCTGGAGACCTACGTCGACGACGAAGCGGAATTAAAGTGGGGCCTGTACCAACAGCCCGAGGGCCAGAAGATGACTATCCATTTCATCTGCACCAACTACCTTCAGTAGGATCATGGGATTGGAGTAGAAACGATAAGCCGGTTCCGGCTTAGACCATGGTCAAGGCGAGGGAGTGTCCGCACAGGCACCCCCTCTTTTTTTTCTGCCCGCCTTGCCCGCCCCTACAGCGGATGCATTCGCTCTG
>JAILFY010000003.1 GCA_024697285.1 Bacteroidaceae bacterium
CAAACGACTCTCGCCCCCGCACCCGCTGCCTTGCGCACCAACTTCAATGAGACGGCGGCTTTCTTCCCGCGGTTGCACACGAATCCCACAACGGGCGAAGTGACCATCTCCTTCACCCTTCCCGAAAGCCTCACGACCTGGCAGCTGCTGGGACTGGCCCACACGGAGGATATGATGACAACCACCATTCAGGCACAGACCATTGCCCGCAAGGAGCTGATGGCCCGATTGTTCCTGCCGCGTTTCCTCCGCAGTGGCGACCAAAGCAGTCTGCGTGCCACCATCGACAACCTCACCAGCCAACCCCTCAGTGGCCAGGCCACCTGGGAAATCTTCGACCCCGAGACGGAACAGGTGATACTCCGTAAAAAGATGGATTATGAGGCGGCAGCCAACGGACAGGCCGTCCTCGCCCTCGACTATACTCCATCCGAGGACTATCCCATTGTGGCTGTCCGTCTGGTGGCCGACGCCATCGACCCCGCTGCCGTCCAGAAAGGCTCCAAGCGCAGTTCCAAGTCCGCGGTGACCTTCTCCGACGGCGAACAGCAGTATCTTCCCATCCTCTCCTCGAAGGAATATGTCACGGAGAGCATCGAGATTCTGGCCGATGGCAAGGGCACCTTCACCACCGACCTTTCCACCTTATATAATAATAATGCAGCCTCTGCCACCCATCGTAGACTGACCATAGACTACACTACTCATCCCATCTGGAACGTCGTGCAAGCCCTGCCTGCCCTGCTCGAACCGCAGCACGACGACGTTCTCTCCCTCACCTCCGTATTCTATTCCAATGCCCTCGCCGCACATATCGCTGCCACCACGCCGCGTTTGCGTGAAATCATCGCCTTGTGGCAACAACAGGCTGCTACGAAGAACGGAGCCAAGGCCAGCGAGAGTCCCCTCTCCCGCAACGAGGAACTCAAGCAAATCATCCTCGACGAGACACCCTGGCTGCGCGAGGCCGACTCCGACAGCGAGCGACGTGCACAACTCATCGACCTCTTCGACGAGAACCTCCTCGCCAGTCGTGTGGGAGGAACCTTGGATCGGCTGCGCCAGCGGCAGGAGTCCGATGGTGGTTTCGCCTGGTTCCCGGGGATGAGGAGCAGCGAATTGATGACGCGATTGGTAGCCATGGAGCTGACCCATCTGCGCCAACTGACCGATGACTTCTCCACCCTCTCTGATGAGGCCCGACAGGAGGCCAACAGCCTCCTGAGGAGTGCCTGCAACTACGTGGCCCGCCAGAACGCCAAGATGGTGACGGAGATGAAGAAGGCTGAGGCCGAAGGGGCCCAGATAAATACGGGTCAGCTCATGCATCTGCATTATATCTATATCACCCAGCGTGCTGGTGTGAAGCTCACTAAGAGCCAACAGGCGGACGTCCGCTACCTGCTGGACCATCTGAAAGGTTCCGTAGCCGGGATGTCAAATGATGAACGGGCAATGGCAGCCGTCGTCCTGAAGGGTGCCGGCCGTCCAGCCGACTCACGCCTCTATTTCGAGGCTATGAAGGAACACCTCACGTCGACGGCAGCTCGCGGCACGTTCTTCGACTACGCGGGCGGCAGTTTTACTCCCACGGGGAACAAGATCATCATCCACACGACAGCCATGGAGGCTGCCAACGAACTGGCCAGCGATGACCGCGCCCTCAACAGTGGACTGCGCCGATGGCTTCTGCAGCAGAAGCGTACCCAGATGTGGGAGTCCTCTATCTGCACCGCCGATGCCATCTATGCCCTCCTGAAGGGCGCCTCCGCTGCCGCTGACTTGCAAAGTACGGCCAAGGACAAACTGACTCTGCACTACGGAAAGAAACAAGTGGTGGTCACCGCCGAAGCCAAAGGCCCCGCTGCCCTCGGCTACGTGAGGAGCACCTACTGCGACGGGGATGCTCCGGAGTCCATCACCGTGGAGCGCAACAGTACGTCCGAGGCGTGGGGAGCCGTCTACGCACAATACCTCACTCCCATCGCCGAGGCTGCAGCCCATGGCTCGGGTCTCTCGGTCCGGAGGGAACTCAGCACCACAACCCCTCGTCTGGGCGACAAGCTGACCACCCGCTATATCATCACCGCCGACCGCGACTACGAATATGTATGTCTGCGTGCTGCACGTCCTGCTGCTGCCGAGCCTGCAGAGCAACTGTCTGGCTACCGCTATCAGGGAGGTCTGGGATATTACCTGGCCGTTCGGGATGCTCACAACGACTACTTCTTCGACCATCTGCCCAAAGGCACCTACGTTCTCGAGGAGAGTGCTTATGTCGATCGCAACGGGCGCTACACCACCGGCCTCGTAACTCTCCGCTGCCTCTATGCTCCCGAATATGGGGCAAACACCGCAGCCCAGGAGCTGAACGTCAGATAATCCCTGTTCGCTCTTTAGGATTTATATCAAGAGTATGCAAGGTTTTTCCTTCAGTTCGCTCATTAGGATTTATCTCAAGAGTATGCATAGCAAGGAATTCCCTTCAGTGTTGATGGAGAATAAATATCCGGGTGGCAAAAGCTCATCGATTCTCAGATGCTTCCATTCTCGAATAATTCCGTTTTTCAATCACATAATCCAATCATAAATTTCATGTCTTCTCCCCTTATCCTCATCACCAACGACGATGGTTATCAGTCTGCTGGAATCCAGGCTTTGGCGCGTGCCGTAGCCTCTTTGGGCGAAGTGTATGTCGTTGCGCCCGACGGTCCCCGCTCGGGTGCTGCAGCCTCCATCACCTGTACGACTCCCGTCAGTTTCTCCGCCCTCAGCGTTCCCCGCACCTACTCTTGTACGGGCACTCCCGTAGATTGCGTGAAGTTGGCGCTGGAGCAGATCGTTCCGCGGAAGCCCGACTTGTTGTTGAGTGGAATCAATCATGGCGACAATGCCAGTGTAAGCATTCATTATAGTGGCACGATGGGTGCCGTCTTCGAAGGTTGTATGAAGGAGATTCCCTCGATAGGTGTCTCGCTCTATCTGCAGCATGGTCAGAGCTACGAGGACAACCCCGTGAGCGAGGATGCTCTGACAGCTATCGCCGAACTCTGCCGACGGGTCTTGGAGCAAGGCTTGCCGCAGGACACCTGCCTGAATGTCAATCTGCCCGTGGCCCATCGCTTCCGCGGATGGCAGGTCTGCCGGCAGGCGCGGGGCCGGTGGAGTGCCGAGTGGATCACGGCTGCCAACCCGCGTGGCCAGCAGTCCTTCTGGCTCACGGGACAATTCACGGACCTCGAGCCCCAAGCCGAGGACACCGATTTCGCCGCCTTGCGAGAGGGATATGGGTCGGTCGTTCCCGTGACGGTGGACATGACAGCTTTTGCAGCCATGGAACGTGTGGCCCGACTGGTGCAATAATCTTAGCTTTTTTCACACCTTATGAAATATTATATCATTGCTGGCGAGGCCAGTGGCGACCTGCATGCCTCCCATCTCATCACCGCGCTGAAGGCAGAAGATCCCGAGGCGCAGTTCCGCGGATTCGGAGGGGATTTGATGCAAGAAGCAGGACTGACGCTCGTGCGCCACTACAGGGATTTGGCTTACATGGGTGTCGTGCAAGTAGTACTTCATGCTCGCACTATTCTGAAAGGGATGAGTCAATGCAAGGAGGACCTCGTGACCTGGCGTCCGGACGTCGTCGTCCTTGTGGACTATCCCGGTTTCAACCTGAAGATTGCCCGTTTCGTCCACGAGCGGGCGCTCTGTCCCGTCTTCTACTACATAGCTCCGAAACTATGGGCGTGGAAAGAATGGCGCATAAAGGATATCCGCAGGGATGTAGATGAACTCTTCTCCATTCTGCCCTTCGAGACGGAGTTCTTCGAGGGGAAGCACCATTATCCCATTCATTATGTGGGAAATCCCACGATGGACGAGGTCACCGCCTACCGCGCTGCCCACCCCACGACAGCGTCCCTGCCAGCTTCTTTCTCTGGCGTGGATGGTGCTGCTGACGAGCGTCCCATCATCGCCCTGCTCTGCGGCAGTCGCAAACAAGAGATTGCTGACAACCTTCCGCGCATGCTGCAGGCCTCACAGCCTTATGCCGCCCGCTACCGCCTCATCATCGCAGGAGCGCCCAGCATCACTCCCGATATCTATCAGAAATATGTCGGCAGTCATTCTGTGGACATCATTTACAACCGCACCTACGACCTCCTCTCCCAGTCCACGGCAGCGTTGGTGACTTCCGGAACAGCTACGCTGGAGACAGCCCTCTTCCGCGTGCCGCAAGTCGTCTGCTACTTCATGAAATTCCGTCAGCTCGCTTCCTTCGCCCGCCGGTTAATACTGAAGATTCCTTATGTCTCGCTCGTAAATCTTGTGGCGGGTCGCGAGGTAGTGCCTGAGTTGGTGGCGGAGCAGATGACGCCTGCCGCTTGCCGGAAACACCTCGAGAGTATCTTGCCTGGAGGTCCGGCACGGGAAGAGCAGCTGCGCGGCTATGAAGAGATGTCCAGAAAGCTCGGCGAGCCCGGGGCTCCTCAGAAGGCTGCAAGGCTCATGGTGCAGCTCCTGGAAAAGAAATGACCACTCCCCCTATCCTCTCTATAGCTTCTATAGTTTCTATAGTTTCTATAGTTTCTATAGTTTCTATAGCTTCTATAGCCTCTATATATCCTCTATAACAACCACCTAAAAAACAGCTGCCCCTTGACATCATTATCCCTCTTTGAACTCAATAACCTCGTCCGCACCCTCATCGAGCAGACTCTCGACGGCGAATATTGGCTGGAAGCAGAGCTCTCGGAAGCGCGAGTGGCCAATAATGGTCATTTC
>JAILFY010000155.1 GCA_024697285.1 Bacteroidaceae bacterium
CGCACATTCATCTTCCCGCCCGTGAAACGGTTGATGATATCCAGAGCGGCTTGCTGCTGGGTGGCAAGATTGGAAGTAGGTTCCTGAGCGCGAAGGGGCAACAGGGAAAGGAGGGAGAGGGAAAAAAGGAGTATTCGGTTCATGAAATGGGAGGGTTATGGGGGGAATTTAGTTGAGAGTAGTTGAGAATAGTTATAAAGTGGAGAGTGGAGAGTTTAGGGGGGAGGGAGTTGCAGCGGCACTGCAACCTACAGGACGGAAAGCAGCGAGGGGGCGAGGGGGAGTGGAGAGGGAGGTCAGAAGAAATGAACGATGTCATCAAGGGCGCGATGCTCGGGATGGTTGGGCTCCGCTGCGCGATAGCCGAGGGCGATGACTGCCATAATGGTCTCGTTCTCAGGTATAGAGAAATACTGTCGGAGGCCATCGGCGTCACGCATCCCCATAATCAGGGTGTCGAAGCCCATGGCGCGTGCCTGCAGGACGAGGTAGGCATTGCTGAGGCCATTGTCGAAGGCACCCCATCCATCGCCTACTTCGTTGGTCTGCTGACCACGGAAGAAGCCGGACTTGCCGCGCTCGAAAGCGGAAACGATGAGTACGGGGGCACCAGAGATACGTTCCTTGTTGCCTCCCACAAGGTTCTGCACCGCAGCAAGCGCCTCTTCGCTGATGGCGACATAGTACTTGGAGGGCTGTTGGTTGGCCCATGAGGGGGCTTCCTGTGCTGCAGTGAGCAAGGCACGTACTTCGTCCCGGGAGATCTTGCGGGTGGGGTCGTAGCTGCGGACGCTGCGTCGCGACATAAGGACTTCGTCGAAAGAGGGAGACTTAGCTGCCTCGGGGTTGGAGCAACCGGAGAGGCTAGAGACCAACAGCATCCCTAGAAAGAGGAATGAAAGGGTTCTTGTTTTCATCGTTGAAGGGATCTTTGTATTGTGGTTAGTACTTATTCCGATACAAAAATAGGCATATTTTCCCGTTAAATCGCCTAACAGTCCGAGATTTAAATATTTTTAACCGCCAAGGCTGATCCCGAGGCACCGACATAAGGAAAACACAGACTGCGGAAACAGTCCTGCAAGGAGGAGCGAAGCAAGGAGGAGCGAAGCAAGGAAGGCGGCCCTCTCATAGAAGAAAAATGAAGCAGCTAAGCAAAGGCTTAACTGCTCCACAGAAGAGGTGTGCGATGCTTTAAGCAGTCCTTCAGGAGAAAATACTTAAAGCACTGGATGTCAGTGCAAAGTAGACTACTTATTGTTCTTGCGCCACAACTTGCTCATATCCTCCAAGGTCTTGCCCTTGGTCTCGGGAACAAGACGCCAGACGAAGAGGGCTGCCACAATGCAAATGATACCGTAGAGGCCATAGGTGAACCAATGACCAAAGTCATCGCCTGGAGTGAGATGCATATTAAACATCGGCACAAAAGTGGAAGAGACGATGAAGTTGAAAATCCACTGGAAGGCCACGGCGATGGCAACGGCGGCACCACGAATGGTGTTCGGAAAGATCTCGGCAATAAGCACCCAGCAGATAGGACCCCAGGAAAACATGAAGGAAGCGGAATAGACCATGATGGAGAGCATAGTGATAACCTCCAGCCCTGCATGTCCGAAGGTGGTGGCAACGCCAAAGGCACCTAATGCCATGCCCAGACTGCCACTGATGAGCAGAGGCTTGCGACCCAACTTCTCCACCGTGAACACCGCCACGAGGGTGAAGAGAATGTTGACAACTCCCATAACGACGGTGTTGACCATGGGGTTCGTCATTCCCATATCTCCAAAGATACGAGGTGCGTAATAGAGCACTGCATTGATACCTACAGCCTGCTGGAAGACGGAAAGCATGATGCCTACGAAAATGCACAGATAACCATAGGTGAAGAGTTTCTCCACTTTCACCTCCACCGTAGACTTGATGTCTGCAAGGATCTGACGGGCGCGATCGGAACCATTAATACGAGCAAGCACGAGTTCTGCCTTGGCGTCGTTGCCACTCATCACCAGATAACGGGGAGTCTCGGGAACGAAGCAGATGAGCAAGGTGAACAGAGCTGCCGGAACAGCCTCGGAGCCGAACATATAGCGCCAACCAGTGGCTATCGTCCAGGGATCGCTGCCAGGAGCCACTGCGTTCACTCCCTGACCTATGGATTCGATGACGGGATTCGTGTGCTCGCCCAAGATGAGGAAATTCACGAAGTAGACTACCAGCTGACCGAAGATGATGGCAAACTGGTTCCAGCTAACCAACATGCCACGGATGTCGGAAGGAGCAACCTCACCAATATACATGGGGCAGATGGCAGAAGCCAGACCGACGCCGATGCCACCAATGATGCGATAGGCGTTGAACATCATAAGCAGCGAGTAGGAGGCCTTGCCATGCTCGAAGAACAGGAACTCGGGATTCATGGAGCCCAAGGCACTCACCAGAAACAGGATACCCGCAATGATGAGGGAGCGCTTACGCCCCAAACGAGAGGCCAACAGGCCGGAGAGGGCGGAACCAATGATGCAGCCTATGAGCGCCGAGGAAGAGGTGAAGCCGTGCATGTAATCGGTGTAGGTGAAGTCCTCTGCCGACATGAAGAAAGCCTGCAGGCCTTTCTCCGCACCGGAGATGACGGCTGTGTCGTAGCCAAAGAGCAGACCACCGAGGACCGCTACGATGACGATGGAAAAGAGGTAGATCTTGCTACCGTTGTTGGTTTGTGTCATGTTTGAATCTGTTTTTTTTAGGATAATTATAAAGGTTTTGTTAATTGGATTGCGGGTTCAGCGGAGCACCTTCTGATAGGCCAGTCGTTCGTCGCCGTTGGCGAGATGAATGATGCCGCAGTAGGTGAAGCCGTAGGTGAGTATGAGATGTTGCATGATGGAGTTGTCGCGGTGGGTGTCAATGCGGATATTGCCTCCCTGGGCTTGCGGGGAAGAGGACTTGGCGAAGCAGTAGTCCATGAGATCGCGGAAGATATGGTGGGCTGTGGGGTAGCTGGCGATGCGGTGTACTACGTAGTAGGGAAGACTGTCGTCCAGCCATTGGCCATCATATATCTGAGAATAGGTGGGTTCCGGGGAGGGGAGACAGGCGAAATAGGCAACGATGCGTCCATGGTCCTCGATGACGTAAGCTCCCTCCCGCTGAAGATCAGATTCTACGGCCGCTGTGGAGGGATAGTCATCAGCCCACTGATGGTGGTTGCCGGAAGAACGCATAATCTGACGGGCTGCGTCGAAAACAGGCAGTATAGCCGGAATGTCTGCCGCAGAAGCCCGGCGAATGAGACGCTCAGTAGAGGAGTTCCAACAAGTGCCGCAACG
>JAILFY010000190.1 GCA_024697285.1 Bacteroidaceae bacterium
CTCGCGGTTTAAGAGTTTAAGGTGCAGCCTTCGGCTGCGGTTTAAGGAGTTTAAGGTGCGAGCAAGTTCGATCGCTCAAGACCTCTGCAGGGAAAGGTATCAACTTGTCAACTCGTCAACTAAAGAATCAACTCGTCAACTAAAGAATCAACTTGTCAACTTGTCAACTTGTCAACTCGTCAACTAAAGAATCAACTCGTCAACTATTTTGATGTCACTCCGCACGCAGTGCCTCGATGGGCCGGATGCGGGCGGCCTTCAGAGCGGGCATTAGTCCAGCTATTGTGCCAGCAATGATGAGCACGAGGGTGACACCCAGGCAGGTACCCACTCCCACGGTGGGATCTACGAAGACGGTGGTGGTGAACAGTCCCGTCTCTATGGGCTTGGAGCCCAGGGTGGAGTCCATATATATATTGGCGAGGATTCCGAGAAGCATGCCTATGTAACCGAAGAAACCGGTGACGACGATGCTCTCGGTGATGATGATGTTCAGAATGCTCATGGGCGAGGCGCCGATGGCTTTGCGGATACCAAATTCACGGGTGCGCTCGCGCACTGTTATCAGCATGATATTGGAGACTCCCACGATGCCGCTGAGCAGGGTGAAGAGCCCTATTATCCAGAGTGCCGTCTGGATGATGTTCATGCCTTTCTGCATCTGCATGGCTTGTGTGAAGCGATTCCACACCCAGATGGCTTCCTCGTCGTCGGGGGCGGCGCGGTGCTGGCGGTTGATGGTGGCTCGGTAGCGTTGCTCAAAAGCTTCGTTGTCGGCCTCCGTCTCCAGACCATGGAAGGTGAAGACGATGCGCCCTACCTTGTTGCCACGGTTGTAGATGGTCTGCAGGGTGGTGAAGGGCACCGACACTTCTGTGCTCATCCGGCTCTTGTCCTCCTGCTCGATGCCTACGACGGTGAACGCCATGTCGCCCACCCTTACGACCTGCCCGAGCAGCGAACGCGGGTTGGTGGGCAGGAGCTCCCGGGCCTGGTTCTCGGGAATAACAAGCACCTTGCGCTGGTCGCGGATATCGATGTCATTGATGAAGCGTCCGCAAGACAGCTTCTTCTTGTTGATATCGGCGTCCACAGGGAAGACGCCGCGCAGACTGCTGCTGACATAGTTCTCCCCTATGGTGATGGTGGCTCCGCCCTCGAAGAGGATGGCGCCGGCCTTGTCCACGTTCTGGGAGAAGCGGGCGCGCGTGGTGGCGAGGTCCTTGTCCTCGAGCTGGATGGAGCGTCCCTCCTTCAGACCATCGTAGGCCTTGGAGGTCATGCCGCCGAAGATCATCATGGAGTTGTCCACGTAGCGGTCGTTGTTCTGCATCTGGGCGTTGATGAGGCCGTTGCCTGCACCCAGCAGCACGATGAGCATGAAAATACCCCAAGCCACTGCGAACCCCGTGAGGGTGGTGCGCAATTTGTTGCGACGGGCGGTCTGCCATATTTCCGAGAGTATCTCTATCATGGAAGATGATGTGGGAGGGGGATTAGGGTACTTCTATCACGCCATCCTTGATGCGGATGATGCGGTTGGTTTGTGCGGCCACGTTAGGGTCGTGGGTGACGATGACCATCGTTATGTGCTCCTCGCGGTTGAGCCGCTTCAGCAGGTCCATCACTTCCACTCCGGTCTTGGAATCCAGAGCACCTGTGGGCTCGTCGGCAAGGATGACCTGCGGACGGGTGACCAGCGCCCGGGCAATGGCCACTCGCTGGCGCTGACCGCCCGAGAGCTCGTTGGGATAATGAGTAGCCCAGTCTGTGAGTCCCATTTTCTCCAGTTCGTCCATGGCCATCTGATGGCGCTTGCGGCGCGAGACGCCCTGATAGAAGAGCGGCAGCTCCACATTCTCCACGGCGGTCTTGAAGCCTATCAGGTTGAACGACTGGAAGATGAAACCAATCATGTGATTGCGGTACTCCGCTGCACGTGTCTCGCTGAGGTCCTTGATGAGCGTGCCGCCCAGGGTGTAGGTTCCTTCGTCGTAGTCATCGAGGATACCTAATATATTTAATAAGGTGGATTTCCCCGAACCGGAGGCACCCATGATGCTGACCAACTCTCCCTCAGCAATCTTCAGGTCGATGCCTTTGAGTACGTGCAATGGTTGGGCGCCGGCGTAGGTCTTGTGTATGCCTTGAAGCTGTATCAATGGTGTCGATTTTTATAGAATTCAATTCATCTTGTTTGTAAATCGGGGCAAAGATAAATCATCTTTATGTCATAGACGAAAAAGAAATGTGAAAAGTTGCAATTCTGGTCATAAACTATGTGAAATATTTGTTCCGTTCGGGCAGAACGACTACCTTTGCCAGTGAATTGACAGAATCATCCCATGAAACGAAACCATTTTAGCCGACGTATATTAGCTGGTTTGCTCACGCTTCTTGGATTCTCAGCTTGCGTGGAGGAGCAGCCGGACCTCTATGGCACGCCCTTGCTCTATGGTCCGTTGCCAGTGGATTCTGCCGAGATGAATAATCGGCAAGAAGTTCCCGACAATTCAGTGAAACAGTTCCTTCCCTCCACAACCGACAACCAAGAATGAGCCTCCGAAAACGTATTGGTCAGGAAGTAGCCCACCAGCTATACAAGAACATCGAGCGGGAACACCCCCTGCGACAATTGTTCTGGGAGTGCACGTTGCGCTGCAACGTCCACTGCCGCCATTGCGGCAGCGACTGCAAGCGCGTGGCAGGTGTGGCAGATATGCCGGCCGAGGACTTCCTGCGTGTGCTGGACAGCGTGGCTCTCAAGTGCAATCCCCACGAAGTCTTTGTTATCCTGACGGGCGGCGAGCCGCTGGTGCGCGAGGACTTGGACGAAGTGGCGGCGGAGATCCACAGACGTGGATTCCCTTGGGGCTTGGTGACCAATGGCCTCTACCTGACGCCCGAACGGTTTCAGTCGCTATGCAAGGCTGGGATGGGCTCTGTGGCACTGAGTCTCGACGGCCTGGAGGAGAATCACAACTGGCTGAGGGGCCATAAAGACTCGTTCCGCATGACCTCGCAGGCCATAGACCTGCTGGTGAATTCTCCCATACGATTCGACTGCGTGACGTGCGTCAACCGGAGGAACTACAGCGAACTGCCTGCCATCCGCGATTTCCTTGTCCAGAAAGGAGTGCTGGAGTGGCGTATCTACACGATTTTCCCGATGGGACGCGCCAAGAACGACCCCGATATGCGGTTGAGCGGCGAGGAGTTCCGTGGCGTGTTTGAGTTTATCAAGCGGACGCGCCAGGAAGGATATATCAAGGCCAGCTACGGTTGCGAGGGTTATCTTGGCGAGTACGAAGCAGATGTGCGCGACCATTTCTTCCACTGTCAGGCGGGAATCACCGTTGGCAGCGTCATGGCTGACGGGGCTATTGCTGCCTGCGCCAGCATCCGGAGTGACTATAACCAGGGAAACATCTACGAAGACGACTTCATGGATGTCTGGGAACATCGATATCAGCCGCACCGCACCTTCGACTGGCGACGAACGGGCGACTGCAAGGATTGCAGTCACTGGCGCTATTGCAGGGGAAATGGCATGCACCTGCGCGACAACGAAGGGAAGACCATCCTATGCCACATGAAGCGACTGGAGGAAACGGCCAGCAAGCGCTGAGAAACCACCCCCTCCTTGCTCCCCCGGCCCATTCTGAATATTACTCTTCAGATGCTATTCCGGAGATAGTTAAATGAATCAGATTTCACGTAGAACACCACTCTTCAAAGAACTATTCAGATGCTCTTCGGGATTATTAATTGAAGCAACTTTCATCTCTAACATCCCTCTTCAAGGAAAAATCTTGATGCTCTTCGGGATTATTAATTGAACCATATACTATAATATTCTCATGAAAAAGATCACAAGACTGATAACAGTTGTTCTCTCCAGCATGCTTGTTCTGCTGGGCTTCGGTGGTTGTAAGTCGGTGAAGAAAGCCGCCAAAGAAGATAATCGGACTACCACTGATGCGGTAAAAATCACCGACGAACCCATTCAGGTGCGGCCCGACGACCCCACGCGTATTCGTTTGCTCTATGGCCCCCCGCCAACGAGGTTTAAGGAATGAACGATTAATTCGTAGTTGCTGGTTAACAGTCTTTACTGTCCGATAAAAAAAAGCCGTGGATGCATTCGTTCCGCAGGCGTTTCCTAATCTACTTTTTCACATGTAATGTTCATGACTATTTACGGTTCATTATATGTCCCTCATTCATGGATATTCGTGTGAAAAAAAGATGATTCATGGGCTTTTGTGTGGAAGTAGAATACTTCCAACGCTCGAAGGCTTATTGCAAATATTAATGCGTTTTGGTTTCCGAGTTACAATGATTTATGATGGGTGGATTTCATGTCACCGAACAGCAATAATTGATAAACTGCAGAAGTGCTTAGTGCGAGCTTATGACCGATTTGAGTTTAAGTGATAAAAGAGTGTTCGCGAGGACGAGAAAAGGTGTTCGCGAGGACGAGAAAAAATGTTCGCGAGGACGAGAAAGGGTGTTCGCGAGGACGAGAAAAGGTGTTCGCGAGGACGAGAAAGGGTGTTCACGAGGAGGGGGAGAAAAGTTTTTCACATATAATAGTCATGAATTGAGGACATATAATAGTCATGAATTGAGGATATATAATAGTCATGAATTGAGGATATATAATAGTCATGAAATGAGGACATATAATAGTTATGAAATGAGGACATATAATCAGTCATGAATTGAGGACATATAATTGTCATGAATGTTTATTGCAGCTCTCGTATTCAACTGCAGCGCCATTCCCCGGGCCCTCTCTAGCTTCCACTTCAAGGGAGAGGATGCATGGCTGAAAGAAAATGCATGGCAGAGCGTATGCATCCACTGCTTTGTTACCGGACAGCAATAAAAAAAATCCCAACTCTTCAGGTGAGAAGAGCTGGGATGAAATGTGATTGGTGTGTAAGTGGGGTGCTCAGTGAGCAGTAGTAACTTACAGCTTCACCTTATAAACCTGGAAGGTCTTAGCGGGAATAGTAGCGGAGAGGG
>JAILFY010000109.1 GCA_024697285.1 Bacteroidaceae bacterium
ACAAGTAAATTCCAATTTATCGGACTGCTATATCATATAGCAGCAGCCTATCTCGAAATCCCTTGCTGATATTTCTGTATGCGCCCATCGTATCTGCCATCGGCAATGTCGTGGACTTCATGGTCGGCACGTCTAAGTTCGTTGACATTGAACCTGCCCAAGGTGCTTGCCAGTCAGACAAACCAGTCTGCCACCTGCTTTAGGGTTGCACTTGCCAGTTCGGCAAACATCTTTAGGTAGTGTTTGATAGCGTATGACTCGTTGTCCCAGAAGATGTCACCATGCTTGCCGCCCCGCCCTCCAAATCCAGAATAGGCGTAGTCCTGAATGGCTTTGATGCAGCGCTCGGCCATGCCGCTTTGCAAGCAAAGAACTGCAAGCCCTCGTCAATGCGGTAGCACGACATTACCACCTTGCCTTTGGGCAAAGTCTGTAAGTTCCTGTAGGCTGATGCGTGTCATCCGCTTGCCGAGGTTGACGGCTTTCAGTCTGCCGGAGGCAATAAGCTGTCGCACCATCTTTGAGCTGACAGAGATGGCAACGGAGGCATCCTTCACGGACAGAAGGATGTCAGGAATTTGTGAAGTCTGTTTCTTGCCCATATCGAGTAATCTTTTCAAATTCTGCCGTTTTTTGGGGGATGGTCCTTGACGGAAACCAATTAAGCGGATTTAAGGGGAAATAAGGTGATTTAAGGGAACACCCTACGAACCCTCTGCTCATCCACCCGAGGTACAATGGCGGTACAAAATTACTCTAATTGGGGCAAACGCGCAATAGGCGAAGAATAAGGTTAGTTAAGCGGAGTTAATTGTAAGACAGCGTTTTACGCGCATTGATTTAAGGTTTGTTTCGGTCGATTTTGACCCAATTTAATCGGTGAAGAGCTATTAGGGGAATTAGTGAAGAGTTATTTGTGGGAATTAGTGAAGAGAGATTTGTGGGAATTAGTGAAGAGTTATTTGTGGGAATTAGTGAAGAAAGATTTGTGGGAATTAGTGAAGAGCTATTAGTGGGAATTAGTGAAGAGTTATTTGTGGGAATTAGTGAAGAGAGATTTGTGGGAATTAGTGAAGAGCTATTAGGGGGAATTAGTGAAGAGCTATTAGGGGGAATTGGTGGAGAGAGATTAGGGGGAATTGGTGGAGAGAGATTAGGGGGGAATTGGTGGAGAGAGAGCTATGAGGTGACAGGTAATAAATGTTAAAAACAGCTGATTCGAACCTCCCGTATTTTTTTTCTTCTCGAAAAGGGAGAATATTTCAAGAATTATAACTACCTTTGCGGCCACAAAAGCGCATTAAGACGTGAAAATCAAGGAAATTATTGCTGCCCTTGAGCGATTCGCGCCTCTGCCCTTGCAGGAGAGCTACGATAATGCCGGCCTGCAATGCGGATTAACAGAGGCGGAGGCTTCAGGGGCCTTATTGTGTTTGGACGTCACCGAAGACATCCTTCGCGAGGCCATTGATTTAGGCTGCAACCTCATCATCAGTCACCATCCCCTGCTCTTCCACGGGCTCAAGCAGGTGACAGATGCCACGCAGGTGCAGCGCTGCATCAGGATAGCCATCCAGAACGACCTCTGTCTTTATGCCGCACACACCAACCTCGACAACGCCCTTGACGGCGTCAACTACCGCATCGCGGAAAAGCTGGGCCTTATCGACGTGGAGTTCATCGATGGCAAAAACGTGACGATCGACGGACGCAGCTGCCGCTGTGGCAGCGCCGTCTTAGGCTACCTGCCCCAAGGCGAGGACTCCCTCGCTTTTCTGCAGCGCGTAAAACAGGTCTTCGGCGTCGAAGCGCTTCAGCACAATTCGCTACTGGAACGCCCCATACAGAGCGTGGCCATCTGCGGCGGAGCCGGCGACTTCATGCTCGACGCCGCCATCGGTGCCGAAGCGGACGCTTTCCTCACGGGAGAGATGCACTACCACACGTGGTTCGGCCACGAGCAGCAGATCCAAATCGCGGTTCTCGGACACTATGAGAGCGAACAGTACACCCGCGAGATCTTCCGTGAAATCATCGAACGGACAGCGCCTGCACTGCCCTTGTACGACACCGACCTCAGCACCAACCCCATCCACGTTCTGTAGCGGAAGAGGGTTGCACGCACATGTAAAAGGTATATTCAACATTCTATTATTCTATATCAATATCTATGGCAAGAGAAAAAAAAGACCCGCAGGACCTCAGCATTGAAGAGAAGCTGAAAAACCTGTATCAACTCCAAACCATGCTCTCCGAGATCGACAAGATCAAGACCTTGCGCGGCGAGCTGCCCTTGGAAGTGCAAGACCTGGAAGACGAAATCGAAGGCCTCACCACTCGTATTGAACGCATGCAAGCCGACAAGCAGTCGCTGCAGGAAGAGATCTCGCACAGACGCGTGACCATTCAGGACAACAACAGTAACATGGAGCGCTACAACCAGCAGCTCGAGAATGTCCGCAACAACCGTGAATATGAGAACCTGACAAAGGAGATAGAGTACCTCCAACTCGATAATCAACTGAACGAGAAGAAAATCCGCGAGGCTCAGAACGCGATGGAGTCCAAGCAGGAAGAGATCCGCCGCTGCTCTGACAACGTCACAGAGCGCCGCGATGCCCTCGACGTGAAGAAGAGCGAGCTTGACGAGATCATCTCCGAGACACGTGCCGAAGAGGAGAAGTTGCGCGAACGCTCCAAGGCGCTGGAACTCACCATCGAACCGCGTCTGCTTTCTTCCTTCAAGCGTATCCGCAAGAACTCACGCAACGGCCTGGGCATCGTTTACGTTCAACGCGATGCTTGCGGCGGCTGCTTCAACAAGATCCCACCCCAGCGCCAGCTCGACATCCGCATGCGCAAGAAAATCATCGTATGCGAATACTGCGGACGCATCATGATTGATCCCGAACTGGCCGGCGTTGAGCTTAACAAGCCCGCAGAGGAGAAGCCCAAGCGCCGCCGCCGCAAAACCTCCGAGAAGAAGGAGGAGGATTGAGCGCTTAAGTTTATAAGTTCTCCAAGTGTGGAGCGACCAAAGGTCGAGCGCTTAAGTTTATAATAATTGGCTGCATTTCGCTTGCAGCCAATTGTTTTTTATGGGGGCTTATAGGTGAGGAAAAGGGAGGGGAAAGGGCAGGAAAGGTGAGGGGAAAAGGTGAGGGGAAAAGGTGAGGGGAAAAGGTGAGGGGGAAGGTGAGGGGAAAAGTTGAGGGGAAAGGGCAGGAAAAGGGAGGGGAAAGGTGAGGAAAAGACGGGGGAAAGGGAGGGAAGGGGCAGAAAAAGGGGAGGTGGTATAAAAAAATTAGTGATTTATGCTGACTCAATCATTATTTTTTCGTACCTTTGCGCCCGACTTTCAAAACAACATAAAGTCTAACTTTATCAAAACAACTTTTTTTATTAATTAACCCTATGTCCAACTTAACAAACATTCAGCCCCTGGAAGACTTCGATTGGGAAGGCTACGAACAGGGCGCCGCTCAAACTGAGCAAAGTCGAGAAGATCAGGCTGCTGCCTATGAAAAGAGTCTCAACAACGTGGGTGACCACGATGTAGTAGACGGCACAGTCATCTCGATCAACAAGCGTGAAGTCGTCGTTAACATCGGCTTCAAGAGTGACGGTATCATCTCGGCCAACGAGTTCCGTTACAACCCCGACCTGAAGGTGGGTGACACCGTAGAGGTCTATATCGAAAACCAGGAAGACAAGAAAGGTCAACTCATTCTCTCTCACAAGAAGGCCCGTGCTACCAAGAGCTGGGAGCGCGTAAACGCCGCCTTGGAGAAGGAAGAAATCGTTAAGGGCTTTGTCAAATGCCGCACCAAGGGCGGTATGATCGTTGATGTCTTTGGCATCGAGGCTTTCCTGCCCGGCAGCCAGATCGACGTGAAGCCCATCCGCGACTACGACGTATTCGTAAGCAAGACCATGGAGTTCAAGATCGTGAAGATCAACCAGGACTACCGCAACGTCGTTGTCAGCCACAAGGCGCTCATCGAAGCCGAACTCGAGGCACAGAAGAAGGAGATTATCTCCAAGCTCGAGAAGGGTCAGGTGCTCGAAGGTACCGTCAAGAACATCACTTCCTATGGCGTATTCATCGACCTGGGCGGCGTGGACGGTCTCGTACATATCACAGACCTCAGCTGGGGCCGCGTCAGCGATCCGCATGAGGTGGTTGAACTCGACCAGAAGCTGAACGTGGTGATCCTCGACTTCGATGAGGAGAAGAAGCGCATCGCGCTCGGTCTGAAGCAGCTCACGCCCCATCCCTGGGATGCCCTCGATGCCAACCTCAAGGTCGGCGACAAGGTCAAGGGCAAGGTGGTTGTCATGGCCGACTACGGAGCATTCATCGAGGTGGCTCCTGGCGTGGAAGGTCTTATCCATGTCAGCGAGATGAGCTGGAGCCAGCACCTCCGCAGCGCTCAGGACTTCATGAAGGTTGGCGACGAGGTAGAAGCTGTCATCCTGACCCTCGACCGCGAGGAGCGCAAGATGTCGCTCGGCATCAAGCAGCTCAAGGAAGATCCGTGGGAGAACATCGAAACCAAGTACCCCGTCGGTTCCAAGCACACCGCTCGCGTTCGCAACTTCACCAACTTCGGCGTCTTTGTAGAACTCGAGGAAGGCGTGGATGGCCTGATTCACATCAGCGACCTCAGCTGGACCAAGAAGGTGAAGCACCCCAGCGAGTTCACCAAGATCGGTGAGAATATCGAAGTGGTGGTTCTCGAAATCGATAAGGACAACCGTCGTCTCAGCCTCGGCCACAAGCAGCTCGAAGAGAATCCCTGGGATGTCTTTGAGACCGTATTCACCCGCGACAGCATCCACGAAGGAACCATCGTTGAGCTCCTCGACAAGGGCGCTGTGATTCAGCTCGAGTATGGCGTGGAAGGTTTCGCTACCCCCAAGCACCTCGTCAAGGAAGACGGAAGCCAGGCTCAGCAGGGCGAGAAACTCCCCTTCAAGGTTATCGAGTTCAACAAGGAAAGCAAGCGCATCATCCTCAGCCACAGCCGCATCTTCGAAGATGCCACTCGCAACGAACAGCGCGAGGCTCGCAAGGCAGAGCGTGCTACCAAGCGTCCCGCCAAGGAGCAGCAGCCCACGATTCAGAACCAGGCTGCCAGCACCACCCTCGGGGATATCGATGCACTGGCCGAACTGAAGGCTAAGCTCGAAAAGGGCGAATAATCATTCATCGCCGCACAAGGGGGCGCTCTCACGCGCGTACCTTATATATAATAGCGGACTGCAGGTCAACACTGCAGTCCGCTTTTCTTTTCTCACCGCTCGTCCTGCGCCATCATCCCTCTCCACTTTAGGGAAATTATCCTGCTGGTTTCGGGAATTTCCCATTGCCATCTCATGGAAAATATGTTCCTTTGCAATGTCAATAAGACACAGAACCTTCAAAATATATACAACTATGAAGCGCTTGATGACAACCTTGGCAGTGATGGTGATGATCGTCACCTCCGCCGCAGCCATGAGCCTCTCGAAGGCTCGCACCGAAGCCCTCTTCCTTTCCGACAAGATGGCTTATGAACTCAGCCTGAGTCTCTCGCAGTACGAAGCAGTCTACGAAATCAACCTCGACTACATGCTCGGTCTGTACGATGCCGACGATCTCGGCGGCGTCTTCTGGCTCCGCCGTAACGTCGACCTCCGCTACGTGCTGAGCCCCTGGCAGTGGGACCGTTATGTCCGCATCGCCGACTTCTATCGCCCCATGGTATGGGTGAGCCGCCACACCTTCTCCCTTGTGCTGCGCAGCCGTTACACTTATCGCGACCACTTCTTCTTCGATCGCCCTGCCATCTACGGCAGCTATCGCGGAGGACACAATGCAGGACATGAAAGCTATTATGCCGGGCGCGATTTCCACCGTCCCTCCAATAAGGACATCACACCCCAGCACTATGGCAGTTCCGCGCCTCCCGCCTATGGCAGCGGTAGCACTCGGGGTAACCGCCACACCCAACCCAGCTACCATTTCAACAACAAAAGCAATACGCAGATAAACAGCCATCAAGAACCGTCTGTACAAAGCGGACGTTCAGTGCACAACAGCAGCGAATCCTATCATAACAACCAAAGAGGACAAAGCACTGGCAACGGACAAGCAGCGCAAACGGCCCAAACCAGACAGGACAGCAACGCCCAGCGTTCCACGAAAGTGAACCGCTCTACGGAGAACTCATCTCGTTCCGTTCGCGGTGCTTCAAAGACCAATCCGTGAAAGAGAGCCCCTGTTTTTCACCCCTCTCCCAAGAGAGAACATCAATGACAGAGCATTCCTCTTTACAGATAATTAAAGAAATTATTTAAAAAAAATGCGAAAGTGTGATAGACTTTCGCATTTTTTTGTAAATTTGCACCGAATAAAGCTTAAAACATCAACTTTCAATCGTACATATTCTTTGTCTAACAACTAAAATCACTAACTAACTTCTCGTTTAATAACATTTAAAGAAACTGATGCCCTGCTGGCCTTACCACTAAGACTGGGAGACTGCGAAACGGCTTGCAGCAGCTGGCTACAATCTTACAACTTTACCACTACCCTGTGCCAACAAGCCGCCAGACACAGGAACAATCAACTAAAATTAACAGAATGAAAAAGTTATTACTTTCCCTCGTTGCTGTCTTGATGTCCACCTTCACTTATGCCGATGGTTGGGAAAAGGCCACTGAAATCGCCGCTGGTGATGTGGTCGTCCTCGCTGTTGACAATGGCAGCGTGACAAAGGAACTGTCTGAAATAACTACCACAGGAACCACTATTGGTGTCGCTGCAGATTATTCAGGCACTCCTACCGGCACCTATCCTCTCACGGTGGTAACAGGCAGCACAGAAGGGTCTTTTGCATTCCAGAATGCAGACGGCGCCTATCTCGCGTGGACATCAGGAAATTCACTGACCACCAGCGAAACGCTTGACGCTGCATCCTCTTGGACAGTGACTTATACCAACGAGAAGTGGGACATTTATAATGTCGGCACTACTGAACGTAAGTTGCAATACAATGCTGGCAGTCCCCGCTTCGCATGCTATCGCAACAGCGGTCAAACCGCTGTTGACCTGTGGAAGCAGCTTGCCGAGGATGTTGTGGCAAAGCCCACGCTTCCTGCCAGCGCTTCCTTTGCCGGCAGCTACTCTGTTGAGATCACGGCTGCCGAGGGCGCTGCGATCTACTACACCCTTGATGGCACAGATCCTACCGCAGAATCTACACTCTACAGCGAGGCTTTGACCATCACCGAAACCACAACGGTGAAAGCGATTGCCGTTGTCGATGAGAAGTCCAGCGACGTAGCCTCTGCTACCTACACCTTGATGACTCTCGGCACCATCGCCGACGCTGCTGCTGCTGACAAGGGCACTACTTGCTATGTTCAGGGTACCGTCATTGCTACGGCTGCTCAGGGCATGCTCGTGCAGGATGAGACAGGTATCATCTATTACTACAACACCGCTGGCGTTCCTGCCAAACAGGGCGACGTTGTCACCATCTTGGGTGAGATTGGTCAGTATGGTGGCAAGAACCAGTTCACAGCCGAAGCTACCGTAGAGGTCGTTGGCTCTGCTGCTCTGGCTCATCCCGCTGCAGCCGCCATGGACGGCGCTGCCCTTGAGGCTTGGGCTACGGGTGAAGAGCAGGCCATCACATGGGCAACACTCACCGGTACCCTGGCAATCAGCGGTAATTATTATAATGTGACAGTAGATGGTGCAGAGAACTACACCCTCGCTCTAGTGAAGCCTCTTCAGGCTGTCACCGCTGGTACCGTTACCGTCTCCGGTTATCTGGCCTACGTCAACAAGACTTATGCCTACATGGTTCCCGTTGACATCCAGCAGGCTGTTACAGAAGGTGCACAGGTTACCGCAAACAATATGATCTATCAGATCGTCAGCACCAACAAGATCCTCAACGGTTCTTTCGACAATGGTGTTACTGACTGGTACGCTACGAACTACGAGACCGCTGCCGTTCCCACCAACTTCACATGGAATGCAGAAGGCGGTTTCGATGATGGCGCATACATTACTTATAGCGCTGAGGGCGTAGGTTCCGCTAAGACTCCACGCGTCAGCGCTGCCGTGGAGGCCGGCAAGACTTATCTCTTCCAGGCCTATACCCAGGGTACCATTGATGAAAAAAACAAGCAGTACAACGCGCTGAAGTATGCTGGCGACAGCAATGGCGAGGGTGCTACAATCGGTCAGCTCAACTGGGGCGATGCCGATTCATGGACCGTCACCAACATCGTCTTCACTCCCGAAGAAGACGGCATCGTGCGTTTCCGTTCCAGCTGGACTTCCAACACCAGCCTCGA
>JAILFY010000150.1 GCA_024697285.1 Bacteroidaceae bacterium
AGCGAGGCGGTGCCTGTCTTGTCCTTGCCCACTTGGCCGTAGACGCGCTCGCCTTTGGAGGTATAGGCCACGAAGGCATAGCGCCAGCCCGCCTTGCTCACGTTGATGCTTCGCCAGCCGTCGGCTCCTGCTATGCCTTCGAAATGGGCTGTCACTTCCGTGTCGACCTTGGGCACGTTCATGTTGATGATGGCGTAGCCGTAGTTCTGGATGCAATGGTCCACGTCGCTCTGCCAGGTGTCGGTGGTGCCGCTGACTCTTGTCAGATAAGTCTTGTGTTGTCCTATGCGGTGCTTGGCAGCGTCGCGAACGCCATCGATGTCCCAGGTGGCCATGCGCATATAACCCTCCATCTGCTCGTCGTTGAACTCCTCTTGTGTGAGGCCGCAGATGCGCATGTATGCTTCTATGGGGTCTTCGGGTTTGTTGCTCTCTCGCCAGAGCCGTCCGATGAAGTCTGTGCCGTGTTTCATACACCACCAGTCCTGGATGAAGCAGTTTTGATATCTCCAGTCCTCGTGCATGATGTTCAGGTGGTGCAGGGGCAGGTGTCCTTCGAAGTATTCGCCGTCGGTGAACTGTCGTTCGGGGAAAATCTTATATGCCTGCCAGTCTGCGCAGCACTCCCACCAGCCGTTGCCGCCAGAGGCCCCTGAGCCATAGCCGTAGTTGAAACCATGGTTCATGCCAAGGTCGGCAGATACGAGGTACTGGAAGGTGTGGCCTACTTCGTGAGCCACGGTGTGCCCTCCTCGCGCATTAGCTGCCCAGGGATTGAAGTGACCGAGCCCCGTCTTGCCGCCTCCGACTCCATAGGTTCCGGAGGCGTCGGCGCGCCATTCTTTCTGGTAGGGGATATAGAGTTGAATCTTCCATTTGTCGGTGGTGGAACTACCAGGTTTGATGAATCCCAGCTCCAGGTACTTGTCCCAGCAGCGTTCGCAGATGTTGGCCACCGTGTGGGCGTTCGTGATGTTGCCGTCGCCGGGATATTGTATTCTGGTGGCGTTCTCGCCATAGCGCACGTCCCAGAAGACGGCATAGTGTTCGGTTTCTATGGAGTGTGCAAAGTTATATCCGGAGGTGGCGTCGGAGTTCATGTAGTCGGTGCCGCCGTAGGTGTCGGGCTTCAGCAAGTAGCGCCCCGGGTTGATGAACTGCATATTGGCAGCGTCCGTGGGAACCAGCGAGTTGGTGGCTTTGTTGCTGTAGCCTGTTTTCAGCGTGGCGTTGTAGAGTCGCAGCTGCGCCAGCCGGAAGTCGATGGAATCGACGTTGTTGAGTTCTATGAACTGGTTGGCTTGGAAGCGGTCGTCGTAGCGCACCCACAGGGTGTCCTGGGCCGACGCGGTATTCAGGGAGGTTGGAATCGAGAAGATGGTTCCTTGGGCCGCACAGAAGAGGAGTGCGATAGCGAGTGTGAAACGTACTGTTCTCATTGTTGTGTTCTCCTTTCTTTATTTGATGGCGACTTTGCGTCCGTTGATGATATATATGCCTTTAGGCAATCGGCCTTGGGGCATTCGTCGTCCGCTGAGGTCGAAGATTCCTTCCTCCCGCGTGCGGCTGTCGAAGGGTGGCAGGGGTGCTGCAATCTCTTCGACGCCATCGGCCACTACGGTGAGGTATTCGTTGACGCCATCGATATAGAACTTGATGGGCTGTTCGTCGTCGGAGGAGAGGTCCTCCACCCACGAGCGGAAGGCGCCCACGACGGTGGAGTCTTCTGTCTGGTGCATGTTTCCTTCTTCATCGAGGAGATACATGCCTGCAGCAATACGTTTGTTGCGAACAATGCGCCCCTGGACCACGGAATCATCCAGCTTGAGGTAGGTGCCGCGGAAACGAGCCTTGCGCGTTCCATCTTCATTCTGAATGGTCTGCAGGCGGGGATTCTGGCTCGCTTTCATGCTGACATTGGGAATCAGATAGATGGGGCCAGCAATAGGTCCGGAGGTGAAGTTATAGAGGTTGCGTCCGCTCTCCACGTCCGCCTCGCGGGA
>JAILFY010000151.1 GCA_024697285.1 Bacteroidaceae bacterium
ACTGCGCCTTCGATGTCACCATTGGGGCCATAGACGCGGTAGGTGGTTGTGGTGGGATTGCCTTCCTCATCGACTTCGCCTGTAGCGATACGATAGTTGAGGTACAGACGTGCGGTCCAGTTGCCTTCGCCGCTGGCAGTAGCGCTGTTGAGGGGATCTACCTCTTCGAAGCCCAGACCGGTGAGCTGCTCCTCGGTGAGGTGCTGGAAGTCGATATTGTGCTTGCAGTCGTAGGCAACATCATTCTCGACAATGACTGTGCTGGGATTGTAGGCGCGGGTGCCGTCCTCAAGCTGGATGGTGTTGGCCACGATGGTGAGGGTGCCCTTGCTATCGAGGGTCACACTGCCGCCGTTGGTGAAGTTGTCGTTGTGATAAGGTGTACCCTCGCCTTCGGGAGTGAAGGTCACATCGAGGAATATCTGCGGGGTCAGCAGCACCTCTGCATTGTTGATGCTGATGGTGTAGGTCTTGCCATAGCCTTGGGTCACGGCGATGATCTTGGTCTGAGCGTCCACGAGGGTGATGGGAGTGCAATCAACGTCTATTATGACGTGTTCTGATTCAGCTGTGCCCATGGTGGTCCAAGCTTCGAGAGTGCCGCTGGTGCTGATGGTGAGGTCGAGGCAACCGGGATCGCCCATCTCGTTGGTAGCAGACCAGTAGTCCAGCTCCTGGGTGGAGCCGTCGGGAAGGGTGAGGTGCAGCGTCTCTGCCTCGCCCGTGAAGCGAACGCTGTAGTAACGCTCGGCTTGCTTCAGACCGGTAAGGGTCACTGTGGGAGCGTTGGCGAAATCGCCTTCTACCTCAGCGGTGATGAGTACCTCGTCGAAGTAGGTGACGGACTGGTAGCGAGCAGACATGAGGTGGATACCACGGGCACGAGCGTCGGTGCCTTCAGGAACGGTGTAGGTACCGCTGGTGATGGGGGTGCCGCCGTAGAGATCGGAGAGGGTGTAGTTGACGTTGGAACCGTCCACGATAAGTTCTACCTTGTACCAGGTGGCTGCTGCGAGGTTGATGAGGTCTTCGGCGTTCTGGTTGACCTTGAACTCATAGATGTTCTCGGTGTTCTGGGTCTGGGAGAGGTCGAAAACGAAGGGGTTACTTGCTGCATAGTTGCCGTTCTGCTGGGATGCAGGACCGCTCAGAGAGGTGACGCAGATTTCGTGGTTGAGCTGTTTGGCATTGTTCTGATTGGGCCACTGAGCGATATTGAAGTTGAAAGTCATCGTGTAGCTGGTAGTTTCGCCATAAACGTCGCCCCACTCGGTGTAGGCGGAACGGCCGTTGTTGTTACCAAGGCTGAACACCATATACTTACCTTCGGAGTCGCCGGCGAGTGAGAGGCCGCCGGGGAGGTTCTGGGAGTTCCATGTAGCGAGAGGGTCGCTCTCGTTGTCATAGGTCATGGAGTAGAGATTTTGAATGGTCTGAGCCTGCAAGCCAAGGGCGAGGCTGAAGATCATCAACAGTGAGAGGTAGATTTTTCTCATAGTTCGTTGTTTTGATTAAGTAAAATTGGGTGAATTAAAAAGTGTTGTTTGTATGTTTTGTCTGTGAAGTTCGTGGGGCCGAGGGGAGCGGGTGACTCGGGCTTTCTGTCCAGTGTTGAAGGCTTATCTCGGCCGGGCTTCAAAAGAAGGTGTCCTCCTCACCCCTTGTCGGAACTCCCGAAGAAGGGGTGAGGGGAACTTGTTGGGTGCTTACCATCCGGGGTTCTGCTCAATGAGACCACCAGACTTGGCAATCTCTGTCTGCGGGATGGGGAAGAGATACATCTTGTCGTCCCACGAGCGGGTGTTGTTGATGCGCTTGTAGGTGAAGGACTCTGTCTCTGCGCCCGTGTCGTCGGTGGTGACGTTGCGTGTTATCTGCATCCACACGATGTTGGTGAAGAACTTGGGAGCTTCTTTCCATCGACGGACGTCGAAGAAGCGGTGACCCTCAAAGGCCAGTTCCACGAAGCGTTCGTTCTGGTAGCGTTTCCAGAAGGTGTCGTTGTCCATTCCTGTTGGGAAGGCGGGCATGGCGATACTGCTGCGCATACGGGTCTGAGAGGCTGCCAGACGAGGAGACATTGTGAAGCCAAGAGCGGTGTTGGTGTAGTCGGCAGCATTGGATGCGCCCTGAGCCTTGGCGTACTGGAACAGGCACTCGGCATAGTTCAGGTAGGCCTCGCCCAGTCGGAAGGTAATCCACTGGTGAGCGAAGGTGTTGGCCGACGATGAACGGAGGATGATGGAGCTGTTGCAGTACTTCTTCAGATAATAGCTGGTGGGAGTGCCATAGGGGCTGGTGGGGCGGGCATTGATACCTCCTACGTAGGTCTGAAGAGGCATATTGCCGTTGTTGGCATAGTAGTCGGTGGGCCAGGCTTCGCCATTATGTGCCACGGTGAGTGCCAGACGGGGGTCTCGGTTGCTGAACATGTCGTCGTCCGAAGCGGTGCCGGCGGCCACGGCCTCAGCCCATGTGGAGCCGTCGGTCATGTCGTAGGCATCCACAAGGTTCTGCGTGGGGCAGTTCATACCTTGTGCGCTCTGGTAGCCAGTGGGGAAGTTGTAGGTCTCGAAAGTACGAGAGGCTGCGTAGCGACGGCTGAAGATAATCTCAGCGTAGGGCTCTGCATCGCTGTAGCTGGTGGCGCCCCAGAGCTGACTGTAGGAAGCAGACAGATGACGGCCTCCGGCCTTGCAGGAGTCGATGAGGGCCTGGCAAGCCTGAGCGGCTTTGAGCCAGCGCTCGGCATCGTTGTTGGGGTTGAACAGCGGGCTGGCATAGTACATGGCAGCACGGGCACGCAGGGCCATGACGGCATACTTGTTGGCACGGGCGGTCTCGGGCTTGTTGACAATCATGTCGCCGAGGTTGGTGTAGTCCTTGACGATGCTGTCCTGAATGGCCACGCATTCATCGTCGATGAACTGGAAGATGCTGTCGGCAGAGGAACGTGTGAGGGCGTTGCTCTCGGCGGCTGTCATGGTCCGGGTCTTCAGAGGCACACCGCCATACTGGCGCACCAGCAGGAAATAGAAGTAGGCACGTGCCCAGCGGGCCTCGTACTTGTAGTTTTGGTAGCGGTACATCTGCTTGGCGTAGTCGGAGTTGAGCACCAGCTCGTCGAAGGTCAGGCCCTGGAACTCGTCGAGCACCTGGTTGGAATACTCGATACCGTCGTAGCAGGTGGTCCAGATGGAGCTATAGGGGTTGGAGGGCCCCCAGGCGCCGTTGTAGAAGTCCTCGATGGCGTTGCCGGAGTGGGACACCTGGCTCTCGTCGGTGGCCGAGCCGAGCACGGCACCGCTGTAGTTGCCCCAATCGCCGTCGAGATCGTTGTAGATACGTGTCATCAGGCCTCCCACGTAGCCGAAGTTACGTGTGATGTAGTCCTTATCGTATATGTTGTACTCGGTGTAATCCATCTTGTCGGCACAGGAAACCAGCGAGAGAGCGCCAAGTACACCACAGATGATTTTATTCAGTTTCATAGTCTTATGATATGTGTGGGGTTTGGAGTTAGAAAGTCAGGTTGAGACCGAAGATGAGGCTGCGGTTGAGGGGTGCCACGGCACCATAGCTCTCGGCATCGGCATTCTTGATGTGGTCGAAGCAGATGAGATCCACGCCGCGGACATAGACCTTGGCGGCCTTGATATACTTGGTGGGCTGCAGCCAGCTCTGGGGCAGGTTATAGTAGGCCTCGATATTACGCAACTTGAGGAAGGAACGGTCGCGCATCCAGAAGGTGCTGCTCTTGGTGTTGTTGGCGTAGGAGTTATAGTTCAGGCGCGGGAACTCGGCGTCGGGGTTGCTGGTTGTCCAGCGGCCGTCGTAGACGTCCTGTGCCAGCGAACGGTTGCCGAAGAGACCCCAGTAGTAGCCGTTGGTGCTCAGCATGGCGCTGTAGCGTCCGGTGCCCTGGAACTGGAGGTTCAGGCCGAAGCCTTTGTACTCTCCTCCGATGTGGAAGGTGTAGTAGATTTCGGGGCAAGCGGTGCTGTAGCCGATGCGGGTGTAGTCGTTGGCGTCGATCTGTCCGTCGTTGTTGACATCCTCGTACTTGATGTCGCCGGGATATACGGTGGAGAAGGTCTGAGTGGGACTGGCGTCAATCTCTGCCTGGTTCTGGAAGAGGCCGATGGCTTTCAGGCCATAGAGCTGGCTGAGGGGGTAGCCGGTCTTGATGAGGTTGTCGTAGAGCTGCGGCTCCTCGTCCTGTTCCACAATCTCGTTGCGGTTCCAGTTGAAGGTGCCACCCACGTTGAGGGTGAGGTCGCCTATCTGGCGGGTGTAGTCCAAGCTGAGCTCGGTGCCCCAGGTGTTGACCTTACCATCGTTTTCGTAGGGAGCAGTCAGACCGAGCACGGAGGTGTATTTGCCTGCTGCGTCAACCCAGATGTCGCGGCGCTGCTGGTAGTAGAGGTCGAACTCTACGTTCAGTCCCTTGAAGAGAGTGGCCTCAGCACCGAAGTTGTACTTGTAGGCCTGCTCGTGGGAGGGGTTGGCGGTGGCCATCTGTCCGAGGTAGGTGCGACCGAAGTCGGAGTCATAACCGGAGTCGAAGGGATAGGTGACGCCGTCCATCACGTAGGCTTGCTTGTAGTAGGTCCACACGTTGTCGCCCGGCAGATAGTCGGCATTGATGATGCCGGCGCTGGCGCGGAGCTTGAGGAAATCGACGGCGGAACAGTCGGCGAGGAAGTTTTCTTTGGACAGGACCCAACCCAGAGAGAGGGTGGGGGAGAGGGCCCACTTGGTGTCTGGGGCCAGACGGCTGCTGCCGGAATAGACGAGTGCCAGGTCTGCGATGTACTTGCTGTCGAGGGCGTACTTGGTGTACCAGCTCAGGTTCTTGCGATATACGGTGGTGTTGATACCTGCGCTGGCTCCGGTGCTGTAGTCGCTGTACTCATAGTCAAACTTGAGTTGGCTGTAGAGGTAGTGACGCTCGGCGAAGAGGCGGTCGTAGTTCAGTCCCAGGTCGAAGTGATAACGACGGCGCCAGAGCTGGGTGGAAGCGCCAGTGCCCATGGTACTCTCGGAACCACCGGTGAAGGAGGAGCTGGCTGTGGGCACTCCGCCAGACCAGGTCACGCCGGTGGGTTGGCCCCACACGTAGGTCTTGCTGTGGTCTTCCACTATATTAGAATAGGTGTCGTAGGCCATGCGGGCGGTGGCACTGAGGCCTTCGGTGACGACGTCGAGGTCCTGGTCCAGGGTGATGTCGGCAAAGAGGCTGCGCTTGTGGGTCTTGTAGTAGGCCGCATCGGTGCTCTGTGCCACGGGGTTGTTGGTGCCTGCCCAGGTGGCGTTACCGCCCCAGAGGCCGTCTGAAGTCTTGATGGGGAAGGCGGCGGAGGGCACATTATAGACCATGCCCCAGAGGTCGGCCTGACTGCCGGGCTGGCTGTTCTCGGTGAGGACGCCAAGGAGGTTGGTGCGCAGCTGAGTGGTGGGGGTCAGGTCTATATCGAAGTTGGCACGGGCGTTGGCCTGCACGTACTTGTCCTGGGTGGAGTAGGAGTACTGCGGCTGGGAGTAGTTGTTGATGAAGCCCTTGCTGGAGAGCAGGTTGATGAGGGTGTAGTAGCGGAACTTCTCGCCACCGCCGCGGAACTCAGCATTGAGTTTGTTGAGGTGGGCGGTGTTGCGGAAGGTCTCCTTGACCCAGTCCACGTTGGGATAGAGGTCGGGGTACTGTCCACTCTGGAAGGCGGCCAGCTCGTCGGCGCTGTAGCGGTAGTTGTTGCCATATCCCTCGTTGGCATAGGCCTCGTTGATGGCTGCTGCGTAGGTGGGAGCATCCACGAACTTCGGCTTATTGGCCATGAAGTTGAAGACATGGTCGTAGCTGAACTTCATCTCCGAGCTGTTCTTGATACCACGTTTGGTGGTGATGAGGATGGCGCCGTTGGCACCTTTGTAGCCATAGAGTGCCACGGCAGCAGCGTCCTTGAGGATGGTCACTTCCTCCACCTCTTCGGGAGAGACGAGGTCGATGTCGCGCTCTATGCCATCTACGAGTATCAGGGGAGTGCTGCCGCTGAGGCTTTGCAGACCACGTATATAAAAGGTGGGATTGACGGCACTGTAGTTGCCGGCGTTCTGCAGCGAGACGAGGCCGTTGCCCTGGCCGAGGATGGAGTTGCCAATGTTGCGGGCCGTACGGCGGTTGACATCATCGTTGGTGATGACCGATGCAGAGGAGGTGGAGAGGGCACGGGTGAAATTCTTGTTGGCACCCATGTCGATGACTTGGTCCACAAAGTCATCGCCCGTCAGCAACGTGCTGTCCTGCTGTGCCGCAGCCTGAAGACTGCAAGCGGCCAGCAGAGTCAGTACGAATATATTCTGGTGTTTCATATTTTTGAAATTACGATGTTCTGTTTTGTAAGCTGTGATTCAGTTTCATTTCTTACCATCCCGGGTTCTGCACGAGACCGTAGTTCTTGTTGATCTCCTTCACGGGGAAGGGCGAGAGAAGATAGCGCTTCACGGCTACGTTGTTGGGGTCGTCCTCATAGGCCCACAGGGCTCTGCTGCGATTGACCAGCTCGAACTTCTCGAATTCGAAGCGGTTGGGCTCCTTGGAGGTGAGGTCGGTGACCTTGTCGCCATCTGTCCAGGCGGTGGAGTCACGTACGTAGGCACCGCTGGCGTTCTGCTTCAGGCGGAAGACCTTCAGGCCGTGGAGGCGCTTGGTCATCCAGTCGGTGCGCTTGTAGCGTATCATATCCATCCATCGGATGTTCTGCAGGCCGAGCTCGCGAGCTCTCTCGTTGAGCAGTTCTTCGAGCAGGGCGTCCTTGTCGCTGTTCAGGGCCGTGTTGGATTGGTTGACATTATAGGTGAGGCCCACACGCTTGCGGATGATATCCATCTGTGCGAGGCAACCGGCGAGGTCGCCTGTCTGCAGCAGGGCTTCGGCGTAGATCAGAATCTGCTCGTTCAGACCCAGATATACCCATTGTGTGTACTGGCGCAGGTAGTCGCCGGCGTCGGCGTCGTTGTCGCCCATGTTAGCTCCGAGCCAGTATTTGTTGATGCAGTAGCCAGTGGCGAACTTGCCGCTCTCGTTGACGGGTTCCATGCGTGCATCGGTGCCGCCGACCCAGTTCTCCCAGATGTCGCCACTCATGATACCTGTAGTCCAGTCGAGGTGTTTCTGCACGCCGTTGACCACACACTCCTCGTAGAGTCGCGGGTCGCGAGTGAGGGAGGTGTTGATGAGCACCTGCGAGCGGGGGCTGACGGTGCCGCGCTTGAACATGGCGTTGAGGCCGCGGGCGTGGTTGGGATTCGTGTCGTAGAATTGTTTGGCAGTTTCCCAGTCGAAAGGCTGTCCGTTGCTCCAGGGGAACATCTCCACATACTCTTGTGTGGGGCAATAGGAGTTACGACCCAGCTTCACCCACTGGTGCCAGCTGTAGGTACCGGCCTTGAAGGCGTCGAGACCGGCGTGGCGAGTGGCCAGCAGGATTTCGGTGCTGCCCTGCTTGGCGTAGCCGCGACGATAGGCGAGGCGATATGCCTGCGGGGTCTTGGCCGTGGCCTCCTCAAGGGCGTAGTAGCCGTTGGTGTTGAGGTCGTTGAAGAACTCTTCGCAGGCGGTCTTCAGGCGTACCCAGCGGCTGTCCTGATAATCGCCGTACCACACCAGGTGCTTCTGCTCGGCTTCGGTGGTGCCGTCGTAGTAGGGCTGGCTGGCGTTGTAGATAGGCGAGGCGGCCACCTGCAGCACCTTGCACTTGAGGGCACGAGCAGCGGCACGCGTCCAGCGGCCGGTCTGGGTGGTGGGATCTGCCACTGCCCAGGGCAGCTCGGGTTCTGCGATGGCTTCGTCCAGCAGTCCCACCATGAAATCTACGGTTTCCTCGATGGTGCCACGGGGCATGTCGTAGTTGGATTCAGAACCGGTGAATGTGCCTTTCACGATGGGCAGACCGCCGTAGTGGAGGAAGAGGTCGAAGTAGCGGGATGCGATGATGCACTTGGTCTCGGCGATGAGGCGATTCTTCTCTGTCTGCTCCATGCCGGGAACGGCATCTATGTTTTCCAGAAAGCGGTAGCAGGCGTGAACGGTCTCCCACACCATCTCACCGGTGTAGCCGAAGAGAGTGCTGCCCGAGGAACTGAGGGAGTTGGAATAGTAAGTGCCATAGACCACCGTGCTGGCCCAGTGGAGCTGGTAGATGTCGGTGAGGGCATCGGGCATTCCGATATAGGGGCTGTTGCTCTCGGGGAGTACGTAGTTCCTGTGGTCCACACCATAGGGCAGGCCGTAGAACATGCGGCTGTAGAGGGCTGTATGGAATTGTCGGGTATATTCGGCGTTGTTGAACACCGTGTCCTTGGTAACGGTGCTGCTGCTGGGCTTCTCCAGTGCTCCGCCGCCCAGTTCCACGTTGTCTGTGCAGGCGGCCAGGGCGAGCAGCGCCGTGGCTGAAAGGGCTAATATTTTATGAAGTTTCATGATGTTATGTATCTTGATAGGAAGTTCCTTATATACTTATAAATAATACATGCGTGCGCGAGGCGTTAGAAGGCGACCTTCAGACCTGCCGTGACGGTGCGCTGCAGGGGATAGGAAGGTGCATTGCTGGCGCGTGCTTCCGGGTCACCCCAGATATAGGGGCTGAGGGTGAAGAGGTTGTAGGCGCTGAGCGATACTTGCAGCTGACTCATACCGAGTTTCTTCATCAAGGGGATGTCGAAGTCGTAGGCTACCTGGATGGTCTTCAGACGCAGGTATTTGGCATCTTTCTCGAAGAGGGTGGAGGGAGCGTAGTTCTGACCGGCGTTGGTCCAGGTGGCACGCGGGTACTCGGCGCTCTGCGACGGCTTTGTGGGTGTCCACGTGTTGTCGATGTGGTATTGCAGCAGACCGCCCGAGGTGGTGCTGGCTGCTGAGTAGAAGGGTTGCATGAACACTTCGCTGAGCATGCGGGTGACATTCCAGGCGCCTGTGAACTGCAGGTTGAAGGAGAAACCTTTCACCTCGCCGCCTAAGATAAGACCGGCCATGTATTCAGGATCGTCGGTGTAGCCATAGTCAAGGCTCCTGTCGTTTGCATCGATGATGCCGTTCTGATCCAGGTCCACAAACACGGGGTCGCCGGGCTGGAGTTGTGCCACGAGGGTGGTCGTGGGGAACGGAGTGCCGAATTCTTTCTGGTAGTCGGCTTCGCATCCGTCGTAGTAGTATTTCCAGAACTTGTACATGGAGCGTGCTCCGATGCGGTGGCCGCGAAGGTACTGGTATTCGTTGTTGAAGGGGGCTTCCATCATCTCCACAATCTCGTTCTGGTTGTAGGAGAGGTTCACCTTGGCCCAGTAGCGGAACTTGCCAATCTTGTGGTTCCAGTTGGCGCTGACTTCCCAACCATGGCTCTTCACCTTACCGAGGTTGGCCTGCGGCACGCTGAAACCGAGGAAACCGGGAGCCAGACCCGAGGTGAGAAGGATGTCGGTACGATTTTCAAGGTAGTAGTCGAAGGTGAGGCGCAGCTTATCGTCGAACAGGTTCATGTCCAGACCATAGTTTTGCTTGAAAGCCTTCTCCCATCCTACGTCGGAGTTGTGCAATTCGGTTTCGCGGGCACCCATAGTGGTGGTGCCGTTCTCGATGCCAAACTGATAGCCCCATGCGTTGGGGTCGTAGGTGCTGCTGGCGCCGCGGTTAGTCTGCGAACCTAGGTTTACATCATAGGGGTCGGGGGTGTAGTAGAAGCGGAGTACGTTGCCGGAGGGGTCATAGAGCTTGTCGTTACCTACCAGACCCCACGAAGCGCGGGGTTTCAGGAAGTTGATGACGCCCTTGAGGGGCTTGAAGAATTCCTCGTCACTCATCACCCATCCGATACTTCCTGCAGGGAAGGCGCCAAAGCGCTTGCCGGGGGCGAAGTTCTCAGAACCGTTGTAACCGAAGTCAACTTCGGCCATGTAGCGGTTGTTGTAGTCGTAGGTGACACGTCCTACAAAACCCAGGTACGTGCGGGGTATGTCGTTGTAGGAACTGCCGTAGTAGTACTGGCGGCTCTGGTTGTACAGGGCCAGTCCCGTGATGGAGTGCAGACCGAAGGAACGGTTGTAGTTCAGCGAGGCCTCTACGTACCAGTCGCGACCACGGCTGGTGGAAGAGGAGTAAGAGGGTACGGTGTTCTCGTTGTCCTTCTTATAATATAAGGTAGTGACGTCGCCATCGACAACGGGGTTGGAATTCATCACCTGTGTGTAGCTGCCGGTGGTGGCATCCAGCTTCATCAGCACCGGAGTATAGGTTGCCACGCTGGCTTGTCCCTGCTTACTTATGACGTACACGCTGTTGTAGGCTCCCTTGGCCTTGAACGAGAGGCCCTTGGTGATCATGTCCAGCTTCTGGTTGAGCTGGAGGTCCATCTGCAGCTTGTTGTTGTTGGTTTGCATGAAGCCTTTGCCGTAGTAACCCATGCCATTACCGCCGATGAATGGCATGTTCACGCCATCGGTGTAGTCGGTGCCCGCTGTGACCATCTTTCCATCCACGATACCGGGACTGGAGAATGGGGTGGCATAGTACATGGTCTTGATCAATCCGGAGGCGCCCTGGCCTGTGTATGGCTTGTCGGCGTTGTTCACGTTGCCGGCTATGTTCAGACTTATTGTGGTCGTCTTGGTGATATCCAGGTCGATGTTCGAACGATAGTTGAAGCGGTCGTACTGATATCCATAGTCGTAGTTCGAATTGAACTGCTTGAACATACCATCCTGGGTGTACATACCGGCGCTGATGAAATAGCGCACACGGTCGGTGCCGCCGCTGATGCTCAGGTTATGTTGCGTCTGCAGGGTGACGTCCTTCATGATGTAGTCGGCCCACTGCGTGTTGGGGAATCGGATGGGGTCGGAGCCGCTCGTGAACTTGTCGATAACTGCCTGGGGGAAGTACTGAGCGGCAGAGGGGTTGTCGTTCCACACCATCTGGTTGTAGAACTGTGCATAGCCGGCTGATGTGGCTTGTTCCACCATCTTCGTGGGGGTCAGTGCAGAGAAGGTAGTGGAGGCACTGATCCTGGCCTTGCCTTCCTTACCGCGCTTCGTGGTGATGAGGATGACACCGTTAGCACCACGAATACCGAACACGGCGGTGGCCGAAGCATCTTTCAGAATGGTAACACTTTCTATTTCATTGGGGTCAATGTCGCTCATAGAACGTTCCACACCATCCACCTGGATGAGAGGGTTGGCATCGTTGAACGTTGCTTTACCACGAACGAATATCTTTGCGGCATCGCTGCCCGGCTCACCGGAATACTGCACGGTGGTGACACCGGTGAGCTGACCGCCGAGCACATTCTCCACGGAAGCTATAGGGGTGCGCACCAGATCCTCGGACTTCACAGACGACACGGCGCCCGTCACGGTCACTTTCTTCTGCACACCATAAGCCACGACTTCCACACTTTCCATCACTGTGGCATTCTCTTCGAGTGTCACTTTCATACCACGTGTGGCCTTTACAACTTGGGCTTGGAAACCCATGCAAGAGATTCGGAGGGTGGTGCCTGCTGGCACTTTCAGCGAAAAGTTGCCATCGAAGTCGGTTACTGTTCCGACACCAGAGTTGGCTCCGGTAACGACGACACTGGCGCCCGGTAGCGGTTCGCCCAGATTGTCTACTACGGTACCTGTGATGGTAGATTGCGTCTGTGAGCTACTGGGGGTCTGGGCTTGAATCGGCTGAGACAGCGTCAAACCTGCTCCCAACAACAAGCCAACCATCAGGGGTGCTGTTCCTTTAAGAAGCGTTTTTTTCATTTGATTTAACTATGGTTTAGTGTAAATGCGCCGCAAAGGTAGTTTATTTTCACGATTTAATACTATTTTCAAAAAAATATTAAATCGAATTTTTGTTAAATCAATGTTTTTGTAGCTATAATGCGCTCATTTTTCCCTAATTGTTCTCCATAGAGAGGCAAAATAATTCAAATTGAGTGAAGGTTGCTTAATATAAATAGGTGTGGATGGAGATTATAATGGCTGCCACCTCCTTCGGCCCCCCTTCATCGGCAAAAAGGACTGGTAGTTCCTTATCTCCACATTTTTGATAATTTCTTGACACGCTTACCACAGCCTGCTAAAGCGAATATTGAAACACGCGAAAACTACGTATACCACGGATTTCGCGGATGACATGAATTCTCTTTCACATGTAATGGCCGTCAATGGGGGACATGTAATGGTCAGGAATAATTAAACCCTTGCGTACCTATGGTGATTTTTTTGTTAAAGAAACGTAAATCCTGTATATATTTTCATTGCTCGTTCGTATTTATATATATACAATGCACCATCTTACATGACTATGGAAAGGGAAATAAGCATAACCTATACCTTCAACCCTGCTGACTATGACGCAAGGGGGCGAAAGAGAAATAGCGGGACGACCTTCCGCGACGCTGTCAAGAAGTTTGAACGAGATTTCCATCAGGTACATCCGTCGGACTATGCCCTGAACCTCTATGCCAATTCCCATACCATGAGCCTGCTGGCCAGGTCGTGCTATGCAGCACCTCATCTACTCTATGGCATGGACTTGCCACATGGTCGGTCCTTCGACCCCGAACAAGACCCGTACATCAACCACGAGATGGATCGGCACAGCCGTCATATCTACGTCTATGGCATCGACTCTGCCTTCATGACCGAGTTCGCCGAAAACGGTTATCCCATCTTGGACGAAGACAGCGACATCTACCCGCTCACCCTGTTGGTCGATGACACAATGCGAGATGATGCCGTACGGCTTGCTGCACCCACACTGGACGACGGCAACTCTGTGGAAGACGTGAACATCAACCTCCCGATATTCGAATATGCATGATGGAAAGAACAGACGAAGGTAAATGGCACCTGATTCGCAACGACAACGGCGAATGGATCAGCAGCGACAACGCCGTATTCCTATCCAAAATGGAATTATGCATCATGAGGGCAGCAGCTGCGAAAGTGGGCAGGGAACTGCATGTGCAGCATGGTCCGAATGGTACGTTTTGGTGCTATCACATTGAAATAGAGGAACTTGAACGCCTTTCGCCAAAGTTAGAATACAAACAGAGGGAACTCAGAATACATAAAAGCAGATAATCATCTCAACTTTCGCTCAAGTTTCGTCGGTTTAAGGTGCAGCCTGCGGCTGCGGTTTAAGGTTTTCACCCGCTGTATGCACCCGCTGTAGGGGCAGGCCCCCGTGCCAGCCCGCACCGCCGACAGGCGGTAAGATAACAGGCGGAAACGCCTGGCGGAATAAACGCAGTCCTCTGATTGATTTGTTTCGATTTGTTGGATTTCTCGCCGAAGGCGACTCAAAAAAAATTCTGGGCAAGGCCCAGCTGTCGCCAGTGGGCGACAGTATTAGGGAGTGCCGCTGCGCGGCAGAAATCGTACAAATCTGAACAAATCGAACAAGATAAACGATGTACACGCACAGCCGTTCCGGCTGTTCGGGCTGGCACGGGGGCCTGCCCCTACAGAGGCAGAAAACGCAGACGGATAACGCAGACAGAAAACGCAGACGGAAATCGCCTGGCGGACCGGTTGAATGCATCCTCTGTATGCAACCATTTTTCACACGAATGACCATTAATTAGAGACATATAATCAACCATAAATAAATATTCATGAACATTATATGTACGTAATTCATGAACATTACATGTGAGAAAGGAGAACGGAAATTGCCTGGCTAACCGGTTGAATGCATCCTCTGTATGCAACCATTTTTCACACGATTGTCCATGAATTAGGGACATATAATCGACCATAAATAAATATTCATGAACATTATATGTACGTAATTCATGAACATTATATGTGAGAAAGGAGAACGGAAAACGCCTGGCGGAGCAAATGCAGTCCTCTGATTGATTTGTTTCGATTTGTTGGATTTCTCGCCGAAGGCGACTCAAAAAAAATTCTGGGCAAGGCCCAGCTGTCGCCGCAGGGCGACAGAGAAAGGGAGTGCCGCTGCGCGGCAGAAATCGTACAAATCTGAACAAATCGAACAAGATAAACGATGCTCACGTACAGCCGTTCCGGCTGTTCGGGCTGGCACGGGGGCCTGCCCCTACAGAGGCAGAAAACGCAGCCAATAGGCGGTAAGATTTTACACGTATATACGTATCCGCCAACACGTATATACGTATCGGCCAACACGTATATACGTATCGGCCAACACGTATATATGTTCTGAAAAGGCCACTTTTTCCCCTCCCCCTACAGCGGCAGAAATCGCCACGCGGTGCGTCTTCAAAGCATTCTTTCACTTATCGATAAACGCACATCATTTTGTTAACCAAAGTGACAAAACAGATGGTTAAAAATGAAAAAACAACAAATTCCAGCAATATTTTGAAGAAAATCTGAAAAATATTTGGTGGTGTTAAAGATACTTTGTATCTTTGCATCGTCAGAGAGAGAGAAAGGAACACCCCGCGAGGGACCCTAACCCTAACCCTTAACCTTAACCCTAACCCTAACCTTAACATTAACCTTAACCCTAACCATAACCCTAACCTTAACCGCAACCCTAACCTTAACCCTAACCTTAATCAACCTTAAATCCAACCTACCTGAAACCCCAATCACCCTCAACCTTAACCCTCAACCCTAACCTTAACCCTAACCCTCAACCCTAACCTTAATCACCCTTAAATCCTCCCCTCTCATCCTCTCCCCCCCTTAACCATTAACCATTAACCATTAACCAATCTTTAGCCCCCATGAAAATCAGAGACAGGACAACAATGTAGACTCCTAAACCGCAGCCGAAGGCTGCACCTTAAACTCTTAAACCGCGAGCTTGCTCGCACCTTAAACCTTTAAACCGCGCCAAAGGCGCACCTTAAACCTTTAAACCGCGCCAAAGGCGCACCCAAACCTTTAAACCGCGCCAAAGGCGCACCTAACCCCCTTAAATTTAATATTATGGCAGCAAAGAAAATTCAGTACAGCATCAGTCTGCGCCCCAACCCCCTGCAAAGCGACGAGCCCGAGAAGGCCTACGCTAACCTTCAGCTCACCGGCAAGTACACCACCAAAGACCTCTGCGAACACATCGCTGGACACAACGGCATCTTCAACCGTGCCGTGGTAGAGGGCGTGCTCATCCAGCTCGGCACCTGCATCCGTGAGCTCGTGCTCCAGGGCTACAGCATCGTCCTGGGCGAGCTCGGCACCATCACCCCCAGCATCAAGTCGCAGGGCGCACCCACCCTTACGGACTTCAGCTCCGACGACATCATCGACATGGACGTGAACTTCACCCCCGGTGAGGTGTTCAAGGACCTCCGCGACGACGCCGAGTTCGAACAGACCTCCAGCCGTGCCGCTCAGGCCGCCGCCCTCCTCGCACAGAAGCAGGGTCTCACCACCGCCGACTGGACGGCAAAGGACGAGAACGGAGGCGGACAGCAAGACGACCAGGAGCCCTAAAGCCCAGCCTCACCCCCAGACCCCTGCCGTTAGGGAGGGGTCGGGGGGATTACCCGAGACCTCCAGTGAGCAAGGAGTGAAAATAAACAATAAAAAAAACTGAGAAGATGACAGAAAACAGCAAGAAAACTCTAAAACGAATCGTAGATCTGGTGATCACGATTCTCACCGCTCTGGTGACAACCATCAGCGCCAACGCCGCTGGAATCGTACAATAGTTAGCAACCCCTTCGGGATTTTTGGTTCGATAGGTTTATCAAAGGATAAACATGAAGGTGTATCCCCACTTCGTCGTGAGACGCGGTGGGGATTTAGTTTTGGGAAAACCCTCTATCTTGCCTCTACGCGCTTAGGAAGGTTTGGCGGGTGACAGTCAGGTCATCCAGTCAGCTGTCATCACAAGTGGCAAAAGTACGTGTCCGCAGAAGGACTCTTGGTGACAAGTTTCTGCCGGGAAGGATCATGATGGCAAGTTTCTGCCGGGAAGGATCATGATGGCAAGTTTCTGCCGGGAAGGATTCTTGGTGACAAGTTCCTGCCGGGAATACTCTTGGAAGTCAGTCCATTTAACTCACAATCTTTTCCATGTCTTCCAGAATCTCACAAGCACGGCGCACACTCTCCACCCGCTGAATCAACATGGATCTACGCCCTTTCACCTCGTCGAAGCGGCAGCCCATTACATGCACCGAACCATAAGCGATACATTGTCCGAAGGCGGGCGACTGGAAGAAAGGTGAGTTGTCGTCCTTGAGGAAGTACAGTCGCATCTTGTTGTTCTTGAGCACGATACGTTCTGCTCCGAAGTGCTTCCCGAGCCGACGTAGCGCAACCACCCGTATCAGTTCCTCCGCCTCATCTGGGATCGGACCGAAGCGGTCGGTGAGCCGTTTCCGGAAGGCATCTATGGCCTCTGGGGTCTCCAGCCCGTCGAGCTCTCTATAGAGTAGCATGCGCTCGGTGCTGCCAGGGACAAAGCTCTCTGGAAAGGACATGAAGAGGTCGCTATCCAACAGACACTCATCCACAAACGCCTCGCCGCTGGTGACCTCGCCCGTTGCCACCTGATCGGCAAAGAGGTCCCGGAACTCCTCGTTCTTCAACTCCTTGACGGCCTGCGAGAGAATCTTCTGATAAGTCTCATAACCCAGGTCGGCGATGAATCCGCTCTGCTCGGCTCCCAGCAGGTTGCCAGCACCGCGAATATCCAAGTCCTGCATGGCAATATGTATTCCGCTTCCCAGGTCGGAGAAGTTCTCTATGGCTTGCAGACGCCTCCTGGCATCTTGCGGAAGGCCCGAAAGAGGAGGAGCCATCAAATAGCAGAAAGCCTTTTTGTTGGAGCGTCCCACACGGCCGCGCATCTGATGCAAGTCGCTGAGCCCGAAGTTATGAGCACCACATATAATAATGGTATTGGCGTTCGGGATGTCCAGTCCACTCTCGATGATGGTCGTGGAGATGAGCACATCATAATCATAGGAAGCAAAAGCCATCATCACACGCTCCAGTTCCTCGGGTTTCATCTGACCGTGGGCCACGCAGATGCGGGCATCAGGTACATATTTATGAACCAATAGTTCCAGGTCCGCGAGTCCGGCTATTCGATTGTTGACGATGAAGACCTGTCCGCTGCGGCTCAACTCAAAGCCCACGGCCTCTGCTATCACCTCAGCAGAGAAGGTGTGCACCTCCGTTTGGATGGGATAGCGGTTGGGGGGAGGAGTCTGGATGACACTCAGGTCCCGAGCTCCCATCAACGAGAACTGCAAGGTTCGCGGGATGGGGGTTGCCGAGAGGGTGAGCGTGTCCACATTGACCTTCATCTGGCGCAGTTTCTCTTTGGTGGAGACGCCGAACTTCTGTTCCTCGTCTATAATCAGCAGGCCCAGGTCCTTGAATTTCACGGACTTTCCAATCAGTTTATGCGTCCCCACGATAATATCTATCTTCCCGGCTTCCAGGTCGTCGAGGATTTCTCGAGTCTGCTTGGCAGTACGTGCCCGGCTCAGGTAATCCACCCTCACGGGGTGGTCCTTCAGCCGGTCTGAGAAAGTGTTGAAGTGCTGATAGGCAAGCACGGTTGTTGGAACGAGCACTGCCGTCTGTTTCCCGTCGGCGGCCGCCTTGTAGGCCGCTCGGATAGCCACTTCCGTCTTGCCGAATCCCACGTCGCCACAGATGAGGCGATCCATGGGGCGCGCCCGTTCCATATCTGCCTTCACATCATTGGTGGCTTTCAGCTGGTCCGGGGTGTCTTCATAGAGGAAGCTGGCCTCCAGCTCGTGCTGGAGATAGCTGTCGGGACTGAAGGCAAAACCGCGTTCCTCCCGTCGGCGCGAGTAGAGTTGAATCAGGTCTCGGGCAATATCTTTGATCTTGGCTTTTGTGCGTTCCTTCATCCGCTCCCAAGCGCCAGTGCCCAGACGGCTGACGCGAGGAGGCACACCCTCCCGGCCTTTGTACTTCGACACCTTGTGCAAGGAATGAATGGAGACATACACAACGTCGTCGTGTTCGAAGGTGATCTTGATCATCTCTTGCATCTGAGGCTCGCCGGAAGCATGTGCTGCCGAGGGGGAAGGGCTGTTGACGGGCACCCGTACGAGTCCCCCGAAGCGACCTATCCCATGGTCTACATGAACCACGTAATCTCCAATCTCAAACTCCTGCAACTCCTTTAGGGACAGTGCCACCTTACCGGAACGGGCTCGGTCGCTGCGAAGGTTGTACTTATGGAAACGGTCGAATATCTGGTGGTCGGTGAAGAGGCATACCTTCAGGTCGTGGTCGGTGAACCCTGCATGCAGCGTGCGGTTGACCGGAGTGAATCGGAGCTGCGGGGCCTGCTCGTCGAAGATGGCCTTCAGGCGATCTGTTTGCTTCACGGAGTCGGCAAGGACAAAAATCTTGTAGCCCTGTGCCATGTATTCTCCCAGCGTCTTCTCCACTAACTCAAAGTTCTTATGGAATATGGGCTGCGGGGATGTGGAGAAAGCCAGATGCTCACTTTCATCGCCCTTGCTACCGCCATGTGCCGCCAGCTCGCCATGTGCTCCCAGCTCCACACGCCTGAACGGCGCAAACTCATGCTCGAAGACAGGTGCGTCCACGAGCAGGAGTTCTTTTTTCAGGAGAAGTGCTTCGTTGCCGGGCGCGTCCTGCTGGTCCGGCAGGAAACTGCGGGCCGATGTCTTGCGCTCCTGAACAGCCTGCGGCTTGCTCTTTTCCTCCAGCAGGGCTTGCTGCGAGAAGCCTTCTTGCCAGATCTGTCCCACTCGCTCCGCAATGAAGGCGAAGTCCTTGGCCACCACCACCGTATCTTGGGGCAGCATCTCTGCCAGGGTCACCCTTTCTGACTGCTGATCACTCAGTTCCGGAACAAGGGTTATAGCCTCCTGTTGCTGACGACTGAGCTGGCTCTCTACCTCGAAGGTGCGAATACTGTCTACCTCGTCGCCGAAGAAGTCCAGTCGATAGGGATATTCACAAGAGAAGGAGAAGACATCCACCAACGAGCCACGAACGGCAAACTGCCCTGGCTCATAGACGTAGTCGGTGCGCTGGAAGCCGAACTCCAATAGTGTTTTCTCCACAAAGGATATATTCACGTGCTCTCCCCTTCGGACTTGCAGGGTCCTGTTGTTCAGCAAACTCTTAGACACGACGCGCTCAGCCAGCGCCTCGGGATAACTGACGACGAGAGGTGGCTCAACGCCCGTTGTCGTCAGTCGTGCAAGGACCTCCGTTCGCAATATCTCGCTGGCAGCGTCCCGCTGCCCGAACTTCACGGCCCTGCGAAAAGAGGAGGGGAAGAAAAGTACATGCTGCTCTCCCAGCACCTGAACGAGATCCTGATAGAAGTAGCCAGCCTCCTCCAAGTCGTCGAGCACAAAGAAGTAAGGAACTTCCCGGACCTGCGAAGCAAAGACCATTGCTGCAGAACTGGCCGTGAGCCCGCTGAGTTGCAGCGCACGCGACTCCTTATTATGTAAGAGACGTCCCAGGGCACGCACCCGTGGGTGGCGCGAAAACAATGCTTGCAGTTCCTGTATTTCCATTATTTCAACTATTTGCGGCGGCAAAATTACATAATTTTTATGAATTATGCCTTCATTCTTTTCCATTTTCCGCCATCTTCCTCCTATTATTTATGAAAAGAACGGCAGAAAAGCTTTCCACCCTTCGGGCTGCACTCTGCACCCATTGTTATGCACCCGCTGTAGGGGCAGGCCTCCGTGCCAGCCCGAACAGCCGGAACGGCTGTAAGAATACAGGAGGAAAACGCCTGGCGGAATAAAAGCAGTCCTCTGATTGATTTGTTTCGATTTGTTGGATTTCTCGCCGAAGGCGACTCTGACAAAGAGATGAATTTGGCTGCGGTGTATTTTGAAATAAACAAAAACAACGCTTCGCTCAAAAACACGCCGATAAATCGGCGCTAAAAAACAACGCTTCGCTCAAAAAAAGGCTGCGCGGAGTAAACGGGATTTTTGGGATTCCGAAAATAATCCGAAAATGGGACGAAAAATATCCGAAAACTTTTGGCTGCGCGGAGTAAACGTTTTTTTGGGATTCCGAAAATAATCCGAAAATGGGACGAAAAGAATCCGAAAATTTTTTGCCTACGAATGGATTGGCTCTAAAGAGCCTTCGGGAAGTTGAACGGCGATTCTCCTTGTAAGAGCAAGCTCTTCCAGATATAATCGCCATTCAATTCCCGCCCCCTTCGGGGGCAATCCATTCTACGGGGTGTACACAGTTCCCCCCCCCCTGGTAGGTGTTGAAGTTACCGAAGGCCTCCCATGTGTCAAGGATGCACACGTACAGCCGTTCCGGCTGTGCGGGCTGGCACGGGGGCCTGCCCCTACAGTGGCAGCATACAGAGGGTGCGACCTGGGTCGCGGTTTAAGGTGCAGCCGTTGGCTGCAGTTTAAGAGTTTAAGGTGCGAGCAAGCTCGCGGTTTAATGAATTAAAGAGTTATACGCAAAGGAGGCCTCAGGTAACAACAATGTGCGAGCGAGCTCGCGGTTTAAAGGGTTTAAAGTGCAGCCTAGGCTGGAGTTTAAGGTGCAAGCATGCTTGCGGTTTAAGAGTTATACGCAAAGGAGGCCTCAGGTAATTTTTCCCCCTACCAGGGGGGGGGGTCTGTACACACCCCGTAGAATGGATTGCCCTCGCAGAGGGTGGGAATTGAATGGTGATTATATCTGGAAGAGCTTGCTCTTACAAGGAGAATCGCCGTTCAACTTCCCGAAGGCACGTACGTGCCAATCCATTCGTAGGCAAATGTTTTCGGATTCTTTTCGTCCCATTTTCGGATTATTTTCGGAATCCCCAAAAAACCGTTTACTCCGCGCAGCCTTTTTTTGAGCGAAGCGTTGTTTTTTAGCGCCGATTCATCGGCGTGTTTTGAGCGAAGCGTTGTTTTTGTTAATCTCAAACACCCCGCGCAGCCATGTATCGACCTACAGCCTGATTGGG
>JAILFY010000218.1 GCA_024697285.1 Bacteroidaceae bacterium
GCCGTCATAGGCGACCTCATCGTCGGTATAGAGAACCGCGACGGCAATGCCAACGTACGTTTCCACCAGCAGGACACGCTGGAGCGCATCTTCTCGAATCTTGAATCGGAAGACATCCACATCAGACGCGCCCGTATGGACTGCGGATCCTGCTCGCGGGAGATAGTGGAGACCGTCGAGAAGCACTCGGAGCATTTCTACATCCGTGCCAACCGCTGCGCCTCACTTTATGACAGCCTGCTGGCATTGCGTGGATGGCAGCGTCAGGAGATAAACGGCATCGAATACGAACTGAACTCCATCACAGAGAAATGGGAAGGCAAGGCATATCGCCTCGTCATACAGCGGGAGCGTCGCATGGGCGGTGAGCAGGACTTGTGGGAGGGCGGATATACATACCGCTGCATACTGACCAACGACTACACGTCCACTACGAGGGAAATCGTGGAATTCTACAACCTCAGAGGTGGCAAAGAACGTATCTTCGACGACATGAACAACGGCTTCGGATGGGCCAGGCTGCCAAAGTCCTTCATGGCAGAGAACACCGTGTTCCTGTTGCTGACGGCACTCATACGCAACTTCTACAAGTTCCTTATGGACAGGCTTGACACAAAAGCCTTCGGACTGAAGAAAACAAGCCGTATCAAAGCCTTTGTCTTCAAGTTCATCAGCGTGCCCGCAAAAGTGGATAAGAACAGCAAGGCACTATGAACTAAACATCTACACGCAAAACAAATCGCTACCCATACATAATCACGTCTGCAGTGGCAAGGCAATCGTCAGATGGAGAGGCAAACTGCAAAATGTAGTCTACATCACTATTTGTTGCAGATTTTAGGGGAAAAACTTGCATCGTAGTAAATTTTTTTGTAATTTTGCCGCCCGAAAAAAAATCATTAACAGATAACATTAGCTACACAAGATGAAAAAGTTATTCACAATTCTGGCGCTTATGCTGCCTTCGCTGGGCTTTGCCCAGTGGCGCGTGGGTGTCAACGGTGGTGCTGACTACAATCACTTCATCATCGACAAACACTATCAGACGGACTATGTGTACGACGACCGCTGGGGTGTTACCCTCGGCGTCATGGGCCAGTATGACGTCAACGACTGGTTAGGAGTGCGTGCCGAGCTCGACTGGACGCAGAAGAACTACCGCCACCACCGCCAGGTGAACCAGATGATGGACTATAAGTATGTCAACAACTACTTGCAGCTGCCCGTCATGGGAGCAGGCGGGATTTCCTGTGTCTACCCAAATATCATAGACAGCCTGTAAAGGAAGAAGTCTACGTCCACGACACCATGTAGTTGTGCTCTAAAGTTCTTGATCTTAGCATTGAGTGATTCTGCAGCAGCATTGGTAGCCCTGTTGATAAAGTAGTTGAGAATCTCGTCCTCTCTCTGGTAGATGGTAGCGGCTACGGTATTGAAGGCATCGTTTTCAAACTCAGCGATCTTGTTGTACCATTTCTTCATGCTTTCCCTGGCAGATTCCTTGGTGGCCTTCGGATTAGAGAATATCATCCTCAGCGAGTGACATAGCGAATATGCCGTCTGTATGTCCGGATAGAGTTCAAAGAGAATCTTGGCGCGTGTCTTCTGGCTTTGTGTCCATTTCCCAGCGGACACCATGAGCAGGTAACGGCTTCTTGCAAGCAGCTCAGGGAGTGTGTCGCCATTGGAGAGTCTTGGCGGTTCATACCTCTCGTTGGCTCTGTTTGGCTTCCTGCCACGAGGGTCTTTCTTTCCCTGCTTCCTATGAGCTTTGTTGCGCTTATTGCGCAGGCGGTGCTGCTCGCGGGCCTCAATCTCAGCTTTCTTGGCTTCTTTAAGGTGCGATATGCGAAGTTGCTGCATGGCATCGTAGCAGTCCTTCTGCACATGGAAGCGGTCGAGCGTAATCATCGCATAGGGGAAGCACTGGGTGGCGATGGAATGCATGCTTGCAGAGAAGTCCATCGTTATCTCAAGCACCTTGCTGCGCTCATACCAGAATATCCTGTTGAGGGCTTCTACGACATCCTCCACCTTCGTTCCCTTGACGATGGCTATCAATGCTCCCTTGCCTCCATGGGCGTCCTTGTTGGAGATGATGGTGTATAGTTCCCCGTCAGAGAGAGCTGTTTCATCGATGGTCACATTGGGCCCGAGGTTGCGGGGGAAGATGAGGTATTTGCTGGCATGGCCAAGATGCTTCCATGTCCGGAAGTCACTCAGGTGGTCCTTGTAGGCACGCTCGAAGTCCTTACCCTTTATGTGGTAAGGCTTCTGCAGCGACATTGCGGCTATCGGACGGCTATCTAAGGCCTTCTTTTAAAAAAAGAGCAAACTCTTCAGAGATGCGTGTGCCCTTGGCTGTCAGGTTCCAGTTGTTCGAAACAGTATGCCCCTCGGCATCCTTCCACCTGCGACGGCGGATATGAAGCACCGTGCGATACTCACGGATAGGGAAGTCGTCAATACGAGACTCCTCATAGAAACCGTTCGGACTCAGATCTGTACGATTCTTCGGAGGCAAGTCCCTCTCATCAAGGTACAGATGCAGAACCAACTCGTCACCGATCTTCCCATCAGACACGTCTACCAACTCAAAACTCTTCCCAAGGTTGGGAGGCAGGATATATTGTACTAAGCGTACGTATGCGTTCTCTTTCTCACCCATATCGGGTGCAAAGGTACAACTTTTATGCGAAAGTCCGCTCAGATCCACACAGGAAAATCCTCCTGCCCCAAATTTATTTTGTATTGTTCTCGCTTATTCGTATCTCTGGCTTTGCCGCGGAGTTTAGTACGGAACTCGAAATGACTATAAAAAGCGCCCCCTGGAGGGAATCCGGAGGGCGCTTTTAGCTTTTATATGAGGGGGATGA
>JAILFY010000040.1 GCA_024697285.1 Bacteroidaceae bacterium
GTATATACGTGTTGAAAAGCTCGCTAATGATAAAAAAAGTTAACTAATACTGACACTTGAAGGCGGAATGGAAAAAAATTCGTAAACTTGCAGCTGAAATGAATTTGGATCTCCTAAACTTGCAGCTGAAAGGGACTTGGATTTCCTAAACTTGCAGCTGAAAGGAACTTGAAATTTCGCAAATCTGCAGCTGAAAGGGACTTGAAATTCGTTCATTTGCAGCTGAAAGGAACGTGAGACACCAAATACGACTGAACGTGAACACCCAATACAACTGAACGTGAACACCCAATACAACTGAACGTGAACACCCAAAACAACTGAACTTGAAATACTTAACACAACTTTAAAACTTTTGAACTATGAAGCATTTTACTCTTGTCTTAATGGTCGTGGCAGCTTGTTGTTCATCTGCCTTTGCCCAGAAGAAAGTGGCGCGCAGCATTTATGCAAGCCGCAGTTCTATTGATGTAACGCAGATGCAGGACGTCAATCAGCCTGTAGTCCTTAACCGCATCCTCTTTGCAGGCTACAACACTCTGTGCTTGCCCATGTCTCTCACGCCCGAACAACTGCAGTCGGCAGCGCGCGACGTTCAGTTGGAGCGCCTCGCTGCCGTAGGCCAGGAAGGGACAACCCTGAACTTGTACTTTATGGATTGCACCGCCGAAGGTCTGAAAGCAGGTGTGCCCTATCTGATTTATTCTCCCACCACTCAGTATCTGCGTGCACGCACCGCCGAAGCTTCGAGCGTGTCGGAGCAGTTGTCGCCCGTGACGCTGTCCGATCAGTTGGGCAACCGCGTGACTTTCACGAGCAGCTGGAACGAGTTTGCCGGCGACGGCCGTTATGGAATACCTGCCAAGCAAGACACGGAAGAGTTGCAGAGCATCCTTAGTTGCACGCAACCGGACCAGCGCTTTCTCCCCACCCGCTGCGGTTTTATCTGGGAGCAGCGCTCCGCGAGTGCCAGCGAGCTGAGAATCAAGCACGTAATGAGTCTTGCTGACATCCAGACAGACATCCAGCAGCTGAAGGGCGAGAACGCTATAGTTGACGTATACGACACCGCCGGCACGCTGGTTCGCAAACAAGTGTCTATCAACGAAGCCCTCTCCACGCTGCCACGCGGCATCTATGTAATAGGTGGCGAGAAGGTGTTGGTGAAGTAGTAGCCGGAAAGGGAGAAAAGCTCCCACGACACCAATCCCCCAACAAGAAAATCCGAAGGGGTGACAGGTCATCGTTCTCACGACTTGTCACCCCTTCGGGTTTCTCTTGTTGTTCAGTCCTCCGGCAAAGACGCCAGAAGGAGGAGGCGCCACTATTCTGCTACAATGCGACAGATGTTCACAACCGTCTGCATCGCTTTCTGCATCGACTGAATAGGCACGAACTCGTGGCGACCATGGAAGTTCAGTCCTCCGGCAAAGATATTGGGACAAGGCAACCCCTTGAAACTCAGCTGAGCACCGTCGGTGCCTCCGCGAATGGCCTTGACCTTACATTCCATGCCCGCTTCCTCTATGGCTCGCTGGGCAATCTGGATGATATGCTCTTTCCCTTCGAGCTGCTGCTTCATATTATAATATTGGTCACGGATATCAGCAGTGACGACACCCTCGCCATAACGTTCTTCGAACACCGCTGCCAGTTCTGCCACAAACTCCTTTCGCTGCTCAAAACGCTGGCGGTCGTGATCTCGGATGATATACGAGAGCGAAGCTTCTTCCACGGAACCTTTTATACCGGTGAGATGGTAGAAACCCTCGTAGCCCTCGGTGCGCTCCGGCACCTCGTCGGCAGGCATCTGACGGGCAAACTCCGCAGCAATGGCGGCGGCGTTCCGCATTTTACCTTTTGCGTAGCCCGGATGAACATTCAGGCCCTTGACATGAATGGTGGCACTGGCGGCGTTGAAGTTCTCGTACTCCAGTTCGCCCACCTCGGAACCATCCATCGTGTAGGCCCATTCGGCGCCGAACTTCTCTACATTAAACAGATGTGCACCTGCGCCTATCTCCTCGTCGGGGTTGAAGGCGACGCGAACACGTCCGTGCGGTATTTCGGGATGTTCCATCAGGAAAGCCATAGCCTCCACAATTTCTGCAATACCCGCCTTGTCGTCGGCACCCAACAGGGTGTGTCCGTCGGTGACTATGAGGTCCTCCCCCACGTGGTCCAACATCTCCGGGAACATTCTTGGCGAGCTGACAATACCCTCTGCAGCGTCGAGGACGATGTCGCCCCCGTCGTAGTTCTCCACAATGCGCGGATGAATATTGGCGCCGGAGCAGTCGGGGCTGGTGTCGTAGTGCGATATGAAACCGATAGTGGGCACTTCCGAGGGGACGTTGCTGGGAAGGGTTGCATAGATATATCCCTGCTCGTCCATGGTCACTTCTTCCAGTCCCATCTCCTCGAGCGAATCGGCCAGATGGCGCGCGAAGTCCAGCTGCTTGGGCGTACTCGGACAGCCTTCGGCTTCCTCGCTGGACTGTGTGTCGTAGCTGACGTAATCTAAAAAGCGGTCTATGAGCGCGCCATATTCAGCTGTCTTGCTCTCTGCCGCGAAATAATCTGTTGAACTTTTACTGGAACTGTCTTCTGTATTCATAAGTTTTTATTCCATCCCCTTCTCCCTCTTGAAGAGGAGAGGCTGGTTTTATATGATTTTGTTTTTATTCCGGACCTTTTTTAATATTATACCTCAACTTTCGCAAACTCAGTTTCGTCCGTTTAAGGTGCGAGCAAGCTCGCGGTTTAAGGTGCAGCCTCGGCTGCAGTTTAAGGAGTTTAAGGTGCGCCAGGGCGCGGTTTTAAGGAGTACAAGATCCAAGCAAGCACGATGACTTGACACCCACCTGCGAAGCTTCAGTTATTATACTTCTATACTCCCACGAAACCATCATCGCACCAGCTTCTCCCCCAAACGGGGGAAATACTCTTCGGGCAGAGGGGGTCTTTTCACTCCACTTCCCAGCCCAGGGCGCTGGCACCGAGCACTGCAGCTGCTGCCCCGTCGAGTTCGCTCACCAACATCTTTGCTTTGCCCCGGAAGATCTGCAGGACGGTGGCGTCGTAGGCTCGCTTGATGGGCTCCATGATCAGGTCGCCCGCCTTAGTAAGTCCGCCGAAGAAGATGAAAGCCTCGGGAGAACTGAAGGCTGCGAAGTTCGCGCAGGCCTCTCCGAGAATACGACCTGTCTCCTCGAAAATCTGCTTGGCCACCTCGTCGCCCTTGCCGGCAGCGATGGCAACGTCCTTGGATTCTATCTTGTCCAACGGGATATCGCGAAGGAGGGTGGGCTTGTCCGTCTTCTGGATAATCTCGCGAGCGGTGCGGGCCACACCTGTGGCAGAGCAGTAGGTCTCCAGACAGCCCTTGCGACCGCAGCCGCACTGGCGTCCTTCGCGCTCGACGATTACATGTCCCAGTTCGCCTGCAAAGCCGTCACAACCATAGACAACCGTTCCATTGACAACAATACCGCTGCCCACTCCCGTTCCGAGGGTGATCATAATGAAGTTCTGCATTCCTTTGGCCGCACCATATTGCATCTCTCCGATGGCGGCTGCATTAGCGTCGTTGGTCAGGCGAACGGGAATGCCCAGGCGCTCATGGAACATCTGTGCCAGGGGGATCTGCCCCTTCCAGGGGAGGTTGGGCGCGAACTCGATGGCGCCGCTGTAGTAGTTGCCGTTGGGCGCTCCAATGCCCATTGCATGTATCTTATCTATACCGCCTACTTCCTCGATAATGGGGCGCAGGGCAGCAACACAAGCGTCTACATATTGATTTATATCTCCATGGCCCTGGGTCTTGATAGAGGTGGAGGCAATGACATTTGCGTTGGCGTCAACGATTCCGAAAACGGAGTTGGTACCTCCCAAGTCGAGGCCGATAACATAAGGTTTCTTTTCCATTGTGAAGTTATTGTTAGGGTTTATCTGTCTAAGGTTGTTTCAGACTTACAGGCGTCAAAGATACTTAAAGTTTGTCAACAAAGGAAGAAAAATGGATGAAAAATGCATTTTATGCGGCAAAGAGAGTGTTTTCTGCCTTTTTCTTTCGTTTTTTCGCAGAAAAAACCGACCTTTGTGCCCTCTATGTGGTTTGAGAATATAACTTTACTTGATTTGTCGGTCAAGGGACTGATGGTGGGTATTGTTGCAAGTGCCCCGATGGGTCCCGTGGGAGTGCTGTGCATACAGCGCACTCTGAACAAGGGTCGCTGGTATGGACTTGTCACAGGACTGGGCGCCGCCCTGAGCGACATCACCTACGCCCTGATAACAGGTCTGGGCATGAGTTTCGTGCTGGAATTCATCGAACAGCCACGTACTTTATATGTCCTCCAGCTGGTGGGCAGCGTGATTCTGTTTCTCTTCGGCTACTTCACCTTCCGCTCCAAGCCTCATCTGCGACAAGTATCGCGGGAGAAAGGTACGCTGACCTACAACGGTATTACGGGTTTTCTGGTCACCCTGAGCAATCCCTTGATTATCTTTCTCTTCCTGGCGCTCTTTGCCCGTTTCACGTTCGTGGTGCCAGAACATCTCGGTCAGCAGGTCCTGGGTTATATCAGTATCTTCCTGGGAGCAATGTTGTGGTGGTACGGGCTCACCTACGTGGTGGACAAGCTGCGTGCGACCTTCGAAATCGAACGAATCTCCCTTATCAACCGAATCATCGGTGTCATCGTGATGACCGTGTCGGTGCTGGGTCTATTTTCCACCTTGCTGGGACTGACGTTGTATTGAAGGACTGGCAACCGACATTATATATTAAGGAGAGACAAATAAGAAAACTGAAATACGCAAGACGTGAAAATAGCAAAACAACTGAAGGACACGAACGTGGCAGAATATCTGCTCTACATGTGGCAACTGGAGGACACCCTGCGCGCCTATGATTGTGATGCAGACCGCCTCCGCGACGAATATGTGGCGCAGTTCCGGTACTCCGACGAGGAGCGGGCTACGGAGGCCCAGTGGCTGGCCGACCTCTGCCAGATGATGCACGAAGAGGGCAAGACCGAAGGCGGCCACCTGCAAATCAACCAGGGCACCATCTCACTAATGACCGACCTGCACAAGGAACTGCTGCAGAGCACGAAGCACCCCTTCTACGCTGCTGCGTACTACAAGGCACTGCCGTTCATCGTGGAGTTCCGCAGCCGCAGCGCTCACCCCGACGCCCCCGAACTGGAGAGCTGCTTCGAAGCACTCTACGGCGCTCTGATGCTACGACTGCAGAAAAAGGACATCTCCACCCAGACACAGGAGGCGCTGAACCACATCTCACGATTGCTGGCACTGCTCTCCGACGCCTGGCGCAAGGAGAGGGCCGGAGAACTGGAACTCTGAACACACCTATATTAATATAAAGAGGTAGAAAGGCAATGGAAAAAAGAATCTTAGTCACGGGCGCCTGCGGACAGTTGGGCAACGAGATGCAACTGCAGGCGAAGCAGCATCCACATTATCAATGGTTCCTCACCGACGTGGGAACTGCCGAGGGAGTGCTCCCGCTGGACATCACCGACGCCGCGGCCGTGGAAGCTTTTGTGGAAGCACATGCCATTGACCTCATCGTCAACTGCGCAGCCTACACCGCCGTGGACCGCGCCGAGTCCGACGAAGCCAAGGCCCAGCTGCTCAACGCCACAGCTCCGGGCTACCTCGCTGCTGCCGTGGAGCGACGCGGCGGCCAGCTCATACAGATATCCACCGACTACGTGTTCGACGGGACGGCCCACACGCCCTACACCGAAGACTGCCCCACGTGTCCGGCCAGCGCTTATGGGCGCACCAAACTGGAGGGAGAAGAACGGGTGAAAGCCGCCAATCCCGCTGCGATGATTATCCGCACGGCCTGGCTCTACAGCCGTTTCGGCTCCAACTTCGTGAAAACGATGCTGCGGCTGGGGCGCGAGAAGCCTCAGCTGGGGGTCGTCTTCGACCAGATAGGCACGCCCACCTATGCCCGGGACCTGGCCACAGCCATTATGGCGGCTATCAACAAAGGCGTCCAACCAGGCACCTATCATTTCTCCGACGAGGGCGTCTGCTCCTGGTATGACTTCACCAAAGCCATCCACCGCCTGGCGGGAATCACCACTTGTTCTGTCAGACCCCTGCACACCTCTGAATATCCAGCGCCAGCCGCCCGTCCGGCCTACAGCGTACTCGACAAAACGAAGATCAAGGACACCTATCAATTGGAGATTCCTCACTGGGAGGACAGCCTGCGACAATGCGTAGCAGAACTTTCCGAGAATACGAAATAAACCACCTACTTCCCGTTGACCCACGGCCGCTGAACGGCCTCGGTTGATATTTAGAAAAGATGAATCAAGAAATAGAACGCAGGCGAACTTTCGCCATTATCTCGCACCCCGACGCCGGTAAGACCACTTTGACGGAGAAACTCCTCCTCTTCGGTGGCCAAATTCAGGTGGCAGGTGCCGTGAAGAGCAATAAAATCCGCAAGACCGCCACCTCCGACTGGATGGACATCGAGAAGCAACGCGGTATCTCCGTGACCACTTCGGTGATGGAGTTTGACTACACCCCCACCCCCGATGGCGACGACGACAAGAACGCCACCACCGAGGCACCGGAGTACAAAGTGAATATCCTGGACACCCCCGGTCACCAGGACTTCGCCGAGGACACCTTCCGCACACTCACGGCCGTTGACTCCGCCATCATCGTCGTCGATGGAGCCAAAGGTGTGGAGGCACAGACGCGCAAGCTGATGACCGTTTGCCGAATGCGCAAGACACCCGTCATCGTCTTTGTCAACAAGATGGACCGCGAGGGCAAGGACCCCTTCGACCTGCTGGACGAGCTGGAAGAAGAACTGCAAATCAAGGTGCGCCCCCTCTCCTGGCCCATCAACCAAGGGGTTCGCTTCAAGGGCGTGTACAATATCTATGAACAGAACCTCAACCTCTTCACTCCCGACAAACAACGGGTCACAGAGAAGGTGAGTGTGGAGCTGGACTCCGCGGACCTGGACAAATATGTGGGTGCTGACGACGCCGCCCAGCTGCGCGAAGACCTGGAAGTCATAGAGGGCGTATACCCCGCTTTCGAGCGCGAGACCTACCTCGATGCAGAGGTGGCACCGGTGTTCTTCGGTTCGGCCCTCAACAACTTCGGCGTCAAGGAACTGCTGGACTGCTTCGTAGAGATAGCGCCCTCGCCCCGTCCCACCAAAGCCGAGGAACGCGACGTGCAACCCGACGAACAGAAGTTCACGGGCTTCATCTTCAAGATAACTGCCAACATCGACCCGAACCACCGCTCCTGCATCGCTTTCTGTAAGGTGTGTTCCGGCAAGTTCGTGCGCAACGCTCCCTATCTGCATGTCCGTCAGGGCAAGACGGTGCGTTTCTCCTCTCCCACCCAATTCATGGCTCAACGCAAATCGACCATCGACGAGGCTTGGCCTGGCGATATAGTGGGCTTGCCGGACAACGGCATCTTCAAAATTGGCGACACGCTCACGGAAGGCGAGCAGCTGCATTTCCGTGGATTGCCATCCTTCTCGCCGGAGATGTTTAAGTACATAGAGAACGCAGACCCCATGAAAACCAAGCAATTGGAGAAAGGTATTGCTCAACTCATGGACGAGGGCGTGGCCCAGCTCTTCATCAATCAGTTCAACGGACGAAAGCTGATAGGCACCGTGGGCCAACTGCAGTTCGAAGTCATCCAGTACCGCCTGGAGAACGAATATGGCGCCAAATGCCGGTGGGAGCCCGCCAGCCTCTACAAGGCTTGCTGGATAGAGAGCGACGACAGCCAGCAGCTCGAAGCCTTCAAGAAGCGCAAGTACCAATATATGGCTCACGACCGCGAGGGGCGCGACGTCTTCCTGGCCGACTCCTCCTATGTGCTCTCCATGGCGCAGCAAGACTTCGACCATATCAAGTTCCATTTCACCTCGGAGTTTTAGGCCGGCCAGACGTCCGCTGATTACACCTTATTATATATATAGGTGCACTCCGGCCACTCCTCAGGAGCACTTCTTATGATAGAAAGGTAAACTCCGGCCACCAAAAACAAACATTCTCCCCAGAAAGGACAACAGTTCATATCCAATCCTTAGACAATGAGCAAAGAAAGAGACGCAGATATTCGTGCTGCCATAGACGTGCTGAAACAAGGCGGCACCATCCTCTATCCCACCGACACCGTATGGGGCATCGGTTGCGACGCTTCCAACGCCGAAGCCGTGCGGCGCGTTTTCGAGATAAAGAAACGGGAGGACAGCAAAGCCCTCATCTGTTTGGTCGACAGCCCGGGACGCCTGCAGCGCTACGTCAGGAACGTGCCGGACGTGGCCTGGGATATCATCGATCTGGCCACCCGTCCGACGACCATCATCCTGAATGGTGCAGCCGGACTGGCTCCCAACTTGCTGGCGGAGGACGGCAGCGTGGGGCTCCGCGTCACGTCTGAAGTGTTCTCCCAGCAGCTCTGCTACAGGTTCCAGAAAGCCATCGTCAGCACCTCTGCCAACATCAGTGGTGAGCCCGCGCCGCAGACCTTCGAGGAGATAGACCCAGCGATTATCCAGGCGGTGGATTACGTCTGTCTGTCGCGCCGCCGCGACACCAGCCGGCGCGACCCTTCCGCCGTAATCAAACTCACGCCCTCCGGGGAAGTCACCATTATTCGTCGATAGCACCCGCACATACAAGATGTATTGTTAGCACAAACAGTTGTACAATGAAAGCACCCTCTCTTGATAGAATCCTCCTCTGGCGCAAGGCACATATAAAAGATCAGCAGTTCATGCTCTTGCTGGCTTTCGTCATTGGAGTGCTCACTGCCGTGGCGGGCTTGCTCCTGAAATGGCTCATCGCTTTGATAGAGGACCTGTTGACCAAGCAATTCTCCATCACAGGGGCCAACTGGCTCTACCTGGTCTATCCGGTCGTAGGTATCTTCATCACCGGGCTCTTCGTCCGTTTCATTGTTCGTGACGACATCGGCCATGGCATCACAAAAATTCTGTATGCCATTGCTCGGAAGAAGAGTCGCATAAAAGGTCACAACACGTGGTCTTCCGTGGTAGCTTCAGGTATCACCATCGGCTTCGGTGGTTCTGTGGGTGCTGAGGCGCCCATTGTGCTCACCGGTTCCGCCATCGGCAGCAACCTGGGTCAACTCTTCCGCCTGGACTCCAAGAAGATGATGCTGCTGGTGGGCTGCGGAGCAGCGGGTGCCGTGAGCGGTATATTCAAGGCCCCCATTGCAGGCCTCGTTTTCACCCTGGAGGTGCTGATGATAGACTTCACCCTGGGAAGCCTCCTGCCTCTGCTGGTCTCCTGTGTCACCGCTGCTGCCGTCACCTTCGCCGTCTCGGGCACAGGCAATATCTTCGAATTTCATCTCGTGAATGCCTTTGCCATCAACCGCGTGCCTGCCTACATCCTTCTGGGCATCTTCTGTGGATTGATATCCCTCTATTTCACCCGCGTGATGAACTGGTTGGAAGACCAGTTCCGGAGACTGGGCTCGCCGTGGCGGCGTTTCCTCGTCGCGAGTCCTATCCTGAGTGTACTCATATTCCTCTTCCCGTCGCTCTATGGTGAGGGCTACAGCATGATCAGTCTCCTGCTCAACGGCCAGGGCCCTGAGGACTGGAATCAGGTGCTGGAGGGTTCGTTCTTCTATGCCGCGCCTCAGCTGCTGTTGCTTTATCTTGCAGGCATCATCATCTTCAAGGTCTTTGCCACTACAGCCACCAACAGCGGCGGCGGTTGTGGCGGTACCTTTGCGCCGTCGCTGTTCCTCGGTTGTGTAGCCGGCTTCCTGTTTGCCTCGTTGTGGAATATGCTCTCGCCGCTGAATCCCGATATCAGCATCTTCGACATGGTACCGGAGAACAACTTCTCGCTGCTGGGAATGGCTGGCCTGATGAGTGGCGTCATGCACGCCCCGCTGACAGGTATTTTTCTCATAGCAGAACTCACAGGCGGCTACGGGCTGTTCCTCCCGCTGATGATAGTGGCAGTGTGTGCCTATCTGACCATCATCATCTTCGAGCCTCATAGTATCTATACTATGCGACTGGCACGCAAGGGCGAACTGGTCACCCACAACAAGGATCAAGCCGTGCTGACGTTGATGTCGATGGATTCTGTGATCGAACGCTACGAAGAACAGCTTCACCCCGATGACGACCTGGGGGAAATAGTTCGTCAGATATCCGGTTCCACCCGCGACATTTTTCCCGTCGTCAACACCTCGGGACGCTTGCTTGCCGTGCTCGTCCTCGACAACGTACGACATGTGATGTTCCGCACCGAGCTCTACCATTCGCTGCATGTGCGGGACTTGATGACTCGCTATGCAGCCCGCCTGAAGGTAGGTGATCCCATGGACGTGGTCATGGCAGCTTTCGACCGCACCCAAGCGTGGACGTTGCCTGTGGTGGACGAAGAAGGCATCTTCATTGGCTTCATCCGCAGAAGTCATGTCAACGCAACCTATCGACAGATGGTGGCGGACTTGAGCGATGAGTAAACTTACGAGGTGAGACGCCTGAGCAGAGTACGCTCGGCCAAGGGCTGTAAAGGTGCTCCCTCGCGAGGCCTGCTGCAAGACCGTGCTTCTGCCTGGGAACGAGACTGCTGTCGGCAACTCGCCTTTATCCTTATTATACCTATTGATTTAAACTCTAAAAGGAAACTATTCTTATGCGTATCATCTTTATGGGCACTCCGGAGTTCGCCGTAGAATCACTTCGGAAACTCGTTGAGAACAAATATAATGTGGTCGCCGTAGTAACAATGCCCGACAAGCCATTTGGTCGTCACCACGAAACACTCATGGCTTCTCCCGTGAAGGAGTACGCCCTCAGCGTGGGTATTCCTGTTCTGCAACCAGAGAAACTGAAAGACCCCGTTTTCCTCGAAGAGTTGCGCAGCTATCAGGCCGACTTGCAAATCGTGGTGGCTTTCAGAATGCTCCCGGAAGTGGTATGGAACATGCCTCGAATGGGCACTTTCAACCTGCATGCAGCCTTGCTTCCTCAGTACCGCGGCGCAGCGCCCATCAACTGGGCTGTCATCAACGGAGAGACCGAGACCGGCGTCACCACCTTCTTCCTCGACCACGATATAGACACTGGACGAATTATCCACCGGGTGGCAACTCCCATTGCCGACACGGACACAGTAGGTGATGTCTACGACCGACTCATGTACCTCGGTGCAGATCTGGTCTTGCAAACGGTGGATGATATCTCAGAGGGACGGGTGCAAGCAGTGGAGCAGAGCACCATGGTGGTTGACGGCAAGGAGGAGTTGCGCCCAGCTCCCAAACTCTTCAAGGAGAACACAGAGATAAGATGGAGCCAACACAGCATGAAATCAGCCTACGATTTCATCCGCGGATTGTCACCTTATCCCGGTGCCTGGACAACCCTACGTACTGCCGACGGACGCGAAACCGTTATGAAGATATACTTCTCCGAGAAACTACCGACAGCGGAAGCTGGAACGGAGGCTGCGGAAACCGCTTCCGACAACGTTTCGGAAGCCATTCCTCTGCTCTCCGACGGGCGCACCTATCTGCAAGTGGCACTTCCAGGTGGATTCTTGCGCGTCACCGACCTGCAATTGGCCGGAAAGCGCCGCATGAAAGTGGCTGATTTCTTGCGAGGAGCTCATTTAGAAAGCGCAACGTTCGTGGAAAACTAAAAAAATCTCCAAAAATTTGCGTATATCAGAAAAAATGTTTTACTTTGCAACGTTTAACCCCCAAAAAAGTCATTGCCTATCGATAAATCATTACTCTTTAACCACTTTTTAGGAAAGTAATGCAATATCTATGTTCCGAGTCTGACGAGACGCTCGTCAAGTTCTATGAAAACGGCAATGATGAGGCTTTCGATGTCCTCCTTGAACGCTATCAGAAGATCGTCTATGGATTTATCCTGACGATGGTTTGTGACGTACCTACTGCTGATGATATCTTCCAAGATACCTTCTACAAAGCTATTGTAGGAATACGCAGTCATCGCTACACCGAGAATGGACGCTTCAAGTCGTGGCTCTTGCGTATTGCTAACAATCTTATCGTAGATCGCTATCGCAAGCGCGAGCCTGTTGTGGACGTTCCTACAGACAAAGACCAGGAACGTCTCTTCAACCGCGAGGTGATAGCTGAAGGTAATATAGAAGATGACTACCACAACAACCAGACGTTGTCCGACATCCATAAGATGATAGAACGACTGCCAGCGCCCCAGCAGGAAGTCGTTCGCCTACGTATTTTCGAGAAGATGTCGTTCAAGGAGATAGCAGAAATCACCCATTGCAGTATCAATACGGCCCTTGGTAGAATGCGTTATGCAACCATCAACCTCCGTAGGATGGCAGCACGCTATCAGCTTGACCTCACCTTTATGAAACAGGGGTAAGAATCATTTACTCCACTGCCTCGCGAAGAACCCTTCCCCCGGCCCACCTCTTCGCACTTAACGTCGGTTGCTCCGGAACACATCATAATCCTGCTTAATAGTTTCACCCCCCAACTACCTTTCTCACGGAAGAGGTGGTTGGGGGGTGAAGCTATCAGGAGAGTGGACTGGAGGGGGAGGGCTTCAGAAGAGGATGGCGGCGCACTGAGAAGGGATGCTCAGTGAAAGACATCCTTTCTTGTCCAACTTCAGAGGAGACTGCTGGGGGGCGTTGCCGTCGGCACCGTCGTGGAGCAAGGTGGAGAGAGAGGCAGGCACCTCGTCGCCCAGGAGTCGCGGTTCCAGCGTCACACTCTGTGCCTCCTTCTGAGCATTCATTGCGACAATATACCAACGATCGGCGTGGCGACGAGCCATGACAAGATATTTGCCGGGAAAGCCATCGATGAAACGCGTCTCGTCCCACGTCGTGGGCACTTGTTTCATGAAGTCGATCTCAAAGGCTGGTTGTTCCGTGAGATTGCGGGGAGTGAGTGCGAAATTCTGTCCGCTGGACTGGAAAGCAATGGCGGTGGCGAGCTCAAAGACGTCGCTGGTGCGACGCGTAGTTCCTCCATTGTTATTGCGGTTGAGGCGGCGCTGGAGGAACGTGCCGCCAAACTCCATGGAACCAACGGTGTTGCGGACGAAGGGATGGAGGCAGGCGTTCTGTGCTTCCATATCACAAAAATGCTGGTTGAAGACGAGGTTCTCGCTGGCCAGCACAGCCTCGCTGCCACAATAGTTGGGATACATCTTTTCCCATCCGCGCGGCAGCGTGCAACCGTGGAAAATCACCTGAATACCGAAGTCATTGGCGTCGCTGAGAATAGCCTCATAGAGGCGCAGTGTCTCCTGCTTGTCGCCGGCAAAGAAATCCACCTTGATCCCGGCCACTCCGTGTGCCTGCAACCACCTCATTTCCTGCTTGCGGACAATGGGATTGTGCATAGACTGACGGGCACATTGAGGGGCGTCGTTCCATCC
>JAILFY010000049.1 GCA_024697285.1 Bacteroidaceae bacterium
ATCTTGTGAAGGCGTTTGCCCTGGAGCGCGCTCATCTCGTCGCGGCTCATACATTCCTTGTTAGGATTCCAAATCATGTCTTTTACTTGTGTTTTTGTGCAACAATTTGATGCAAAGGTAAGAAAAAGTTGAATATCGGGAGTATAATTTTGAAAGTTTTTGGTGTTTATAGGTGGAAATACGTTACTTTTCGCTATTTTTGTAGCACTAAACGTCATTTTACGCCCTCTACAGATGATAAATCAACAACTCCTACAGCCCGAAAGCATTGTCGTCATCGGCGGTTCCAACAACGTCCACAAACCCGGCGGCGCCGTTGTCCGCAACATTCTCAGCGGCAACTTCAGCGGCACCCTTCGTATCGTCAATCCCAAGGAAGATGAGGTCCAGGGAGTGCGCGCCTTTCACGACGTCAGCGAGTTGCCTCCTACGGAGCTCGCCATCCTCGTCGTGGCCGCCCGTTTCTGTCCGGACTACGTCGATTTCCTTGCCCGTGAGAAACACGTGCGCGCATTTATCATCATATCTGCTGGTTTCAGCGAGGAGACGCCCGAGGGCGCAGCGCTGGAACGTCGCATCCTCGACTGCTGCGAGCAATACCACTGCGCGCTTATCGGCCCCAACTGCATCGGACTGCTCACCCGCTGGCACCACTCCGTGTTCACCAAACCCATTCCCCGTCTGACACCCAAGGGTGTGGATTTCATCAGCGGTTCCGGTGCCACGGCCGTCTATGTATTGGAGAGCGCGGTCACCAAAGGACTGCCCTTCAACTCCGTATGGTCGGTGGGCAACGGCCACCAGATAGGCATAGAGAACGTGCTGGAATACATGGACGAGCACTTCGACGCCGAACGCGACTCGTTGGTGAAGCTGTTGTATATCGAGAACATCTCCGACCCCGACAAGATGCTTTACCACGCCACCTCTCTCATCCGCAAGGGTTGCCGCATCGCCGCTATCAAGGCGGGCAGCAGCGAGAGCGGCAGTCGTGCCGCCAGCAGCCACACGGGTGCCATCGCCAGCAGCGACTCGGCTGTGGAGGCGCTGTTCCGCAAGGCCGGTATCGTCCGCTGCTTCTCCCGCGAGGAACTGACCACCGTGGGTAGCATCTTCACCCTGCCTCGCTTCACGGGCAAGAACTTCGCCATCGTCACTCACGCAGGTGGCCCCGGGGTAATGCTCACCGACGCCCTGTCGAAAGGAGGGATGAACGTGCCCGCCCTCACCGGTCCTGAGGCCGACGAATTGAAATCCCTCCTGCTGCCCGGCTCCAGTGTGGCCAATCCCATCGACATCCTGGCCACGGGCACGCCCCAGCACTTGGCCACGGCCATCGACTATTGCGAGAACCGGTTCGACGACATCGATGCCATCATGGTCATTTTCGGCACGCCGGGACTGGTGCAGCTCTACGAGGCCTACGACGTCCTTCATCGTAAGATTCTGGAATGTCGCAAACCCATCTTCCCCATCCTGCCTAGTGTGACCACGGCTGGACCCGAAGTACATGAGTTCCTGAAGAAGGGACATGTCAACTTCTCCGACGAGGTCACCCTGGCCACAGCACTGACCCAGGTGATGCGAACTCCCGCTCCCGCCGACCAGAACGTTGTCATCAACGGCGTGGATGTGCCCCGCATCCGACGGATCATCGACGGCATCATCTCAGGCGAGACATCCCTGGAGAATCCCTCTGCCGAGCGAGCGGAAGCTGCGGACCAGCCTCTCGCCTCCTCCAACGAGAAGGGAGCAGACGGGACGCTGTCGGCGTTCCTGCCGCCACATCTGGTCCACGAGCTGCTCCAGAGTGCAGGCATACCCTCCGTGCCGGAGTTTGTGAGCCCCGACAAAGAGGAGCTGCTGGCCTTTGCCGACCGCTGCGGTTATCCCGTGGTGGCCAAGGTGGTGGGGCCCGTCCACAAGAGCGACATCGGCGGTGTGACCCTGAATATCCGCAGCCGCGAGGTCCTTGCAGCGGAGTTCGACAGGATGATGCGCCTCGAGGGCGTCACGGCTGTCATGGTACAGAAGATGCTGAAAGGCACAGAGCTCTTCATCGGCGCGAAGTACGAGCAGCGCTTCGGCCACGTCGTCCTCTGCGGTCTCGGCGGCATCTTCGTGGAGGTACTGCGCGACGTCTCCAGTGGACTCGCACCCCTCTCCTACGAGGAGGCCGAGAACATGATTCACAGCCTGCGGGCCTATAAGATACTGAAAGGCACACGCGGGAAACAAGGCATCAACGAACGTAAATTCGCCGAGATCATCGTCCGACTCTCCACCCTCCTACGCTTCGCCACAGAGATCAAGGAGATGGACATCAACCCGCTGCTGGCCGACGCCAACGACATCGTGGCCGTAGACGCCCGCATCTTCGTAGGGAAATAACCATTTTTCCTATCATTCTCTTTTTACCCCAAAAAAGCATGAACCATCCATTCCTACATATCTCCACCCTCCTGCTCACAGCAGTGACAGCAGTCCTCTGCACCTCCTGCCGAACGACAGACTATTCCCACTGCGACGTCCTTCCCGTAGCACCCCTACAAGGCGTTGCAAAACAAGGGTATCAGGGGATGGCCATTCACGACGACTATCTCGTCAGTCTCCAGAACACTGGGCAGGCGACTATCTATCAGCTCCACTCCGACACGATACTGTTTCTCCGGCAATTCCCCTTGGCCAGCACCCACAAGGTCAATCACTCCAATGTCGCCTGCTTTGGCAACGAGCGCTATTCCGCCGACGACACCTTCCCGCTGCTCTACGTTTCTCAGTGTTCCCGTCAGCTCTACAACGGGCTGAAGGACGTCTGCTTCGTGGAACGCATCTCCCTGGATGCTCCCGCCCAGCTCGTGCAAACTATCGTCCTGGACGACCCCGGCCATCTCTTTGGCTATGCGCTGCAGTGGATTATCGACAACCGTCGCGGCCTTCTCATCGGCTATGGCAACACCATAGAGAACCTGGCGGAGGGCAACCGCTGGCGGATGATGATCTTCCGTCTGCCTCGCCTCAGCGAAGGGGCTGAGGTGCATCTCCGTCCGGAGGATGCGCTGGAGAACTATTGCATCCAGGACCTGGATGCCCGTTATCCTTCTCAGCAGATCGGACAGGGGGCGTGCATCATCGGGCGCCAGATGTTCATTCCTGTAGGCCTTGGCACCGCTAAGCAACCCAGCATCCTCTACGTCTGGAATCTCCGCACCCGCCGCCTCGACCACATCCTCAACTTCCAGTCCCAGGTGCCCCACGAGTTCGAGGATATCGCGCCCCACGGCCGCGACCTTCTGCTGCAGACCAACGGCACCGGAGTCATCCGGCT
>JAILFY010000050.1 GCA_024697285.1 Bacteroidaceae bacterium
TCTTTTATGATTATATATATAATGTGGCAAATTTTTTGTAACTTTGCAGCCGAATTAAAGATAACGTTTACAATTCTAATCAATTTCTCACAAATGTCAGAGCATCAAGCAATCGTAGGACACAAAATAAGAGGTATCCGCGAATCCAAGAATCTCTCTATTGAGGAGATAGCCGAACGGAGTGGGCTGTCCGCAGAACAAATATCATCCATAGAAAACGACTCGAACCTGCCTTCGTTGGGTCCGCTCATCAAGGTGGCACGCGCGCTGGGCGTGCGCCTCGGAACGTTCCTCGACGACAGCGATGCCCTGGGGCCCGTGGTCTGCCGCGCCGCCGAGAGGGAGCGCGACAACAGCATCAGCTTCTCCAACGGAGCCACTGATGCCCGCAAACACATGGAATACCACCCGCTGGCAAAGCAGAAAGCCGGCAGGCACATGGAACCGTTCGTGGTGGACATCAACAGCAGCGAGAATCGCGAGTTCCAGCTCTCGTCCCACGAGGGAGAGGAGTTCATTTACGTCATGAACGGAGAGGTGGAGATCTGCTATGGCAAAGAGAACTACCTGCTGAAAGAGGGCGACAGCATCTTCTACGATTCCATCGTCAAACACCACATCCACGGGGCCGAGGGCAAGCCTGCCAAGATCCTGGCCGTAGTCTATATACCCTTCTGATGCTATGGCCATGGACAAGGATTTCCAACTTTCAGAACGGACACTGGGACAGTGGCTGGAGCACTGGGCCGAGACGACCCCGGACAAGGAATATATCGTCTATTCCGACAGAGACCTCCGATTCACGTGGAAGAAGTTCAACGAGCGTGTGGACAACCTGGCCAAGGGGCTGCTGGCCATAGGTGTCACCAAGGGCTCCAACGTGGGGATATGGGCCACCAACGTGCCAGACTGGCTCACCTTCCTCTATGCCACTGCCAAGATTGGGGCAGTGCTCGTGACCGTGAACACCAACTACAAGCAGTCCGAACTGGAGTACCTCTGCAAGGACTCGGACATGCACACGCTGTGTATCACCGACGGCACCTGGGAGTGCGACTACGTGGACATGACCTACAAGATGCTGCCCGAGCTGCGCGACTGCGAGCGCGGACACCTCAACAGCGAGCGCTTCCCATACATGAAGAACGTGGTGTTCATTGGCATGGAGAAGTACAGGGGCATGTACAACACGGCGGAACTGCTGCTGCTGGGGCAGAACATCGACGACGAAGTGCTCTGCGAGATGAAGAAGAACGTAAGCTGCCACGACGTGGTCAACATGCAATATACCTCCGGCACCACCGGATTCCCCAAGGGAGTGATGCTCACACACTATAACATCGCCAACGACGGCTATATCACCGGCGAGAACATGGGCTTCACGCAGGCCGACAAGCTCTGCGTGTGCGTGCCGCTCTTCCACTGCTTCGGCGTCGTCCTGGCCACAATGAACTGCCTGACCCACGGATGCACCGAGGTGATGGTTGAGAAGTTCGACCCGCTGGTGGTGCTCGCATCCGTCCACAAGGAGCGCTGCACCGCCCTCTACGGAGTGCCAACCATGTTCATAGCAGAACTGAACCATCCGATGTTCTCCATGTTCGACATGAGCAGCCTGCGCACCGGCATCATGGCCGGCTCGCTGTGCCCCATAGAGCTGATGAAGCAGGTGTCAGAGAAGATGTTCATGACCATAACATCCGTGTATGGACTCACAGAGAGCTCGCCAGGAATGACCCAGAGCTGCCTCACGGATACCTTTGAGCAGCGATGCACCACCGTGGGACGCGATTTCCCCTTCGTGGAAGTGAAGGTCCTGGACCCCGAGACCGGAGAGGAATGCCCCGTGGGAGTGCAGGGAGAAATGTGCTGCCGAGGATTCAACGTGATGAAGGGCTACTACAAGAATCCGCAGGCCACCGCCGAGGTGATAGACAAGAACGGATTCCTCCACAGCGGAGACCTGGGAGTGAAGGACGAACAAGGCTACTACCGCATCACCGGCCGCATCAAGGACATGATCATCCGCGGCGGAGAGAACGTCTATCCGCGAGAGATAGAGGAGTTCCTCTACCACATGCCGGGAGTGAAGGACGTGCAGGTGGCCGCCGTGCCATCGAAGAAATACGGCGAGGAAGTGGGCGCATTCATCATCCTCTACGAGGGTGTGAAGATGACGCCGGAGGACGTGCGCGAGTTCTGTCGCGGAAAGATTGCCCGCTACAAGACTCCCAAATACGTCTTCTTCGTGGACGAATATCCCCTCACGGGCAGCGGCAAGATCCAGAAATTCAAGCTCAAGGAGCTCAGCCTTAAGCTCTGTGCAGAGCAGGGGATAGAGGTGATTTGAGGGAGATAGGGGACAGCCCGAACAGCCGATAGGCTGTACGTGTGCATCCTTTGTATTCCCCCGCTGAACGCATCCTCTGTATACACCCTCTGTAGGGGCGGACCCCCGTGCCAGCCCGAACAGCCGAAGGCTGTACGTGTGCAGCCTCTGTATTCACCCGCTGTACGCATCCTCTGTATACATCCGCTGTAGGGGCGGGCCCCCGTGCCAGCCCGAATAGCCGGAGGCTGTACGAGTGCAGCCTCTGTGGGGGCATTCAATCGGTCAGCCTGTTATCTTACGCCGTGACCGGCGTTCGGGCTGGCACGGGGGCCCGCCCCTACAGCGGATGCATACAGAGGGTGCATTCGCTCCGTCAGGCTTTTCTCCGCCTGCGTCGCCTCCCGTCGCCTCCCGTAACCTCCCGCCGCCTCCCGTAATTAACAAATTAACAATTATCAAATTTGTTTTTTTCATTTCCCTTTCCGTCCCTCCCTTCATCAATCATTTATCAACTCTTCGATGATTGAATCCTGCCGCTGTAGCATCCAAGAGGGGCGAGGGGCTACGGGCTGGGCGCATTTGGCGGGACAGGCGCAGGCCGGAGTTGTCTCCTTCTCTCTCCGCTTCCGCTCTCCCGCTCGGAAAGGGCGCTATTGCAGAAGCTTCCGGATTTGCTTCTCAGTGGCTGCGGGCAGGAGCTGAGAGAGGTGGTCCGCCATGCGCTGAAAGGATTCCTCCGGCGAGCGAGGGCTGGGGGCGTGGTGGCTGGCAAGCAGACGCTCGGGGGTGGTGAGCAGCGACCAGCCGAAGCCGTACTCCCGTCCGTGCTTGTCGGTGGGGTATACGAAATCCTCAGTGACGATATAGGTGCTCATCTGCAGGCGATTGATGTAGGCATCGAATTTCGAACGCATGTTCTTGCCGGTGAAATCACAGGCGGCCCGCAGCTCGCGGGTGATCATGCTGCCGTGCTCGCGCAGGGTGGACAGGATGATATCTTCTATGGTCCCTTCTGCCGGCGCGGGGTGATGGCTGCGGCGCCAGTTGAGGAAGTCTGGCCACCACTCGCGGCTCACGAAACCTGCCTTGCCGGAGAAGAACTTGCCGTAGAGGCAGTCGCCATCCCGCACCACAGAGCCTTTCCATTGCCACAGAGGCCACTCCCAGCTCCCGTCGGGGAACTGCGTGAAGCGGCACTCCTCGGCCATAATGCTCTCGGCCGCAAAACCCTGGATGCCGGACTCCAGCAGGGGCAGGAAACCCGTCTGCTGAATGCAGGCTATCAGCTCCGGACACGAGTGGATGCACCCCACGTTGCCGTTGCGCTCCTGCAGGTTCTTGAAATACTCCAGAAATGTCTTCATTATCTCGTGTGCCGCTTCGTCTGGGGTTGATGGACAGGACGTGGCGGCGTAGGTTTGTTGTTCTCGTGTGCCGCTTCGTCTGGGGTTTTATGGACAGGACGTGGCGGCGTAGGTTTGTTGCATGCCGATAGGAGAGCCCGCGGGGAGGCGGGGCGCTGGCAGGGTTATTTCTTCTTCCGGCCTTTGTAGACGAGGATGACGATGAGAGTCACAAAGAGAGCTGCCATGACGAGGCCCAGCTCGTGGCTGTACTCGTTGACTTTTTCCATCAGCTGGTCCTCGGGAACCACACTCTGCAGGCTGTAGCCGATGACGGCCAGGATGATGTTCCAGAGGCCGGCGCCCAGGGTGGTGTAGAGGATGAAGTGGGAGAGCTTCATCTTGGCCAGTCCGGCGGGAAGGGAGATGAGGTGGCGGATGCCGGGAACCAGACGACCGATGAGGGTGCCTGCGGCGCCGTGGTCGTTGAAGTATTTCTCCGTCTTCTGCACCTTCTCCTCGTTGAGCAGACAGAGGTGCCCAACGGTGCTGTTGGCGAAGGCGTAGATGATGGGCCTACCGAGGTAGCGAGCGGCCACGTAGTTGATGAGGGCTCCGAGGTTGGCGCCAAGGGTGGCGCAGAGGACCACGAGCACCACGTTGAGGTCACTGCTGTCGGCGGCAGCACGGTAGGCGGCAGGCGGAACCACGAGTTCACTGGGAATGGGAACGACCGTGCTCTCCAGCGTCATGAGGAAAGTGATGGTCCAGTAGTTGAGGTGATCGATACACCAGGCGATGAATGATGACATGTTTATTACTTTTTTTATTGCTGGTTGGGGCGAAAAAACGCCATCAGCAGTAGTCTTTATTTATGCGGAAACCGCCACAGGCCGGCAGGCGACGGTAGTCTTTATTTGTGCGAAAACCGCCACAGGCCGGCAGTTGGGCAGTTTTTTTTATTTATGCGAAAGCCACTATCGGCCGGCAGTCGGGCAGTCTTATTATTCATGCGAAAACCGCCATCGGCCGTCTCACACGAATTTCTTGCGGAATTCCGACTTGGGTGATTTCAGATAGGTGAGCCAGGCCGAAAGGTTCCAGAAGGGGATGAGCAGCGTGAGAAAGTAGCCCGAGAGGACAAATGTCCGCTGGTAGCCCAGATGCCGAGCCTGCTTACGAAGGGTCATCTGGCGATTGATGATGATGATGATGGCCAGAAGTTCTGCCAGCGCCGACACGGCGAAGCATATCGACTGCTGCTCCGGATGCAGATGGAGCAGTAGGAGCAAGAGCAGGCTGGGGCCCAACAGGAGAATCCACGCCAGCAGCAAGATGCTGTTCTGCTTGACTCGGAAGAGGGAGGTATGGCGCTGGTGGCGGCGGGTCTCCACGTAGAACACGCGTCGTTTCTTCCACAGACGCTCGCTGGGCAGGTGGTCCTGCACGACGAGGGCTCTGGGGTCTCTGACGAGGGACGTGTTGCGGCCGTTGGAGAGCTGGTTGATGAGCAACTCCTCGGTGCCCGTAAGCAGATTCAGGTGCTCGCTGAAACAATCCGACCGCAGGAAGAGGTCGCGGCGAAGGGCCATGTTGCAACCATCGGCCCGAACGGCCACATGGCCCCCCAGGATATGGTGGATATTGGCCAGGGTGTGCCAGAGGCGGAAGAAGGAGGCCTTCTGGCAGTAGCATTCAGTGGAATCCTCGTCGTATTTCGCGGCGCCCAGCAGGATATCGTGGTCCTCACGGATGTGGGTGGCCAGGGCCTGCAGCCAATAGGGAGTAGTGGGGTGGCAGTCGGGGTGGGTGATGACGATCCAGTCGTATTTGGCCGAGCGTATGCCGATATTCAGGGCCAGGCGCTCGAGGCTGATATCCCGGGCGCTGGAGGGGGTGTGGGTGTGACGGAGGTTGAGGTAGTTCCGCTCGAGGTTCTCCAGCACATCCTTCGTCTCGTCCACCGAGGCAATGTCCACCACTATCACCTCGAAGTCATCAAAGAATTGGTCCAAAATGGCAGGCAGGTGCTTGCGCAACTCCGGTGCCTGGTTATGGGCGGTGATGATTATCGAGAACATGGTAGATTGAATGGAAGATTGAGGATATGCTCACTTTGTTGTTGAATATCAGATAGTTGTACAACGCGATAGGCGGTTGGCTTCAAGGGGCGGCTCAGGGCAGGGCGTCGGGCTCCTCGGTAGTGTACTCCTGCGGCAGCGGCCGGCAGTTGTAGCCAGAGGCCATGATGGCTCCGTAGGCTCCGGCTGAGCGCAGGGCGAGGATGTCGCCTCGCTGGGTCTGCGGCAGGGTGTAGTCGCGGGCGAAGACGTCTGACGACTCGCAGATGGGCCCCACCACATCATATTGGGCTTGGGCGGTGCGACCGCTGGCAGATAGGTTGTCTATGTGGTGCAGGGCTCCGTAGAGGGCCGGACGGATGAGGTCGGTCATGCCAGCATCCACGATCACGAATTGCTTCAGCTGTCCCTGCTTCACGTAGAGGACGCGGGTGATGAGCGAACCCATCTGTGCGACCACGGCGCGGCCGAGCTCGAAGTGGAGCTGCTGGCCCGGACGCAGCTGCAGACCTTGCTTGAAGGTGGAGAAATAGGCCTTGAAGTCGGGGATGGGATTCTCCGAGGGATGCTCGTAGTCCACGCCCAGACCGCCGCCAACGTTGATGTTGGGGGCATATAGGCCCTCGCGGTCCAGCTCCTCTTGCAGCTCGTTGATGCGGAGGCAGAGGGCCTCGAAATCATCCATCTCCAGCAGCTGGGAACCGATGTGGAAGTGCAGGCCGGTGAACTCCACCATGGGCATCTGCTGCGCCTTGCGGATAACATGTACCATATCTTCCTTGGGGATGCCGAATTTGTTCTCGGCCTTGCCGGTGGTGATATGTCCGTGGGTGTGGGCAGCGATGTCGGGGTTGATGCGGAAACTGACGCGGGCTTTCTGCTGCGACGCCGTGGCTATCTCATGGATGACCTCAAGTTCCTCGATGCTCTCCACATTCATCATGCCGATGGCGTTGTCCAGTGCCAGCTGTATCTCCTCGTCTGACTTGCCCACTCCGGCAAAGGCTATCTGCGAGGCGGGAAATCCAGCTGCCAGGGCCACCTTGATTTCGCCTCCGCTGACGCAGTCGGCACCCAGGCCGGAGGCTGCTATCTGGCGGAGTATCAGTGGGTTGGAGTTCGCTTTTATGGCGTAGTGGACGTGGAGATTGTCCTGTCCTTGCACTTCTGCCTGTATGGCCTCCAGAGTCCGTGCAAGCAGTGTCGTGTCGTAGAGATAGTAGGGGGTCTGCTTCATGTGTTGTGTGTCTGTTGGGGAGGATGAGTAGGTGTTATAATTTAAGTTCGGAATCAGGAGGGGCGATGCACGTGGCCGTCGTAGCTGAACAGGCATTCCTGTAGAGCCTGCAGGGCACGTTTCTTGTCGGACTCCGAGACCACGAACGAGATGTTGTGGGCAGAGCCGCCATAGCTGATCATTCTCACGGGAATCTGCCGCATGGCTTCTGTGGCCTGACTCTCGAAGCCCACGTTCTGGGCCGATAGGTCGCCCACGACGCAGATGATGCACATGTTGTCGTCCACCGTAACGGTGCCGTACTTCTTCAGCTCAGCAGTGATCTCGTTGAGGTGGACGCGCTTGTCGATGGTCACGCTGACACCCACCTCCGAGGTGGCAATCATGTCGATGCTGGTCTTGTAGGTCTCAAAGATCTCGAAGACCTTGCGCAGGAAACCATGGGCCAGCAGCATGCGGGAACTCTGGATACCGATGCAGATGATGTTGTCCTTGGCGGCTACTGCCTTGATGGTGCCGCGGTGCATGCGGTTGTTGATGATGGTTCCGGGGGCCTCGGGGTCCATGGTGTTCAGCAGCCTCACGGGCACGCCGGCGAACTTGGCAGGCTGGATGCAGGTGGGATGCAGGATCTTGGCTCCGAAATAGGCCAGCTCGGCAGCTTCTTCGAAATAGAGCTGGCGCACTGGCTCAGTGCCTTCGACCACGCGAGGGTCGTTGTTGTGCATGCCGTCGATGTCGGTCCAGATCTGTATCTCCTCGGCCTTGATGGCGGCACCGATGAGGCAGGCGGTGTAGTCCGAACCGCCGCGCAGCAGGTTGTCTATCTCGCCGTAGGCGTTGCGGCAGATGAATCCTTGTGTGATATATATTTCCTCGCCCGGGTGCTCTTCCAGCTGGGCGATGGTCTTCTCGCGGATATAGTTGAAGTCCGGCTCGGCATTCTTGTCGGTGCGAATCATGTCCAGAGCGGAGAGTAGCACGGCTTTCACTCCCTGTTCTTTCAGGTAGTTGGTGACCATGTTCGTGGACATGATTTCGCCCTGAGCCAGGATGACTTTCTCCTCGAAGGAGGTGAAGAGCATCTTCGTGAAGGAACGAAGATAGTTGAATTCCTCGTGAAGGAAGGACTCCGTCTGCTGGCGCCATTCGTCTGTCGTGTAGAGCTGGTCGATATGGCCCATATAGGTCTGTTCCAGACGGTCGATGACGTAGTTCGCCCCTTCCGGGTTCTTCTTGTAGAGGTAGTCCGCAATTTCCACTAAGGTGTTGGTGGTTCCGCTCATGGCCGAGAGGACCACTACTTTGGCTTTGCCATCGCTGGTGATGAGTTTGCAGACATCCTGCATGCGCTGGGCCGAGCCCACGCTCGTGCCGCCAAATTTGAGAACTTTCATTTTTCCTGTTATGTTGTGCTTATTTGTAATTCCTATTGTTCGTTGGATGAAGGGAGGCTGTTGCTCGTTGGATGAAGGGAGGTTATTCTTCGTTGGATGAAGGGAGGCTGTTGTCCGTTGGATGAAGGGGAACCTGTTGTCCGTTGGATGAGGGGAGGCTATTGTCCGTTGGATGAAGGGAGGCTAATCTTCGTTGGATGAAGGGAGGTTATTCTTCGTTGGATGAGGGGAGCCTGTTGCTCGTTGGATGAAGGGAGGCTATTGTTCGTTGGATGAAGGGAGAATGGTGGCGACAGGGATGTCGTCTGGAGTTTCCTGCTGACTGGCTGCACCTTCTGAGGCTGCAGTTTTTGCCGCTGCTTCTGCTGCTTGCGTTGCTCCTTCTCCAGTTGCTTCTCCTTCTTCTGTAGCTTTTCCTTCGAATGTCTCTTCTTCTCTTGCTGTCTCTTCTTCCCCTATAACCTGGTTGGCCGAAAGTGGCTGCGAGGCAGGAGCGCTCACGCAGAGCAATCGGTGGTCGCGACACTCGTAAACGGTTCCGGGGAACTGCTCGAGCAGCAAGGTGTTGTGGGTGGCCATGATAACGGCCGTTCCCTCCTTGGAGAGGTCGTGCAGGATTTTGGTTGTCTGCCTCCCGGACTCGGCGTCCTGGTTGCCCGTGGCCTCGTCGGCGAGGATGAGTTTGGGCTTGTTGAGGATGGCGCGGGCGATGCAGATGCGCTGCTGTTCGCCGCCCGAGAGCTCATAGGGCATGACTTCCAGCTTGTCGGCCAAGCCTACGGTTTGCAGGACCTCGCTGATGCGGTTGGCACGGGCGGTGCGGTCGGTCCAACCGGTGGCCTGGAGCACGAAGTCCAGGTTCTGCCGGACATTGCGGTCGGTGAGCAGGCGGAAGTCCTGGAAGACGATGCCCAGCTCGCGGCGCAACTTAGGCACCTGCCGCCGCCGTAGCGTGAGCATATCTCGTCCCAGCACGTCGGCGCTGCCGGTGGTGATGTCCAGTTCGCCGTAGATGGTCTTCAGCAGGGAAGTTTTTCCGCTGCCAACGACTCCGGTGAGATAGACGAACTCCCCCTCGTGGATCTGCAGATTCACGTTGTAGAGCACCACTTGCTCCTCTCTTTGTATGTCAACTTCTTTATAATTAATAATCATCTTTATGGTTGTGGTTTGGTCCTGGCTGGGTTGGGGGTGGTGAATGCTGCAGCAGTGCTGCAGCAAACAGAACGCCCGCCGGCCTTCCTCCTTTCATCTTCCGGCCTTTTCTTTCTCCCCCCCTCTTTCTTCCCCCCTCTTTCTTCCTCCCTCTTCTCTTTCTTCCTCCCTTCTTTCCGGAGACCAGTCCTCCCCCTTGGGGGAGTTAGAGGGGCTTTTGAGGGCTCTTTGGGAGCTTTGTGAGTTTTTTCCCCCTTAATGCTTCTTCCAGCCCGGGTTATGCCGCTCCTGGAGTTCGCGGGCCATGTCTTCTATGCGCAGACCCTTGGAGGTGAGGAGGACGATGAGGTGGTAGAGCATGTCGGAACCTTCGTAGACCATGCGCTCGTTGGTCCCATTGCATGCCTCGATGACGAGCTCCAGTGCCTCTTCGCCCACCTTCTGTGCCATGCGGTTCAGGCCGTCGCGGAACAGGCTGGTGGTGTAGGAACCTTCGGGCATCTCCTCGTGGCGCTTCTCTATGAAGTCCTGCAATTCGGAGAGGAACAGCAGGGGATTGGTCTCCGACGGCTCCTGGGAGCTGCTCTCGGAGGCCTGCGGAAGTTTGTTTTCCTCGCCCCAGCAGGTGTCGGTGCCCTTGTGGCAAACCGGTCCTACGGGGTGCACGCGGATCAGCAGCGTGTCGTCGTCGCAGTCGAGCTTGATGCTCACTACATTCAGGAAATTACCGCTGGTCTCGCCTTTGGTCCAGAGACGTTGTTTCGTGCGGGAGAAGAAAGTCACGCGGCCTTCGCTCACGGTCTTCTCGTAGGCTTCCTCGTTCATATAGCCGAGCATGAGGACTTGCCTGGTGTCGGCGTCTTGGATAATGGCTGGCACTAAGCCGCCCATTTTGTTGAAGTCGATGTTCATATTCTTACGTTGATACCTTCGGATTTCAGATATTGTTTGAGTTGTGGAATACTTATTTCTCCGAAATGGAATACGGAGGCTGCCAGAGCGGCATCGGAGTGGCCCTCTACGAAGGTGTCGCGGAAATGCTCCATGCATCCTGCGCCGCCAGAGGCGATGATGGGGATGGAGAGGGAGTCGGAGAGGCGCCGAAGGGCTGCATTGGCAAAACCGGCTTTCACTCCATCGTGGTTCATGGAGGTGAACAGGATCTCGCCCGCCCCTCGTTCCTGCACCTCATGGGCCCAGTCGAAGAGGTCGCGGTTCGTGGGAATCCGTCCGCCATTGAGATAGCAACTCCATCTGCCGGTCTCGTCCATGCGGGCGTCTATGGCCACTACGCAGACCTGAGAACCGAAGTGGTTGGTGATCTCGTCGATGAGCGACGGATGGCGCAGGGCGGCGCTGTTCACGCTCACCTTGTCGGCACCGGCACAGAGCAACCGGTCCACGTCTTTCAGTTCACCAATTCCGCCGCCAACAGTGAAAGGGATATTCACCGTAGCAGCCACGCGGGAAACCATTTCCGTGAAGGTCTTACGGCCTTCGTGGGACGCTGTGATGTCCAGGAAGGCCAGTTCATCGGCACCTTGCTCGCTGTAGGCACGACCCAGTTCCACTGGATCGCCGGCCGAACGCAGGTTCACGAAGTTTGTGCCCTTGACGGTCTCGCCGTTCTTGACATCCAAGCAGGGTATGAGGCGTTTTGCTAACACAAGAGGATATTGTTATGTGGTTGTAAATTAATGTTTTATTGCGGCAT
>JAILFY010000107.1 GCA_024697285.1 Bacteroidaceae bacterium
CGCAGGGCGATGTAGTCGCCGGGGAGCATCACCTTATAGATATTCTCGAATAGCGCTGGCTCGTTCTCCCGCACCCAAGCCAGCTTGGCGGCGGTGAAGTTGCCGGGGGAGTTCAGCAGGTGGCCGAGACATTGTTCGGCGCCGAGGGCGTCGAAGGCCTGCTGACCATAGGGCACGGCCCGCGAGTCGCACCAGATGATGGCGTCGCGCAGGGGCCGCAGGTTTTTGTCTACGCAGACGAGGCCATGCATCTGATAACTGATGCCAATGGCCTTGATGTCCTGTCGGGGGGCTTGGCTTTGAGCGAGGACGTCGGCGGTGGCTGCTTTCAGGTAGCTCCACCAGGCATCGGGGTCTTGTTCGGCCCATCCGGGATGAATGGCTTTGATGGGCGCTTCGCTTTTGGGGTAGAAGGCAGTGGCTACGCACTGTCCGCTTTGGGCTTCCACCAGCGATGCTTTCACGCTGGAACTGCCGATGTCATATCCAAGTAAATAAGTCATATAGGTTGTTTTTTAGGTTGGTTGTTTCTTTTTTTGGGGGGCCTTGGCAAAACCGAGGCACATGTACTCTGGCAGGGGGCGTCCATTTCCATAGGAGGGAACAGGGGTGCCTTGAGGCAGCAGCAGGGGTGGGCTTAGAGCCCATGCTGCTGGAGTCGGAGGTAGTGCTCACGCAGTTTCTGGCGGGCTCGGTGCAGGTAGACCTTCACTTGTGTCTCTGTGAGCTGGAGTTCTGCAGCTATCTCTTTGTAGCTCAGCCCTTCCACGTCGCGTAGTTGCATGATATCGTTTTGTGGCGATGGCAGTTGATTGATGAGGCGGGCCACGAGGGCGGCTGTTCCGTCGGTCTCTTGTTCTGCCGGGAGCGACATGAGGGGGAGCATCGTTGTTCCCTCGTGGTGGTCGTCAGACGAGAGGGAAGTGATGCGTTCCAACCTCTTGCGCCTGTCCAGAGCCAGGTTGCGGCATATCTGCGAGAGCCACGCAGCCATGTTTTGTATTTTGGGCCACTCTTCCCGTCGTTCCCAGGCACGGAGCATAGTATCCTGTACGACATCTTCTGCCTCTGCGGTGTGTAGGGTGATGCTGAGTGCGAGGCGGTAGAGGCGGTCGCGGTGGGGAAGAATATCTGTGCGGAGGTCCATGGACACATGTTTTGGCGCTAACGCTGCGTGGGATGTGGCAGTGGTTACGGGGTGATAGCGGTCAGAGGTTCTGTTTCAGAGGTTGTTGTTTCGGTTTTTTATTGGATGAGGGTGCCTCCAGTGAGGTCATTGATGGAGGTAATGCGCACGGAGGACACGCCTGCCCGGATGGCTGCGAAGGCGTTCTCCAGCTTAGGTATCATTCCTCCTGCTATGGTGCCGTCGGCCACGAGGGCACGGAAGTCCGGTTCGCTGAGGTCGGCGATGAGTGTCGAAGGGTCCTTGGCGTCGCGCAGCACACCAGGGAGCTCGAAGCAGAACGTCAGGCTCACGGCGGGAGGCGTCTCGGCGTTTGCTGTTCCTTCGCTGTCTCCCTTCAGAGCTGCGGCCAAGGCTGTGGCAGCCGTCTGGGCCATCGTGTCGGCATTGGTATTTAAGAGGTGCCCTTGGTTGTCGTGGGTCAGGGGCGCGATGACGGGGGTGATGCCAGTCTGCAGCAGTTGCAGCAGTCGTGCTCCGTCCGCGCTGTCTACGTCTCCCACGAAACCGAAGTCCACACCTTCTGGCGTGACTGGCCGGCGGTGGGCCCGTACCAGATTCAGATCGGCACCCGTAAGTCCGAGGGCGTTGCAGCCACGGGCCTGCAGCTGGGCCACGATATTCTTGTTCACCAACCCGCCATAAACCATTGTCACCACGCGCAAGGTCTCTGCATCCGTGATGCGTCGACCTCCCACCATCTTGCTTTCTATCCCCAGCTGTGTGGCCAGTTGTGTGGCGGTGCGTCCGCCTCCATGAACCAGTACTTTGGGGCCCTCGACGTGCACGAAGGCATCGAGCAGCTGTTCCAGCGAGGCGGAATCTTCCACTACGGCGCCGCCTACCTTGATGATGGTGATGAGGGGATAAGTTATATTCCTGATCATGGTCTTTTTGGGGTGATGATGTGCTAAAGTGCTTGTCGTGTCGGGGGTGCCCGACACTTCTTATTCCAGATAGGTATATCCGTAGAGTCCGGCGCGGTAGTTGGATATGAACTCCTTACCCTCGGCTTCCGTGATTTTCCCGTCCTTCACGGCTCTGCTGACCCAAATCTCCAGCCTGCGTACGAGTTTCTTGGGGTCGTACTGCACGTACTCCAGTACGTCGGCCACGGTCTCGCCGTCGATGATTTGCTCGATCTCATAGCCATCGTGGTTCACGGTGATATGCACGGCGTTGGTGTCTCCGAAGAGGTTGTGCATATTGCCGAGTATCTCCTGATAGGCTCCCACCAGGAAGACACCTATATAATAATGTTCGTCGGCCTTCACCGGGTGCAGGGGGATGTAGTTGGTCTGGTGGCCGCCGTTCACGTAGGTCGTGATCTTGCCATCGCTGTCGCAGGTGATGTCCTGCAAGGTGGCGCTGCGTGTGGGCTGTTCGCTCAGTCGGTCTATGGGCATAATCGGGAAGAGCTGGTCCAGGGCCCACGAATCGGGCATTGACTGGAAGAGCGAGAAGTTGCAGAAATATTTGTCGGCCATCTGCTTGTCCAGCACACGCAGCTCATCGGGTATATGTTTCTGATGATGAGCCAGCTCCGCCACTTCGTGGCTGATGGCCCAGTAGATAGACTCTATCTGAGCACGTGTCTTCAGGTCGATGATGCCATGTCGGAAGAGGTCCAGCGCCTCTTCGCGGATGTCCTCGGCGTCGTGCCAGTCCTCGAGCATCGAACGGCCCGAGAGCTTGTCCCAAATCTCCGTGAGGTCGTGCACGAGCTTGTGGTCGTTCTCCGTGGGCTGGAAATCCTCGGGCATCTGTGGAGCATAGACGCTCTCCATCACATCTACTATCAGCACACTGTGGTGAGCCGTCAGCGACCGTCCGCCCTCGGTGATGATGTTGGGATGCGGGATATTGTTCAGGTCGGCAGCTTCCACGAGGGTGTAGACGCAGTCGTTGACATATTCCTGTATGGAGTAGTTCACACTGGACTCGCTGTTGCTGGAGCGGGTGCCATCGTAGTCCACGCCGAGTCCGCCTCCGCAGTCGATGAACTCGATGCCAAACCCCATAGTGCGGAGTTGCACGTAGTACTGGGCGGCTTCGCGCAGGGCGGTGGATATCCTGCGAATCTTGGTTATCTGGCTGCCGATATGGAAGTGCAGCAGCTTCAGGCAGTCGCGCAGCCCCATCTCGTCCAGCATCTGCAGGGCCATGAGCAGCTCGGAGGAGTTCAGCCCGAACTTAGAGGCATCGCCGCCGCTCTCACTCCATTTGCCAGAGCCGTTGGCGGCCAACTTGATGCGAATACCTAAGTTAGGCTTCACTCCCAACTGTTTGGCTGTCTCGGCGATGATCTTCAGTTCCGGCAGTTTCTCCACCACGAGGAACACGCGCTTGCCCATCTTCTGGGCCAGCAGTGCCAGTTCGATGAAGTTCTGGTCCTTGTGGCCGTTGCAGATGATGAGGCTGTCGCTGTCCATGTTCGTGGCCAGCACCGCATGCAGTTCGGGCTTGGAGCCAGCCTCCAGTCCCAGGTTATAGCGCTTGCCGTGGCTGATGATTTCCTCCACCACGGGGCGCATCTGATTGACCTTGATGGGGAATATGATGAAATGTTCAGCCTGATAGTTGTATTCCTTTGCCGCTTTGCGGAAGCATTCGTCGGTCTTCTCGATGCGGTTGTCGAGGATATCGGGGAAACGCAACAGGACAGGGGCCGTGACGTGCCGCGTAGCGAGCTCGTCGACCACATCTTTCAAGTCTATCTGCACCCCGTTCTTCTTGGGGGACACATACACGTGACCTTTCTCGTTGATTCCAAAATAGTTGACTCCCCAACCTTTGATGTTATACAGTTCTTCGGAGTCTTCTATACGCCATTTCTTCATTGTCGGGAACCCGCCTGGTGGTTGCTCGCCTGTGGGACCAGGTAGTGCCAGGGCTATAGGGCCATTTTCTTTTAAGCGGTTATTGTTCTGTTGTTAGTCTCGTATTTGCTCTCCTTCTGTTTGCCTCCTTCTGTGGCAAGGGGGACGGGGGAGAGTGGCTTTTCTCAGATATGCAGCATCTCTCGGATGAGTCTCACGCTCTCTTCCACCTTCACGGAAGTGTCCAGCAGCGACACGTCGAGCGAATACTTTGCCTTATTATAATAAGGTTCGCGCGTGAGGAGCATCTCTTGGATATAGTCTTCCAGTTCCTCGGGGGATTTGCCTTCCAGCAGCGGCCGTTTGCCCTTGCCCATTTGCAGATGCTTGGCCAGCACGTCGGGCGTGGCCTTGAGGTAGATGGTGTCGGCCAGGGAGTTCATGTACTCCATGTTGTCGAAGAAGCAGGGTGTTCCTCCCCCGCAGCTGAGCACGATGTCCTCGTATTCTGCGGCCTCGTGCAGCATGCGCCGTTCCATTTCGCGGAACCCTGTCTCGCCTTTTTCAGCAAAGATCTCAGGCACCGTCTTGCGATAGCGGCTGGTAATGAACCAGTCGAGGTCATAGAATGGCAGTCCCAGATTGGCCGCAAGGGCCTTGCCTACGGTGGTCTTGCCGGCTCCCATATATCCGATGATGATAATGCGTATCATGCTATTCCTTTCTGTGGGGGATATAGTGGATTATTTCTTCTTGCCGAAGTGCCGACGGCTGCCAGGGTTGTTCTTGGCCTTCACGTTCTGTTCGTTCACCACCTCCATGCACTCTTTCAGCGTCAGTTCCTCTGCGCGTTCCTGCATGGGCTTGGGCAGTCGGTAGTTCTGTCCTGCGTAGACGATGTAGGGCCCGAACCGACCTCTTACGATTTCCAGCTGTGGCTCTTCGTCGAAACTCTTGATATGTCTGTCGGCGGCGGCTTTGCGTCGCTCTTCGATGAGGCCCACAGCCTCCTCCAGACTGATGGCCAGCGGATCGGTGCCTGCGGGCAGGGAGATGTATTTCTTCTGGTACTGCACATAGTCGCCGAATCGTCCCGATCCGATGACAACTTCTTCTCCTTCGAAGGAGCCCAGGTGTCGTGGCAGTCTGAAGAGTTCCAGCACCTCGTCCAGGGTGATGGTCTCCAGCGTCTGTCCTTTCTTCAGTTGGGCAAAGCGGGGCTTCTCTGTGTCGGTGGCCGAACCTATCTGAGCCACGGGGCCGAAGCGTCCTATCTTCACACTCACAGGCTTGCCCGTGCTGGGGTCGGTGCCCAGCAGTCGTTCGCCTGCTCGCAGCTCATTCTTGGCATTCATGGTTTTTTCCACCATGGGTGCGAAGGCGTCCCAGAAGTGATGTATCATCTCCGTCCAGCGTTCCTTGCCTTCGGCGATGGCGTCGAACTCCTTCTCCACTTCGGCCGTGAAGTTGTAGTCCATGATGGTGGGGAAATATTCGTTGAGGAAGTCGGTGACCACAATACCCACATCCGTGGGCAACAGACGTCCGCGTTCTGCTCCGAAGATGGCAGTGCGCTGCTCGCAGCTCACTCCTTGTTCATTCAGTGTCAGCACGTTGTACGGCCGTTCCTCGCCGGCTTTGTCTCCTTTGCTGACGTAGTCGCGCTGTTGTATGGTACTGATGGTGGGTGCGTAGGTCGAAGGACGTCCTATCCCCAGTTCCTCCAGCTTGCGTACGAGGCTGGCTTCGTTGTATCGGGGAGGACGCTGGCTGAATCGTTCTGTGGCCAGCACCTCCATGCGTTTCAGTTCTTCTCCTTGCTCCAGGCTCGGCAGCAGAGAACTGTTCTCTGGGTTCTCGCCGTTGTCGGCATCTTCTGCGTCGTCGGATGTCTCGCGGTAGAGTTTCAGGAAACCATCGAACTTCACCACTTCACCCGTGGCTATGAATTGTTCGCTGCGTCCGCTGATGCTGATGGTCGCAGTGGTCTTGTCCATCTGTGCGTCGGCCATCTGGCTGGCCACGGTACGTTTCCATATCAAGTCATAGAGGCGTCGTTCCTGCGTGTTGCCTTCCTCCAGTTCTGTGCGGCTCTTGGCCGTGGGACGTATGGCTTCATGTGCCTCCTGTGCTCCTTTGCTGGAGGTGTGGTATTGGCGTATCATCACGTACTCAGGTCCCATCGTCTCGCTGATGATGCTCTTGCACATACCCAGTGCCATCGACGAGAGGTTCACGCTGTCCGTACGCATGTAGGTGATGAATCCATTCTCATAGAGCCGCTGTGCTATCAGCATGGTTTGTGCCACGGGCAGTCCCAGCTTGTGGGCCGCTTCCTGTTGCAGCGTGCTGGTGGTGAACGGTGGTGCCGGTGAGCGGTGCAGGGGTTTTGTCTGGATGTCGCTCACGGTGAAGGTGGCTCCTTGCAGTTCTTTCAGGAAGTTCTCGGCCTCCTTGCGGGTGGCGAAACGGGTGTTCAGCTCCGTCTTCAGCAGACTGCCGTCGGCCTTGGCAAAGAGTCCAGTGATGCGGTAGGAGTTCTCGCTCACGAAGGATTGTACCTCCCGCTCGCGTTCTACTACCAGTCGCAGGGCAACGCTCTGCACGCGACCGGCGCTCAACGAGGGTTTCACCTTGCGCCAGAGCACGGGCGACAGCTTGAAACCTACGATGCGGTCGAGGACGCGGCGGGCCTGCTGCGCATTCACCAATCCCAGGTCCACTTGTCGCGGATTCTCTATAGCTTCTAAGATGGCATTCTGGGTTATTTCGTGGAAGACGATGCGTCGCGTGGATTCGGGCTTCAGCTTCAGCACCTCCTGCAGGTGCCAGGAGATTGCCTCTCCCTCGCGGTCTTCATCGGATGCTAACCATACGATTTCTGCCTTCTTCGCGTTCTGCTTCAGTTGGGCAACGATATGCGACTTGTCCGATGGAATCTCATATTGAGGCATGAAGGTTTCCGTGTCGATACTGAAACTGTGTTTTTTCAAGTCGCGGATATGTCCATATGACGGCATCACCTTATAGTCCTTGCCCAGGAATTTCTCTATGGTCTTTGCCTTGGCGGGGGACTCTACGATTACAAGATTTTTTGACATGGTCTTACGTGAAAATGAATTTCGGCCGCAAAACTACATAAAAAAACTGAACTACACCTTATAATATGAGAAAAAAAAGGTTTTTTTTACACTTCATCGTCATTCCTTCTTCCGGTTTGTGGTCAAAAGTGCAACTGTCTTTCGTGCTTTGCTTGCGGTTTATTCCAGTTCGGTCATCGGTTTTCGAAGTGGTAGGTCAGCCATTTTTCGAGCATTACATGGCGATGAAAACTTTTTCTTGGATCTTTCTTGACAGAAGAGGGTGGGGGAGGAGCAACGTTAACTGCTTGTCCCCGCGAGAGGTGCAGTTGCCCTGCCGCGGCAGCTACAAGGGTTTCACTCCCTCTTTCTTCACTGCCAGCAGGGTGAGATAAAGTCCGAAGACACACAGCACGGCACATATTCCGGCAGACGTGTTGCCGCCGAGGAAGTGCACCAGACTGTCGTCGACAGGAGAGAGTACCGACAGCAGACAGGCAAAGGAGTTGTTGAAGACATGGATGAAGATGGGAGCAGCCAGTGAACCTGTCCACCAGTAGGCGAAGCCCAGCAGCAAGCCCAGCAGCAGGGCTGCAGGCATCTGTGCAGGGTTCATGTGAACGATACTGAAGAGTACGGCACTGAAGAGGATGGGCACTTGCCAGCCCAGATGGGAGTAGTGTCGGCTTATATCCGTCTGCACACCTCCTCGAAACAGCATCTCCTCTGAGACCGGTCCCAGTACCGCCACGGTCAGCAATCCTATCGGGTTGCCCATAATCAGCAGGAACGTGTCTTCGCCCACCAGATCCGGTATCTCAGGGAAGAACACTTCCTGAGTAAGGTTCAGCAGCAACATCAGCGGCAGTGCCATCAGGAACGAGATGAGGGTGCGCCTGCCTTTCCGGCCTACCACACCGGCTATGGTGCTGTGCCAGGTGATGCTTCCTGGGCGGAAGATGAGGAACAAGAGGATTGCCAGAATATTGGCCAGAAACAGTCCTCCAACGAGCACCGCTTCGCTCCCCGGGGAGATGGCATGACCAGTCAGATGTGCAACCACGGGTATCAGTACTGCCGAGAGCTGACTGATGACAAAGATAAGGATGTAGCACCACCAAGGGCTTTTGCGTAATTGGAATTTCATATTGTAGGGTTAGTGGTTTCTTGGAGTATTCTCAGGGTTTGTTGGCTATCGCTTTCCAACTGACGTATCAGTTCTTGTTCGTCGTCGAAGCGCCGTTCTGCGCGCAGGCGTGCGATAAATGTTAAGGTGAGTTCTTGTCCGTAGAGGTCTTCGCAGAAGTCCAGCAGGTGTGCCTCCACGGAGGTGTCGGTGCCGTTGTCCAGGGTGGGTCTGCAACCGATATTCAGCATCGCTTTCTGTTGTTGTCTGTTGGCTGTGGTGATGAGAATGGCATAGGCTCCTCGTGCCGGCAGCATCTTCTGTGGCTCCAGGGCTTCCAGGTTCGCTGTGGGGAATCCCAGTTGTCGGCCTATGGCTCTTCCGTGCACTACACGTCCTGTCCAGCAGTAAGGTCTTCCCATCAGGTGTGTTGCTGTGGCCACGTCGCCCGCCTCCAGCGCTCGCCGGATAGCGGAACTGCTGATATGTTCGCCCTGCAGTTCTTGTGCCAGCACCACGTCTATGCCTACTTCTTGTCCGTAGGTTTTGTAGTCCTCGAAGGTCTCTCCTTGTGGTCGTCCGAAATGATGGTCATAGCCGATGACAAGGGTGCTTACTTTCAGTTGTTGCAGCAGAACCTTTTCCATGAACTCGCGGGCGGTGAGGGCTGCCATCTGTCGGTCGAAGGGCAGCACGAAGATATCATCCACTCCCGCCTCGCGCAGCAACTGCACTTTCTCCTCGGGGGAGGTCAGCAGTTGTGGTGCGTCCTCTGGTGCGAAGACCGACCGCGGGTGGCGGTCGAAGGTCACCAGCAGCGACCGTTCTCCTCTCCGCCTCGCCTCCTCCTGCACTTGCCGGATAAGGCATAGGTGCCCGCGGTGCACACCATCGAAGAAACCGATGGTGCATACCCGTCCCTCGCCCCTCCCGCTGGGGGAGGAGAGACCGTGCAACTGAGAGTGTCTGTTATCTTCCATCTACCGCTTCAAGACGACAGTTGTTGATGAGTTCACCAATAACCTAATGGATGCCTGAGGACCGTCCTTCCCCGCTCTCTCCTGTAGGGAGGGAGGGGAGGGACGGGGTACGTTGTTTGTATCCTATACCAGATGTCCCACTATCTCTTCCCTGTCGCCGGGCAACAGGTCGATAACGGGAATTTCAATCATCGTGTAGCAACCGGGCTGCTGGCGCATGGAAGCGCGAGCCACGTTCACCAGCACCTGAGCCGTGAGGGCCGGGTTGTTGATCTTCATGTTGAACTCGAAGAGCTGGTTGTGGGTGCGACCCGAGACGCCTTTGCGTACGAGGTTCACTCCGTGGCCCACGTCGTTGAGGTCCTTCACGCAGGGCACCTGGTTTACGTGTGTCTCGTCGTTCACGAAGTAAGAGTCTTTCAGAATGGCTTGCTTCACCTTCTCGAAGTCGGCGCCGTCCTCCAGCTCCACATATACCATGCGGCGATGGATGCCAGTGCCCAGGGGAATGGTCACACTCAGTGCATCGCGCACTCCCTCGATGGCTCTAACGGCCACGCTGTGTCCCATGGAACGTCCCGGTCCGAAGTTGGTATAGCTGATACCTTTCGGTGCCAGGCTCTCCATCAGAGTACGGACGACACTGTCCGACCCCGGATCCCAGCCGGCGCTGATGACACTCACTGCACCTCCCGCCTTGGCGGCAGCGTCCAGGGTGCGACGCAGCTCCACGATCTGTGTGTGTATATCAAAAGAGTCCACCGTGTTGATGCCTAGTGCCAGGATATCCTTGGCGTAAGCTTCCACGCTGCGGGTGGGAGTAGCGAGGATGGCTACGTCCACAGCCTCCAGTTCACGGATATCCTTCACTACGGTATATCCTTCCAATTCCTTTGGCAGGTTCTCTGCGCCCTTGCGGCGCACGATGCCTGCTATCTCAAAATCGGGAGCCTCCAAGAGAGCCTCCAGGGCGTAACGTCCGATGTTGCCGTAACCTACTACGGCTGCTCTAATCTTTTTCATTGTGTTTGTTTTTTTTAAAATTTATTTCTCAAATCTTGAAATCCTTTAATACTTAAATAATGTGGCCTTTAGATAACTAAGGTCTTTAAATCTTTAAATGCCCCAAATCCATCATTCTTTAAACAACTGTAGTCTTTAAATTCCCCAGGTCTTTAAATCCTCAAATCTTTAAGTTCTCAAATAACCGAGGTCCTCAGATCTTTAAATAATCTTGGATTTTCTGCAGTTCTTCTTCGCTGAATGCGGGGCTCTTCAGGCAAGCCAGATTCCTTTGCAACTGTTCGGGTGAACTGGCTCCGATGATCACGCTGGTCACCTCCTTGTGGTGCAGGATCCAGGATAGCGCCATTGTCGCCAGGGCTTCTCCGCGCTGTGCTGCCAAGTCGTTGAGCTTGCGGATACGACTGAGCACCTCCGGCGTCAGGGCGTCGGCCTTCAGGAACCGCGGGTCATGTGCGATGCGACTGTCGGCAGGGATGCCATTGAGGTAGCGGTCGGTGAGCAACCCTTGTGCCAGGGGCGAGAAGCTGATGAACCCAGCTCCTGCCTCGTAGGCCGCGCTCATCACCCCTTCTTCCAGGGGGGCGCGGTCGAAGAGGTTCAGTCGTCCTTGGTAGATGAGGCAGGGTACGTCATGTTGCCGCAGGTACTCATATCCGGTGCGCGAGGCCTCCAGGGGCCAGCGCGAGAGTCCCACATACAGCGCCTTGCCGCTGCGCACGATATCCACCAGCGTCTGCAATGTTTCCTCCAGCGGGGTGCGAGGGTCGTAGCGATGACAGTAGAAGAGGTCCACATAATCCACCTGCAGTCGGCGCAGACTCTGATTCAGACTTGCTATCAGATGTTTTCGCGAGGCCCACGAACCGTAGGGGCCTTCCCACATATCATAGGCAGCCTTCGTGGAGATGAAGAGCTCGTCGCGGTGTGCCGCGAAGTCATCGTGCAGGAACTTACCCAGTCTACTCTCGGCAGCACCGGGCTGCGGACCGTAGTTGTTGGCCAGGTCGAAGTGGGTGATGCCCGCGTCGAAGGCGGCCCTCACGATGGCGCGGCTCTGCTCCTCGGGAGTGACCTCTCCGAAGTTATGCCAGAAACCCAATGATAGCTCGGGCAGCAGAACGCCCGAGTGTCCGCAATAGCGGTACTTCATCCCGTCGTAGCGGGTGCTATTAGCTATATAAGTCGTATTCATAATCCAATCTTATATTTAGAACTACAATCAACTTGTTCGCTCGACCTTGCTCGCTTGACACTTCAAGAACTGGTCCGCTCGACCTTAGTCGCTTCTTCGAGCCTCTAAGGCGAGTCTGAAGAACTCGTCAACTCGTCAACTCGTCAACTAATAAATCAACTCGTCAACTTGTAACAACTCGTCAACTCGTCAACTTGTCAACTAATATATCAACTCGTCCACTATATCGTCAATGTGCCTCCAGCCAATTCTTCCCCCATCCAGCGTCGGCTATGAGTGGCACCTTCATCTCTATGGCCCCTTGCATCTCTGTCATCACAATCTCTTCCACTCGTTCTTTCTCCTCGGGCACTACGGAGAAGTTCAGTTCATCGTGCACCTGCAGAATCATCCTCGAGCGCAGTCCCTCTTCGCGGAACCTGCGATGGATGCTCACCATAGCTATCTTGATGATGTCCGCCGCCGACCCTTGTATGGGCGAGTTGATGGCGTTGCGTTCGGCAAAACCGCGCACGGTGGCGTTGGCCGAGTTGATGTCTCGCAGGTAGCATCGCCGGTGGCAGATGGTCTCTGTGTAGCCCCTTTGCCGTGCCTTGTCTATGCTCTCTTGCATGAAGGCGTGCACCCGTGGATAGGTCTCGAAATAGTTGTCTATGAGTGCCTTGGCCTCGCTTCTTCCTATGCCCAGCCGTTCCGTGAGTCCGAAAGCGGTGATACCATATATGATCCCGAAGTTGGCCGTCTTGGCCTTGCTGCGCTCCTCGCGCGTCACCTCTTTAATACCTTCGCTCAGCGGCAGTTCCCGGTGGAAGATCTTGGCGGCGGTGGCTGCATGGATGTCATGTCCCTGCAGGAAGTCATCCACTAAGCCCTTGTCGCCACTCAGGTGCGCCATGATGCGGAGCTCCACCTGCGAGTAGTCGGCCGAGAAGAACAATTGTCCTGCCTCCGGCACGAAGGCCTTGCGGATTTCCTTGCCCTCCTCGCTGCGTACGGGGATGTTCTGCAGATTCGGGTCGCTGCTCGAGAGGCGTCCTGTGGCTGCCACGGTCTGGTTGAAACTTGTGTGTATATGTCCCGTTCGGGGGTTTATCAGTTGGGGCAGGGCATCGAGGTAGGTGCCTATGAGTTTCTTCTTGCCTCGGTACTCCAGTATCTTGTCTACGATGGGATGTTTGCCTCTGATGCGTTGCAGTACCTCCTCGTTGGTCGAGTAGGCACCTGCCTTGGTCTTCTTGGCGTTTGGCATCAGGCGCAGCCTCTCAAAGAGCACCTCGCCCACTTGCTTAGGGGAGTTGATGTTGAAAGCCTCTCCCGCCATCGCGTGAATCTCCTCCTCCAGCGAGCCCAGTTCCGCCGTCATCTTCTGGCTGCTCTGCCGCAGCGCTTCCGTGTCGATGCACACTCCTGTCCGTTCCATGTCGGCCAGTACAGGCATCAGCGGCATCTCTATCTTTTCGAAGAGCTCCAAGGCCCCTTCTTCCTGCAACTTAGGCAGGAAGAAATGTTTCAGTCGCAGGGTGATATCGGCATCCTCGGCGGCGTAGGGTCCCACCTGTTCCACCGCCACTTCGCGCATGCTCTTCTGCACCTTGCCCCGTTCTTTCTTCCCGATGAGTTCGTCGATGTGTATGGTCTGGTAGTGGAGATACACCTCTGCCAGGTAGTCCATTCCGTGGCGCATATCAGGTTCCAGCAGGTAGTGTGCAATCATCGTGTCGAACATCGGTTCGGCCAGTCGCACTCCGTAGTTGCCCAGTACGTTGAAGTCGTATTTCAGGTTCTGTCCAATCTTGAGGATTTCCGGGTGCTCATACAGCGGTCGGAATTCCTCCACGATGGCTTGCGCTGCCTCACGTTCTGCCGGCACCGGCACGTAGTAAGCCTCCTTCTCGCGGATGGCAAAACTCAATCCTACAAGTTCCGCGTCGATGGCCTCCGTGGACGTCGTCTCTGTGTCCAGTGCCACCTCCTTGGCCTCCATCATCATCTTCATCAGCTCCGCACGTTCCTCTTTAGTCTGGCAGATATGGTAGTCCGCTCCTGTCCGCTCGTAGCTCTCCAGTTCCCTGGCCGTGGCAGCATCCTCTGCTGCGATTCCCCTTTCTGTGCTTGTCTCTGTTGCCAGTGTTTCTCCGTTTCCCGCGTTTGTCTCCGCAGTGCCCGTTGCGGTTGCTGCCGTTGTTTGTTCTGCTGCGAAGAGGTCCAGCTGTCCGCTTTCTTCCCGCGTCGACCGTTCCCTCCCTGTCGGGGAGGTTGGTGTCTTGGCATTCTGGCTCGGGGCCGGTATCTCTTCTCCCCTCTTCCTGTTTGCCAGGCTCCTCATCTCCAGTTCCATGAACTTCTTCACCAGGGTCTCGTTGTCGGGCTCGCATCGTTTCAGTGCTTCCATATCCAGTTGTATGGGCACGTCCGTCACTATCTGTGCCAACCATCTCGAGAGTATGATCTGTTCGCGGTTGCCTTCCACTCGTTCTTTCAGTTTGCCTTTCAGTTGGTCCGTGTGTTTCAGCAGTTCCTCTATGGAACCGAACTGCCTAACCAGTGTGGCGGCAGTTTTCTCGCCCACGCCCGGACAGCCCGGTATGTTGTCCGCTGCATCCCCCATCAGTCCCAGGATGTCCACCACCTGCTCCGTTCGTTCTATGCCCCACTTGTTGCAGATGTCCTCTGGTCTCAGAATCTCAAATCCTCCCCCCATGTTCTTTGGCTTGAACATCGCCACGTGCTCCGACACCAGTTGTCCGTAGTCCTTGTCAGGTGTCATCATGTAGGTCTCGTAGCCCGCTGCCTCGGCTTGTGCTGCCAGAGTTCCAATGACATCATCCGCCTCGTAGCCCGCCACCTCCAGCACGGGGATATGGTAGTCCGCCAGTATCTCCTTGATCACCGGTACCCCGAAGCGGATGGCCTCCGGTGTCACGTCGCGCTGCGCCTTGTATTCCGGGTAGCGTTCGTGTCGGAAGGTGCCTCCGTGTGGGTCGAAGGCCACGCCGATATGCGTCGGCTGTTCCTTTGTCAGCACCTCCTCCAGTGTGTTGAAGAACCCGAAGATGGCACTCACGTCCTCGCCCCGGCTATTGATGCGGGGGTTCTTTATCAGTCCGTAGTAGCCGCGGTAGATAAGTGCATAGGCGTCGAGCAGAAAGAGTTTCATAAGAGATGCATTTGTTATTATGTGCTCAGAAGTACTCAGAAGTAGTCAAAAGTACTGTTCGAGCGGTATTTCGTGGACAAAAGTACTGCTTTTTCTCGAAATAATTGCAAAAACATCCTAAAACGTCCTCTTTCTTTTCCTATTTCCCCCATTTTCCTTCCATTCCCTGCCCTTTTATTTCCCCTCCCCTCCTTTCTCGGCGTGGGCTTCCTCCCCACAAGACCCCTTGCTGACAGAAGGGGCACTACTGCTTTCCTTTTCCCCTCCCCTCCTTTCTCCGCGCAGGCTTCCTCTCCGGCAGCCCTCCTTATTTATAATAGAGGTGGCGGGGCAGAGGGTCCCTGATGACTCCTCTTTTCCCCTTAATAATGCCACAAGAAATCTTGTTTCCCCTCTTCAGCTATAGAATTCTGCTACCTAAATGATCCGGAGAAACAAAAAAGTGGGATTTTTTGTACAATTATAAAAACATTTCTTTACCTTTGTCCTGACAATGATGCATAACATCATGTTTGAAACCACGATGTCGCTCATTCCTCGCACCCATTCTCCGAGACCAAGACGGGTGAGAAAGAACACAGAACAACCTTTCCATTAGACCTAAATGTATAAAACTATATCAACTATGAAGAAGTGTCTTTTGCCGATGATAATACTGCTGTTGGCAGCGTGTGAGAAACCCTATATTGCAGACGTGACTCCGGAGGGCGATTCTTCTGCCGGGGCCAACGTCATCCTGCGCATGACGACCTTCGAGCAAATCACTTTCTCGCGCTCGTCTGTGGACATCACAGATGTATGCTCCCGCCTGAACATTGCCCTCTTCGATGCCAATGGCACGAAAGTGAGGAACGTGGCACAGAAGGAGGGCGACAAGTCCTTCGGCACCGTGGCCATGTCGCTCGCCGTAGGCACCTATCACCTCGTGGTCATCGCCCACAACTGCGACGGCTCGGCCACCATCACCTCCGAGGACAAGGTGACATTCCCCAACAACAAGGTGACCGACACCTTCTACTACTACGGCGATCTCGTGGTCACCGACAGCCAGCAGTCCTACGATCTCACGCTCTCTCGCGCCGTCGCCATGTTTCAACTCGTGCTCGCCGACGAGCAGTTGCCTGCCGGCGTGGCGAAGCTGAAGTTCTACTACGTCGGCGGTTCCTCCACCTTCTCGCCCCGCGCCGGCTACGGTTGCGTGAATTCCAAGCAGACGGAGGTGCGCGCAGTGGCCGACAGCACCACGACCTTCGATCTCTATACCCTGCCCCACACCGAGGAAGATGTGCTGACAAAGCTCACCATCACGGCCCTCGATGCCAACGACAATGCGCTGGAGGAGCGCATCTTCGAGGGCATCCCCGTCACCCGCAACCAGATCACGCGCTATACCGGCACCCTTTTCGGCCAGGGCGGAGCCCAGCAGGGCGCTGGCTCCCTTCGTCTCATGGCCAACCCCGACTGGAGTAGCGTCACCAGCTACAACTTCTGATCTCTTTCCCCCATCCCCTTTTTCCATAAAGATTCTCCTCGTGCACCTATATATTATAAGGTGTATGGGCTCAACCGCCGCGTGCCTCTCAGACTCCCCCGCGCCCCTGGGAAGCGTTTGCATCGCTTACACGAGATCCACCGAGGGTCAAATGAAGGAAACAAAAGGATTTGATTGGCCCGCTGAGGGTCAAATGGTGGTCGAAGTTCCAATTTCGTGGTCCGCTGAGGGTCAAATGGTCCACGATATTGCGATATCGCGGGCTTCCGAATCCGCTGAGCCCGATAACGGCATACGTGTACACCTCGCTGAACACCTCCGCAAGTAGGGACAGACCTCGTGTCAGCCCGAACGCCGATCACGGCATAACGCCACCACATTTGTTTGAAAGCCACTCGAGTAGAAGGTGTATTCTTACAGCCTGTAGGAGGTTCGGACTGGCTCAGGGGCCGCCACTATAGTGGGTGCATTACAGGCAATTCGAGTGGCCCCCGAATCTGTAGAATTTTCAAGGACGTTTTATCTAGTCTGTAATCTTATCTGAATACAACTTTCATCTGCAGTTACGGTGGTGATAAGTGAAAGTAAAAAGGTTTTTTTGTTAATTAATGTTTTCATTGTTCCCTTATTTACTTTTTAAGTATGATTTTTTCTATTTTTAAGGGATAATGAAGTAATTTTGTGGGGAAAAACATAAAATAGGCGAACAGAAAAAACAAAATAGCTTTATGAAAAGACATTTCTTCATGAGAAGTTGCATGCTTCTGATGTTTCTCTTGGGTGCTACGTCATTCTTCGCCCAAGAGATGATGACCATTCGTTTTGTGGACCAACAAGGGGCTCCCCTGCGCAGAGCCAGCGCCACCTTGCCCGAGAAGATCCGCCTGGAGGGTTCCGGTGCTTCGGCCACGGTCACTGTCGTTGCCACAGGTCTCACGGAAGAGGTTCAGGTGAGTGTGACCAGCGGCTTCAGCGTCTCGCCCCAGACCATCGAGGCAGGAGCCAAGGAGACGGCCGTCACGGTGACGAACCTCTCCAGCAAGATCACCACGGAAGGACGACTCATCCTGCGTTCCGGTGATATCCGGACCTACGTCAACATCATTGCCCACGGCACTGCCCTGCCGCAGAAAGACCTCTCGCAGAGCGCTGTCTATCGGGGCAAGGAAGCCGACGAAAGTAGGAGCTTCGATGCCTCGGCACTGACGGAGAACGGCTTCACCGTGGAGCTGCGCGCCCGCACCGACGACGCCGCCAAGAGCGTCCTGCCTTATGCCGTAACCGCCGGCGGTCTGGGCTTCAAGAGCTATATCAAGGACACCTCCATGGGAATGAAGAACTCCAAGGATGTCTTCGTCAGTGAGAAAGGCATCTCCAACCCCGCCAACGGAGGCACCTTCTACAATACCGACGGACAGTACCATACTTATAGATACGCCGTGACGCCCGACCGCCGCATCTTCGTCTATCGCGACGGCCAGCCCGTGGACACCTTCCGCGTGGCCGACCTCGCCCTGCAGCCCGAGTGGTGTCAGCAGAGCGGCGACATCGAGCGGAACCTGCTGAAGAACGGCGACTTCGAGGGCGAGTGGGACTTCTCCTCCTCCCAGAACATCACCAAGTTCATTGAGGGATGGGACGTCTATCCCTACGACCAGTACAACTCCACCCAGGATATCACTTCCGAGGAGCGCAGCAACGAGGTGGACCAGAACAACCACGTGCTGGACCTCCACCGCTATATGTGGAACGACGGTTGGGCCGCAGCGGAGATCTCGCAGATCGTGGACGTAGCGCCCAACGAGACCTACGCCTTCTCGGCCCTGGCCAAGGGCGGTCAGTACAACGGTTCCGCCCTGGGCACTATCCGCATCCAGGACCTGCAGAACAGCGACAACAAAGTCTCGATGAGTGTCTCCTCCGATTCCTATGAGACCTACGCCACGGACTTTGAGACGAAGGCCAACACGCAGCAGCTGCGCGTCTACTTCTGTCTGGAGCGCGCCAAGTGGGGCGCCAGCGTCAGCGCCTTCCGCATCGACGACGCCAAGCTCACTGGCGTGAAGCGTCTGCCTACAGCCCAGATTGGTTTCGAGAACAGCGGAGCCGACATCGAGTACTTCAGTTATGACGCCACGGGAGCCTACGCCCCACTCTTCGCCCGTCTGGCCACTTCCGCCGATGAACTCACCCTCAACGGCACCGGCACCACCGCCACCTTCGACGTGGAAGCCGAGAACCTCACGGGCGACATCAGCGTAAGCACCAATTCCGGTTTTTCCGTAAGCCCGACCATCATCAAGGCAGGAACCCGGAAGGCGACTGTCACCGTGAGAAACCTGAGTACGA
>JAILFY010000115.1 GCA_024697285.1 Bacteroidaceae bacterium
TTTCCCACCGACATCCGCTTCAACTACGAGAAATACTGGTATCCCCACGGTGGAGCCAAGGAGAGCGAACAGGACAAATTAGTTTGTGAGTTAGTCATTAAATTCTAGAGCGATGTTATTCTTCAAGACTAAAGAAAAGCCAAAGGTCATCATACATGACCCAGACATGATAGAATATCCCAAATCCAGTAATTGGTTGAACGAATCATTTGAAGACGATGACGATGATGACGACGACGATTGGGATGACGATGACGACGATGACGACGATTGAACCCAAATCGGTCATTAGGATTTATGTCAGGACGGCATATGTTTTTAGTTAATTGCTTGCCGTTCCTCTCGAAGGCGTAGTGGACTACGGCGAGAGTGGACGGTGAGCAAGGCACAAAAAGAGATGCTGTTCTGGCAAAAAAGAACCCATAAACAAAAGATATTGTTCAGTTCGGCCTAATGACCGATTTGGGTTTAATGCAGAAGAGAGTTCCGTAGGGGGAATACGGCAGGGCAGAAGTCCACTTATAACGTCATTCGGCAGACGAGGTCGGGAGCAGAAAGTGACTAATCGTAGTATTCGTGCTTGGCGGCAGAGAGGGTGTTCTGCATGAGCATGCAGATGGTCATGGGCCCTACTCCACCCGGCACGGGAGTGATCTTGGCTGCCAATGGTGCCACTGCCTCAAAGTCCACATCGCCTTGCAGGCGGAAGCCACTCTTGCGGGTGGCGTCGGGAACACGAGTGGTGCCCACGTCGATGATCGTGGCGCCAGGTTTCACCATATCTCCCTTCAGGAAGGCGGGCTGTCCTATGGCTGCGATGATGATATCGGCCTGCAGGCACTCCTCACGCAGGGTCTTGGAGCGGGAGTGGCATACCGTGACCGTTGCGTCGACGCCCTTCTGCATCATCAGTTGCGACATCGGTTTGCCTACGATGTTCGAACGTCCCAGAATGACGCACTTCCGGCCGGAGGTCTCCACATCATAACGGCGCAGCAACTCGAGGATGCCTTTGGGAGTGGCGCTGACGAAGGCTGGCAGACCTATGGCCATGCGTCCTACATTGATAGGATGGAAGCCATCTACGTCCTTGCGATAGTCTATCGCCTCGATGACGCGCTGCTCCGCGATATGCCGTGGAAGGGGCAACTGAACGATGAAGCCATCCACGCTGGAATCTTCATTCAGCTTCTGCACCTCGGCGAGCAGAGCGTCCTCGGTGATGTCGTCCTCGAAGCGCAACAAGGTGCTCTGAAAACCACATTCCTCGCACGCGCGTACCTTATTACTTACGTAGGTCTCCGAGCCACCATCGTGACCCACCAGGATGGCTGCCAGATGGGGGCGTTTGGCTCCTGCAGCGACCATGCGCTCTACTTCTTGCTTGATTTCTGCCTTGATAGTGGCAGCAGTTTTCTTTCCGTCGATGAGTGTCATAATTATCTCTTGGGCATTTTGGCCATCATCTGGGCCATTTTGGGGTTAGTGACCATTTTCATCATCTTACGCGTCTGGTCGAACTGCTTGATGAGGCGGTTGACAGCTGCTATGTCAGTGCCCGAACCGCGGGCTATGCGCTGGCGGCGACTGGTGTTCAGACATTCCGGGTGACTGCGCTCGTGGGGGGTCATCGAGAGGATGATAGCTTCGATACTCTTGAAAGCATCGTCGTCGATGTCGATATCCTTCAGGGCCTTGCCCACGCCTGGTATCATTGAGGCGAGGTCCTTGATATTACCCATCTTCTTGATTTGCTGTATCTGATCATAGAAGTCGCTGAAGTCGAATTGATTCTTTCGGATCTTGCGTTCCAGGCGCCGGGCTTCCTCTTCGTCGTACTGCTCCTGAGCGCGCTCCACGAGACTGACGATATCGCCCATGCCCAGAATACGATCGGCCATACGTGCCGGATGGAATGGGTCGATGGCCTCCATCTTCTCGCCCGTGCCTACGAACTTGATGGGCTTGTCGACCACAGTGCGGATAGACAAGGCCGCACCACCACGGGTGTCGCCGTCCAACTTGGTGAGCACCACACCCGTGTAGTCCAGACGTTCGTTGAACTCCTTGGCAGTATTCACGGCATCCTGACCCGTCATGGCATCGACCACAAAAAGGGTCTCGTCGGGATTGATAGCAGCCTTGATAGCGGCAATCTCCTGCATCAGCTTCTCGTCGATGGCCAGACGGCCGGCAGTATCCACGATGACGGTGTCATAGCTCTTGGCCTTTGCCTCGTGGATGGCATTGAGTGCTATCTGCACGGGGTCTTGGTTGTCGAGCTCCATGTAAACGGGCACATCTATTTGCTCGCCCAGTACACGCAGCTGCTCAATAGCAGCCGGACGATAAACGTCGCAGGCCGCCAGCAGGGGGTGCCGCTGCCGCTTCTGCTTCAGCATATTGGCAAGTTTGCCGGCGAAGGTGGTCTTACCGGCACCATTCAGGCCCGCCATGAGGATGACAGCAGGATGTCCTTTCAGCTCCAGTTCGGCTGTCTCGCCACCCATCAGCAAAGCCAACTCGTCGTGCACAATCTTGACCATCATCTGCTGCGGTTTCACGGCAGTCAGGACATTCTGTCCTAAGGCTTTCTGCTTCACGGTGTCCGTGAACTGCTTGGCAACCTTGTAGTTAACATCGGCGTCGAGCAATGCACGACGCACATCCTTCAAAGTCTCTGCGACATTGATTTCTGTGATTTTGCCTTCACCCTTCAGTATCTTGAAGGACCGTTCGAGGCGTTCGGATAGATTTTCAAACATATATATATTATGGTATCAATTATCGTTCTATTGCTGCTGTCGTCCGTACGAACAGTTCGTCGACCACTACCCCATCGTCCAGGGCTGTAACGACAATTTCATGCTCGCCAGCAGGACGTGTGATGGGCAGATATGCCCGGACAACAGCATAGTTACGCAGTACATTCTTCTTCCATTCTTCGCTCCCCACCTCCGCATCGTAGGTGAAGATCTGAGGTTCGCTGCCATCCAGCGAGAGGCTGAAACGCTGTTGCTCTTCGATAGGATGGGTAGGCAACAGGCGTACTTCCACATATGTGGATTTGTCTCGCCCGTAGTTGTGGCGGTATTTATAGGTCACGTTGCATTCCTTCGGCACTGGCATCGCCCGAATACTTGCGCCCAAGCCCAGCACCGGATCCAGCACGCCACCCCCTGAGAAGCTGGAGGCCTGGTAACTGGCGCCATAGAACGAGGCTATGGCAGGAGGGTCGGAGCGCAAAGAAGACGTGACGAGCGTGTGGGGCACGGGCTGGAAGACCTGCAGGGAGGCAGGATTAGAACTCAGGATGCCCTGCCATTTATCGTGGCGAAGAGCATTGTAGCGCAACGTCAGCTTCTGGACTTCATTATGTGCCAAGTCGCTCCTGCGCCAGGTCTGGGCCACCGACTCACTGGCCAACCAGGAATGGTTATGGCGGGCCAACTGTGCCAGCAGATACTTCAAGTTCTGATTGATGGCGGCCTGCACGGGGTATTCCACCAGTTCGAAGAAGGCGTCCCGGCGAGAAGGATATTGTCGATATATGGAATCTGAAAGCCACTCTATATTGCGTCGCATGAGGTCATAACGGTCCAGCCGATGACGGATAAAGCGCTCGCTCCAAGGCAAATCCCGCACCTGATTCCAGTCGACAGCAGAGTCGGCGGTTTCGCCCACTCGAGTGCCTGCCAGATGCTCCGGTTTGCACTGGAAAGACAAGTGGTAGAACTCCTTCATATAAATGGAAAGCAGACGCGCTACATCCCGACCCACGTTCTGTGCGAAGAACTCCTCGAGATGTCGGCCTACAGACAAATCGCGTACGGACTGAATATCCCAAGCCATGTCCGAGAACAAGGTGAGCTGGTACTCAAGAGGCTTGATATCACCCACATTAAGGACCCATACCCTGCTGGCATCGTGGTACATAGCCTCGCTGAGTTGCTGGCACATCAGGAAAGGGCTGGCCGTTCCCAACCATAGATAGTCATGCGGCGCACCGCGATAGGAGGCATGGTAATAGACGCCGCATCCCTTATCTGAAGCAGACTGCTCCGGAGTCGGGAAATGGGTAAGATAGCCAAAACCATCGTCCGCTATCATGTAAGGATCCTCCAGGCCTGCAATATTTATCGGGTCATGAATGCCACGACCCAGGAAGATGCCATAGGCATTGGCCATGGCGCGACCCACCTTCGTGTCGAAGAAGCCATTAGGAGCACCATCCACTGACGTCCAGAAAAGGTTCAGACGCTGGCGAAGCATCAGTTCAAAGATGCGACGCATCGTCTTCTGGTCAACAGGGAAGACGCCATCCGGCTCAAAGGTCCTGGCCATCCAAGGGCGAAGTCCCCATTCGATGTCGCCAAGCTGGATTCCGCGGAACGAGACATTCGGCGATTGTCGACTCGTGAAACCCTCGGGCAGGGACCATTGCTCCAAGGGCTCTGGAACCACGTCTGCCCACCACTCAAGGGGCGAGACACCCAAGCGACGGGACAGTTCCATCAGTCCGTAGGCCACACCATAAGCGTCGCTACCTGCAACAATGAGCTGCCCCTTGGCATTGACCGCCAGGATGTACGACTGGCCCGACCTGTGGAGCCAAGAGCTCTCGATGCCAGCGGCTGCCAGCCACTCATCGGCTTCGCCATCCACCGTTCCCACAAGAATCTGCGGGGACCTGGACGTATACTTCAGAGTTGCATCAAGCACTCGCTGCAAGTCTGACTGCAGGAGGTCTAAAGCCGTTGTAACGACGGCTTGTTTTTCGTCGCCTAACAAAACTCGCACAGTGGAATGAGCGGGCAAAACGAAAGCGCCGGCCTGCAAGGTCAGCGCTATCGATGTCATGACCAAGGTCACGACAAAAGACTTCATCTTCTGCACGAGCATTGACACGCTAAGATTAGTTTTCCGGAGCCTCTACGGGTGCAATGGGTGCATCTGCAGGAGCCTCAGCGGGTGTCTCCTGAACCTCGGTAGCAGGAATGCCAGGCAGATTCGTGGGAGCAGTGGTCTGCTGCTGAGTGGCCACATCTTCCATGACAGAAGCATCGGAGCCGGCAGCGGGAATGAAATAAACGGAGAGTACACTGAATACAACCATGGCAATGGCAAGGCCCCAAGTGACTTTCTCGATAACATCAGTAGTCTTACGAACACCCATCAGCTGATTACCAGTGGCAAAACCGCTGGCAAGACCGCCTCCCTTGGATTCCTGAATGAGGACAACGAGGCACATGAGGATGGAGGCAATGACCACAAGAATAACGAATAAATTGTACATTGTTTTTTATGAATTTAATGATTACTTTTCTCCTTTTTTACATTGTTCATTGAGGATTAATTTCCTCAAGAATCGTATTTGGTCTGCAAAGTAACGACTTTTTTTTGGATAATTCAAACTTAAACGCCGAATAATTTCAATTGCCTTGTCATATTTGCATTGTTTAATGTAAATTCGGGCTAAAGTCTCTGTAAAATAGTCCTCTGAAGGTGCATTCTCGTCCATATCTTCCCCCTCCAGCTCTCGCTCCTGGGAGATTGCAGGGGATGTCTTATCGGGAACACCCGTAGGCCCTTCTTCCGGCGTCTTCTCGGCAGAAGGTAACGTATCCGGAGCAGGTTGTTCATCTGGTTCAACAGCCAAAACGGCCTTGGACGCATTGGCCATCGGTTCCTCTGTCGGAGCCTCATCCGCTTCTTCCGGCTGTTCCACCGTTGGCGCATCATCCAATTGTTCAAGATAAGACATGTAGTCCACGGATGCATCCACGGGGCGCGTTCGACGCTGGCGCGTCTCCCCGGAACGGGTTGAGAGGAAGGAGTCTATCAGCGATTGCGTTCGGTCCGCCGCCGGCTCATCGGCATGTAGCTGTTGGGGACTGGAGTCACGCTGATTCAAGCGGTACTTATCCCCTTCGATCAACTCAAAGAGTTGCACTCGATCGGGCATGAAAAGAGCGGCGTGGCGCAAAGCGTCGCCAAAACGTTCGTCCTGAAGTTGGTAGAGCCCACGAAGAAGGAGCATACGGGCTGCCTGAAAGGTAGGATGGCTATCCACAAGCCGCCAGAGCTCACCAACGACTTGGGCATCGATGAGTTCCGGATGATGGATATATGTAGACAAGGGTTGCATAGTCTGAATGAAGATATTACCAGTTGGCCACTGTGGCGTTGAAGATCTGTTCCGTGATATCCTTGGTCATCTGAGTCACCAATTCCTCTTGCACTGCCATCAGCTGCTGAGTGGCATCGTACTCTGTGGTGGCAGAAAACTGACGTTCGAAATCCTCTTTGTGATTCTTATTATTAGTGAAGCGCACATTGACGGTCATCTTCAGCTGAACCTGGGAACTGTAGCCATCGGCAGATACACCTTTATTATACTGATCAAAGCCGGTTATCTCTCCTGCGACTACCAAATCTCCTCCACGCTTGACCTGCTTGAGCTTCGTTTGCTGGGCATAGAGGTCCGTAAGTTTATTGTTGAAAATAGACTGCATGGGCGCCCAGACATAGGACGACCGAATCGGGAAGGGATCTATCTGAATCGTCTTCGTCTTCTCGTAATCTATGCTTGCCCCATTGAACTTATAAGATATGGCACATGAAGAAAGGAGTATTCCAGCAAAGAGGAACAACAGGACAATGGAGAAGGGAGGGCAGCCGCCGGCGGACGTTCGGGGGGATTGAACGTTCTGGGCCCGGTTCCGTCCTACGGGCATCGTGCTTATTTCTTTCATCTCTTTAGAAGTCATCGAGTCCATATTCTTTAATTTTACGATAGAGAGTTCGTTCGCTGATATGCAATTCTTCTGCCGCTTTCTTTCGGCGTCCTCTGTTTTTCTCCAGTGCCTTGATAATCAGTTTCTTCTCCTGGTCCTCGATGGAGAGAGACTCTTCGACATATTCTTCTGCGTAAGGCGTGGCGTCCGGTTGGGACTGATGGTTATGGTCGCTGGGCACTACGGACACGACTCTCGCTTCCGTGTTGGCAGGGAGGACGGTGACAGCAGGTGACAAATGGGTCATTCCGCCTGTGGAGGAATGTTCTGCGGACATCACTCCATCCGCTCTACCAGCCGCCAGTTGCTGCTTGAGTTCACTTACCTCACGATGCAGGGCATTGATCATCTGGAAAAGCATCTCGCGCTCTGATTGATAGGTATGGGCGTCGGAGGAGTGAGCACCTACTCGCACTAACCCTCCTTGTTCCTCTATAGTAGGCCAAATCTCGTAGTCCGAAAGAATCTCAGGAGTGACCACACGGGTGTCACGCATCAGAATAGACAGTTGCTCGGTCACGTTCTTGAGTTGTCGGATGTTACCTGGCCACTTATAGCGTTTCATCACTTCCGCCGCCTCGGGCGTGAGAGTGATGCGCTCCGGCATCTGGTACTTGGAAGCTATCTCCATCGCAAACTTCTTGAACAACAGGATGATATCCTCACCTCGTTCGCGCAAGGGAGGCATCTTGATTGGAATGGTGCTCAGTCGGAAATAGAGATCCTCGCGAAACTTTCCGTCGCGGATGGCATTCTGGATGTTGAGATTGGTGGCGGCCACAATACGGACATCTGTTTTGCGCACCTCACTGGAACCCACACGGATGTACTCCCCTGTCTCGAGGACTCGCAACAGACGTGCTTGGGTGCTCAGGGGCAGTTCGCCCACTTCATCAAGAAACAAGGTGCCTCCACTGGCTGCACCAAAGTACCCTTCATGTTCGCCAATGGCCCCGGTGAAGGCTCCTTTCTCATGACCAAAGAGTTCGCTGTCTATCGTTCCCTCTGGGATACTACCGCAGTTGATAGCGAAATACTTGCGCATACGACGCCGGCTATTGTCGTGGATGAGACGAGGGATTATCTCCTTACCCACTCCGCTCTCACCAGTGATGAGCACAGAGAGATCCGTCTTGGCCACCTGAAGGGCGATGTCGAGAGCATGATTCAAGCCCTCGCAATTGCCTACAATGCCGTAACGTTGTTTGATGGGTTGCAGTTCTTTAGAATCCATGTATGCTGGAATATCGTATAGTTCATGTGAGACTTAGGCGCAAAGAATCATAATGATTCAACGCTAACCACGCTCAGCCTTATCTCGTTTGTCAATAAATAGTTTCGGCAGGGGATTGCGTCCGCCCTCGTCCCATACTTTGCGGGCACGGAAGATGTCGAGCGCACTATAAATGGCCTGACGGAAAGAATTCTCGTCGGCTTCACCCTTTCCCGCAATGTCGAAGGCTGTTCCGTGGTCGGGACTGGTGCGTACGAGGTCCAGACCAGTGGTGAAATTCACGCCATCATTCATCGCCAACAACTTGAAAGGAGCCAGCCCCTGATCGTGGTACATGGCCAAAACGCCATCGAAGGCTTCGTAGGCGTGAGTCCCGAAGAAACCATCTGCTGGATAGGGACCAAAGACATGTATGTTCTCATTTTCTGCTTTCTGGATAGCAGGAGCTATCACTTCCTGCTCTTCCTTGCCCAGCAGTCCGTCGTCTCCGGCATGGGGATTGAGCGCCAATACGGCGATACGAGGATTATAGATACCAAAATCTCGATGAAGAGACTTGTCCAGCTCGTGCAGTTTTCCCACTATCAGGTCTTCAGTGATTGCTGAGGCTACTTTAGAGATAGGCAGATGAGTGGTTGCGAGGGCAATACGGATGTGGTCATTCATCAGAATCATCATCGCATGCTGATCGTCGTGACCCACACATGATTCGATGTATTCCGTATGGCCAGGGAAATGAAACTTCTCGCCCTGAATACTATGTTTGTTGATTGGAGCGGTCACCAAGACATCTATAAGTCCGTCCTTCCAGTCCTTAATAGCACGTTCCAGTGCTGCCAGCGCGGCCTCACCCGCCTCCTGAGAGGACTGACCGAATTCTATTTTTATTTCTTCGGCTGTACAGGGGATGAGGTTGAGATTATCTGGTTGCAAATTAGCGGCTGAACTGACAGTCGCAAAGTTAGTAGTCAGCTCGAGCGCTTTGCGATGATAGCTGGCTATCTTGGGGGAACCGTAGATGACTGGGGTGCAGAGTTCCAACATCGCGGGATCTGCAAATGTTTTCAGGATGACCTCATAGCCTATGCCATTGGGGTCTCCGTGGGTAATACCGACTTTGATTTTACTCATATTCACTTATGAATTAAAGGTGTCAAGCACCTGCTTTTCTGTATTTATGGGGATTGAGGGGGGATCAGAGAAGGACTCTTACTTGAGCTGACGTGCTGCACGCCGGTCTTCTGCCGTAACAGCCACTTCTTCCAACGTGGTGACGATTGGAGAGGTCTTTTCGTCTGGCAAATTGAGTGTGTACAAAGAGCCCTCGAGCCGACGCATCAGTCCGCGTTTCATCTTCTCCGGGGCAAAGACAAAACCTTCGACAACGATGACAATGTTGCGAGTAGTGTCCACACGGGAATGACTGACGAAAGGACCGCCCATACCATCATTCTCCATATACCACAGGCCTCGTGCCTCAAGGGCATACTGGTTGTGAACAACAATAGGCTTCACCTGAGTGCACAGAGTGTCAGTGGCCATATGCATTGTAGGCAGGGTGCCAGGAATGTTAGCAGCCATCACGCTGTCGCGCTTTGACAAGACATATTGTTTATTGAAGGTGGAAGGTCCCTCGTAGGGATAACTATACATGCAGATATTCACCATGGCAGAGGAACCATTGCTGCTCGTCCAGAAGAAATGGTCACCACGCTTATAGCTTTTTATCTCATCGGGAGCATGAAATTCGCAATCGAATATCTCATGAGCTAATTGTGCCGTTATCTTGGAGTGCTTATCTTTCAGTTCCTTAACCAGACGGTTCATCTCCATCTTTGTCAGGAAGTCGATGATTTCCTGTCCGTGCTCGAAACAGAAATCTGCAAAAATCTCTGGCGTAGGACTCTGAATGGTTAGTACAATCTGATCCATAGCATATTTGTCACGAGTGAACTTCATCGTGGTCTTTGTGTATATCTGTTTGTTGATATCCACAATAATGATGTTACGGAAGATATTCAGGATTTGATCGAATCGTTTGGGTTCTACCTGTGAGATATGGAACGAGCGCTCCGGCTGAGGCAATCCCGGGATATCCGTATCGAGAACGGTGAAAAGCGCCCGTCCTTGTACCCCCTGCCAGTCCTTATCTGTCATGACAACCATCACCTCATAAGGTCTGCCACTGGCTCGTGGAATGACAAACTCCTTGCGACAACTGCTCAGCAACGTTGCCACTGCCAGAAATATACTTAAGATAACCTTATTCTTCATTTTCTATCTACTTGTATTTAGTATTCAAAAGTCCACATGCTGCATCGATGTCCTGCCCTCGGGAGGCGCGGATCGTGCAACGTACATCATGATGAGACAGATAGTCCCGGAACGCTGCCATACGCGACAAATCCGCCTCATGGAAAAGCGGCTGACTCAAAGCAGAATCGCCAGAAGTGCTACCGGCTTGATGAGAATCGTCTTGAGGTATGGAATGCCAACGAATAAGATTCACCCGACACTCGAGACCTGAAAGCAGGCGTACGAGTTCACGGGCATAGCGGTTGGAATCATTCAGCCCGCCAAAGATAATATATTCAAACGACAAACGACGCTGTCCGGTCCAATCGTATTGACGCAGCAACTCGAGCATCTCATGAATGGGATAGCTGCGCTCGGCGGGCATGATGGCAGCACGTTCTTCGGCAAAAGGATTGTGCAAACTGATTGCCAAGTGACAGGGACTCTCGTCCAAGAAACGCTTCAGACCCTTCCTGAGGCCTACGGTGGACACGGTCATTCGCTTGGGACTCCAGGCCCAACCGTAATCTGCCATCAGCAATTGGGTGGCACGAAGTATTGCATCGAGATTATCCAAAGGCTCGCCCTGACCCATGAAGACTATATTCGTCAGGCGATGACGCTCGGGCAAGGAATAGATCTGATTCAGAATATCAGTTGTCGTGAGCTGGCCTTGGAAACCCTGACGACCTGTCATACAGAAACGACAGGCCATCTTACAACCTACCTGACAACTGACACAGACGGTGCCACGGTCGTCGTCGGGAATGAAAACCGTCTCGACATGCTGTCCGCTCTCTGTTGGGAACAGGTATTTTACTGTTCCGTCCTTACTCTCCTGCCTGGTCACCGGGGGCTTAGAGCCCACTTCGTAGTCCTCTGATAAATGCAGACGAGCACTCAAGCTCAAGTTTGTCATTTCATCAATGGACCCTACACCTTTCTGATAAATCCAGGCTGCCAACTGCTTGGCCGCAAAGGCAGGCATTCCCTCCTTTGCGGCCACTATACGAAGTTCTTCTAATGTCTTGCCTAGAAGCGGTGTCTTAGTGGGCAGTTCCATCGCGCGAGTACTTATATTATTCTTTTGCGCTGCAAAAATACTCAAACTCCCGCAAACAAGCAAGCATTTAAGACTTTTTATGCCAAAATGGCAGAAAATAGGAGTAATAACGTGCTTACATCGCACTTCTTCACATCAATCTCGACCGCGACCAAAGAGTCGAAGAATGTAAAGGAAGAGGTTGATGAAGTCTAGATATAGCGAGAGAGCTCCAAGAATAGCTACTTTACGAGGCATTGCCGCATCACCACTATATTCTGCAGCTGTTGTCATGTCCTTAATCTTCTGAGTATCATAAGCCGTCAGACCTACAAAGATAAAGACTCCGGCATAAGTGATAATAGCGTCCATGGTGCTATTGGCCCAGAAGATATTGATGACGCTGGCAATAATCAAACCGATAAGCGCCATGAAGAGGATTCCACCCAGGCCACTCAGGTCTCGTTTCGTTGTCACTCCAACAAAACTCATGACACCAAAGGTTAGTGCCGATGCAGCAAAGGCCTGAGATATAGTTCCCAGCTCATAGGCGAAAAAGATGGCCGAGAGTGTCAGCCCATTGACAACGGCATAGAGCAGAAAGAGCATGGTTGCCGACGAAGGGGAGAGACGGGTAATGCCCGAACTGATACCCATGACCAGACCCAACTCCAGGATGAACAGCACCCAGATAGATATGGAGTTACCAAATATCAGACTTAGCAAGGCTGGCGAGTTGGCGGTGAAGAAAGCTGTTGCCGCCGTGATGCACAGAGCTGCAGTCATCCAGATATATACTCGTGTCATTACACCCGAAACAGAGGATGTGCCAACGGAAGATTCCGACCTTGTGTCGGAAAGACCACGATCGTAGTGATCTTGAAATTCAATGTAGTCTTTCATTGTCATTCTTTTATTTGTGTCATTAAATTAGTTTGGACGCGGACATACCGCGTCCAAACTTCTACTTGCAAAATATGTGCCAAAATCGGTAAGCACATGAACGAAGGATGCTAACAGAGCGCATCACTTGCGCCGCTTGGGATGTACTTTTCTGGTACCCTTAATGATCTTTTCCTTATCATATTTCTCCCAGAGCTTCTCCGCGGCGCAACGTTCTTTCTGCTCCTTCGTACTGGCCAGGGCAGCTTCTGTCGTAGCCTTGTCATCCTCGGGACTTGCCCATGCAAACTGGAAGCCTTGCACCTTATTCCATGCTCCACGAGTGAAATCCGGGAATTCCACGCTGCAGCAGTTGTTGTCCATGGAGAGCGTACCCAACTCGGCCAGACAGCACCACTCGGCAAGGTCATAAACATCCATATCCAGGGGCAACCCGTTCTGCAAGCAATAGACAAGACGTGCGTCCATGAAGAAGTCCATTCCTCCATGACCTCCCACCTGCTTGGCCATCTCGCCATAACGCTTGATGATCGGATGGGTGTACTTCTCGACCAGCGCGTCCTGCTCTTCCTTGGGCAAAAAGCCATGACTGCTGAGATCATCCACCTTAGGCGTGACACCAGAAGAAGCCAGTTGCTCCTTGTCCAGTGCAAAATGCTCCTCCGGATATTTTGTGGCATAACCCTTGGTACCCGTGAGTTTGAACAAACGGTTATAAGGCTGAGGGTTCATCACGTTGTGCTGGATCTCCACTACCCTACCCTCGGCAGTGCGCATCAGGGTCGTTGTCTGATCACCATTTCTATAGTCGGCGGGACGAGTACCCGTCTTCTTTTCTACGAAGTCCGGTCCATGCACAGCTTTTGTGTCCATTGCCACCAGCGTCTGGAAGCGGTCGCCACGATGGATATTCAGGCACAGTGCCACAGGCCCCAATCCATGGGTTGCATAGACGTCGCCACGATTCTCCATATTGTATTTCATACGCCAACCGAGCTTATCAGGATCACTGCCATCGGGATTCTTCCAATAGGCATCCCAGAATGGATCCAGGTTGTGAATGTAAGCACCTTCTGCACGCAGGATCTCGCCGAACACTCCATGTTGTGCCATATTCAGAGCATTGAGCTCATACCAATCATAGCAGCAGTTCTCGAGAATCATGCAGTGCTTGCGAGTACGTTCACTAAGATTTATAAGCTCCCAACATTGCTGCAGATTCATGGCCGACGGAACCTCGATTGCTGTGTGCTTGCCGTTTTCGAGAGCACATTTTGCCACGGGGAAATGATGGTCCCAGTCAGTGGCTACATAAACGATGTCAACATCTTCTCGTTTGCACACTTCTTGATAACCATTCTCACCACTATATATATCTGCAGGAGGCAGACCGGCATTGCGGAGGTACTTCTGACAGGCTTCTGCACGCTCCTCGACGAAGTCACAAAGTGCTACAATCTGAACTCCGGGGATATAAGTCCAACGCTCTACGGCACCAGGGCCACGCATACCCAAGCCCACAAAGGCCACTCGAACCGTTGGCAGTTTGGGAGCCTTGAGTTGTATGACATCTTGTTGACCTGCGGGACGTTGTGGAGTGTCTATTACGATAGTTCCACCTTTCCAATGTAAATTGTCAGAACCGACTGACAGAGACTGAGCGCTTGCTAAAAGCGACAAACAGGCCGCAACCGCAAAAATAAAAAGTTTCTTCATATTATTAATAGGTAGATATGGTTAGAAAATCGTTCTATAAATACGAAAGAAAAGAGAATAGAGGAAGGCTATCCCAATCTTCAATTCGATGGCAAAGATAGTACGAAAAAATGAAGGAAATGCAACAATAGTTGATTATTAACGTTTTTTTCCTTTTTTCAGACGTTTTTCTCACTTCTTTTATCTACCTTTGTGGCAAAATTGAAAGATTTGAATGTTCCTTATGCGCAAAATTGATTGCTTTTTACCCTTTTCCAATGTTCAAGAAGGTCGTCACACCATCGATGCCCTGAGGCAATGCGAGGAGGTGGCTGATATACATCTCATTGAGAACCCTTTTCAGACCAAGTCCCTTCGTGAAATGGCCTCCCGCGCCACAGCCCCATACATACTGCTCTACACCAAGTGTTTCGACCTGCAACTGGGCTACTATGCTCTCACACGAATGCTGACTGTAGCCGAAGACACAGATGCCTCCATGCTCTATGCGGACCACCGCATCCAATTGCCTTCCGGTCAGGTGGAAGTACACCCTCTCATCGATTGCCAACTGGGCAGTGTGCGTGATGACTTCGCGTTCGGTTCTCTATGGATCATGAAGACGGAGGACGTGCATGACTACTTCCGGCAAGAGCATCTGCGGGATTATCAATGGGCGGGACTCTATGACCTGAGGCTTTTCCTGTCGCGCAGAATGTTGCCAGTACACTTGTCTGAGGTCCTGTACACAGAAATAGAGACTGATGTCCGGCTCTCTGGACAAAAGCAATTTGACTATGTGGACCCTCGCAACCGAGCCCGACAGATTGAAATGGAACGCGCATGCACCCGGCACCTTAAAGCTATAGGTGCATTGCTGGCAGCGGATGAGTTCGACGAGATTCGCTTCGACGAAGAAGAATTTCCCGTGGAAGCTACCGTCGTCATACCTGTACGCAACCGAGTCAGAACAATCGAAGATGCCATTCTCAGCGTACAGAAACAGGAAACGGACTTCCCCTTCAACCTGATAGTAGTAGACAACCACAGCAACGACGGGACGACAGAAGCGATACGCAAGTTTGCTTCGGAAAAGCTCATCCATCTGATTCCTGCCCGGGACGATTTGGGCATCGGTGGTTGCTGGAATCTAGCAATTCACCATCCCCTGTGCGGACGATTTGTCGTACAATTAGATTCCGACGACCTCTACAGTGGAACCGATACGCTACAACGCATCGTCAATGCGTTCCGAGAACAACGTGCCGCCATGGTCATCGGTTCCTATCGAATGACTAATTTCCAATTGGAAACAATACCTCCAGGATTGATCGACCACGCTGAATGGACTCTGCAAAACGGACGCAACAACGCCCTTCGCATTAATGGACTAGGAGCTCCGAGAGCTTTCTATACGCCCGTTCTCCGACGTATACAGATACCCAATACAAGCTATGGTGAAGACTACGCCCTGGGGTTGATGATAGGACGCCTCTACAGAATTGGACGTATATTTGACGAACTATACCTCTGCCGGAGATGGGAAGGCAACAGCGATGCGGCCCTCAGTTGGGAAAAGCAAAACAAGAACAACCTTTATAAAGATCAGTTGCGAACGACAGAGATACTGGCTCGCCAGGCTATGAATCGCCGATGGCGTCAAGAGGCCACGGAGGAAGACGTAGAAGCATTCTTCGAGAGTGAGCTCCAGAGCTGGCCTGCGGCAAAGGAACACTATGAAGCACTCAGACAACAGGTGCAGAAACGCGACATACCTTTTGGCGACGGGTCATTCACCGTCCAGTGGAATCCTGCCCGAATGGTTTCCACGGCAGCCAAGGTTGACAAAGCTTCCATAGAAGCACGTCCTTGTTTCCTGTGTGATGAGAACCGGCCTAAAGAACAACACTCCTTAATGATTCGTCACCATTATCAGGTGCTCGTCAATCCCTTCCCGATCCTGCCACGCCATCTGACCATACCGACTCGCAGACACAAGCCTCAGAGCATCTGGGAACATTTCGGGACCATGCGTCATCTGGCTTGGACCCTACCCCATCACATCGTATTCTATAATGGGCCATTGTGCGGCGCATCCTGTCCAGACCACATGCATCTGCAAGCCGGTTCACGCGGTCAGGTTCCAATTGAACGAGACTGGCAGCTCTACGAGAACCGTTTAGAGAAACTCTACCCACTGACAGGAAGCGAAACTCAAGATATGGCTGATGCCGGCAACACGAGTCAACGGTGCGGCTTATATCTGCTCAAAAACTACGCCTGCCCAGTTTTCGTCATAAGGTCTATGCCAGAAGAAAAAGACAGTTTACTCTGTCAACGTCTTTACCGCGCTCTCCCCATCTACAACAACGAGACAGAACCACGGATGAATGTCATCTGCTGGAGAGAGGAGGGGGATGAAAGCCGTCCGGACGAAATAATTACATTGATATTCCCTCGCAAGAAGCATCGGCCAGATTGCTATTCCAACAATTCAGAAGGCCCTGCCGAGACCTCTCAGAAAGAACAATTGCTCATCAGTCCTGGAGCTCTGGACATGGGTGGACTGTTCATCACACCACGAGAAGAAGACTTCCACAAACTGACTCCAGAATGGGCCGTGGAAATCCTGAAAGAGGTTACAATGACAGAGGAGGAACTACAGAGCGTCATAGATATCGTCACAGACAAAGACTCCAAACCGGCTCCTACGTCAGCTCCCGCCAAAGAAGGCGGCATCCACACTACTTCTTCAGATGAAGATTCTGCCAGCCAGAAATATTCCATATCAAGGACGGATGAGCTTGCAGGGAGCGTATTATCTGTGGGACTTCTTTCTGCCGAGCGCATTCGTTTCACACTCAATGGTAAATACACTGCGAAAGGTTCATCGCTCGAAGGCCCCCAGGAAGTAGCGCTGGAGGATGGTGGCTTGCTATGGAATGAGCAGGTCTACAGACAACTGACTTTCGTTCCCGAAGCCACTGACGACAGCTTCACGATGCAAGATGTGGTCATCGGCAAAAACTTTCATTGGCAGCGGCGTGAAGCCCAGACATTCCGCGGTACTTTGCGATTAATCGTTGACGAAGACAAAATCGTATGCATCAATGACATAGATATCGAAGAATATCTGGTGAGCGTAATTAGCAGCGAGATGAATGCGTCATGCTCTGAAGAATTTCTGAAAGCTTCTGCCGTCATAAGCCGTAGCTGGTTGTTGGCCCAGATGGAGAAAAGGAGATCTTCGGGTTCCAACAGTCAGAACTTCTTCACCTTTACAAAAACGGATACAGAGTTGATACGCTGGCACGACCGCGAAGACCACACCATCTTCGACGTTTGTGCCGATGATCATTGCCAACGCTATCAGGGCATCACACGAGCTTCTCGGCCAGAAGTGGAGAATGCAGTACGCGCCACCTACGGACAGATTCTCACCTCCGACGGCGCCATTTGCGATGCACGCTTCTCCAAATGTTGCGGAGGACGCACCGAAGAGTTCGAGAGCTGCTGGGAAGACATACACTACAGCTACCTCGAGAGCGTGGAAGATCCATTCTGCGACACCCACGACAAGAAGATTCTCGAAGAAGTACTGAATGACTATGACCGAGAAACCGCAGACTTCCATGATTGGACAGAAATTCTGCAACAGACCGAAGCCCAGCAATACATTGAAGCTCATCTGAAAATACCTTTTGGACGCATTGTGGACCTCGTTCCTATGCAGCGTGGCAAGAGCGGACGTATCATCCGCTTGAAAATCGTTGGCACAGAGCACACGATGGTTATCGGCAAAGAACTGGAAATACGTTGCGCCCTCTCCGACACACACCTGAAGAGTTCTGCCTTCGAAGTAGAGCGACAGGAACTGGACGCCGAAGGTGTACCTGCACGTTTTGTCCTTCACGGCCACGGATGGGGACATGGTGTGGGCATGTGTCAAATAGGAGCCGCCGTAATGGGACATCAAGGCTACACCTATGAACAAATCCTTGCACATTATTATCCCGGTGCCATTATCACAAAAAAATACTAACCCCCCAAAGAACCTAGACATCATGAAACGGCTTTCCCTCTCTCTCTTGTGCGCCCTGCCTCTATTGGTCAGCGCACAATCTCTCACCCAGTTTGTGGATCCATATATAGGTACAGGTGACCACGGCCACGTTTTCCTGGGTGCCAACGTACCTTTCGGCATGGTCAATGCCGGCCCCACTCAAATAGAAGAAGGTTGGGACTGGTGCTCTGGCTACCACCAGAGTGGCACTAAGATTATTGGCTTCGCCCAGACACACCTTAGTGGTACAGGATGCTCTGACCTCGGCGACGTTGCTATACTCCCTGCTACGAGCGAGATGAACCTGACGCGTGAAGGACTGGCCACCTCCTACTCCCACGAGAATGAAGAAGTGCGACCTGGGTACTATAGCATCCTGCTGGGCACCGACAAGAAGATTGAAGAGAGTGAAGCCAGTCATTTCATCCGAACGGAAGTAACAGCCACTCGCAGGACTGCACTTTATCGCATCACCTACCCCACAGCTGCCACTCAACATTTAATAGTGGATTTGGAAAATGGCGTTGGTGACCGTGTCTATCGTGGACGCCTCACGCAACTGGATGACACCACATTCGTAGGCTATCGTATTAGTCATGGTTGGGCCAATATGCAACATTGCTACTTTGCCATCCGTCTGAATCGCAAGGCAACCATTCATACTACCTCCACAGCTCAGAGCGAACTGAGCCAAGCCTCCTCTCCTATATATAATCTAATAGCCGACAAGAAGGAGGAACCACTGATGGTACGCATTGCGTTATCACCGGTTTCAGAAATCAACGCCCTTGGCAATCTGCAGGCAGAGGCTTATGAAACGACCAAGAATGGTTGGGACTTCGAAAGTGTCAGAGCAGAAGCTGATGCCTCATGGAACAAGGAACTGGGGCGCATCAAGGCGAGTTTCCAAAACGATCGCGACCGCAGGATTTTCTACACGGCCATGTTTCATTTCATGGTCGCCCCACAAACATGGGACGATGTGAATGGCGACTGGCGCGGCGCAGATAACCATGTATACAGAGCCACCTCCCCTGCTGTTCGCAGCCTATCATCAGAAGACTCATCACCATTCTCCAACGACAGCTATCTCACCACCCTGTCTTTATGGGACACATATCGTGCGGCCGCCCCGCTCTCCACTATTATTCTACCGGAGATGATGCCTTCCATTGCCTCTACCTACCTTCGTATCTTCCGTGAGCAGGGAAAGTTACCCGTTTGGCACCTTATGTCTCAGGAGACAGACTGCATGGTTGGCTGTCCGGCTGTACCGATATTAGCAGACCTTCTTCTGAAAGGCTACGTCCGCGATTCCACTCTCGCCTGGCATGCCATGCAAAGCAGCCTGATGATGGATGAGAGAGGGTTAGATGATATGAAAAAATTCAACTATGTTGATCGTGACCATCATGAGGGTTCACTCTCGATGACACTGGAATACATGCTGGCAGACTGGTCCGCAGCCCAAGCTGGACACGCCATACTTGCACATAAAACCAACGAGGAAATACAGCGGGGAGTAGAGTTCTTTGAACAACGAGCACACGCATATCGTAATCTTTATGATACTCAGACAGGTTTCATGAGAGCTCGTGACAGCCATGGGCAGTTTGATGCCATCTCCAATTTCGACCCTCACCACCAACTGCGCGAACATACCGAAGGCACTGCATGGCAATATCTATGGCTTGTTCCTCAAGACGTGGATGGCCTCATCGAGATGCTGGGAGGTAGAGAGAAAGCCGTGAAACGTCTTGACAGTCTATTCCTTGCAGACAGCCATCTGAACAAAGAAGCTCAACCCGACATCAGTGGGCTCATTGGTCAGTATGCTCATGGCAACGAGCCAAGCCACCACATTGTCTATCTCTATGCTCTGATGGGACAACCGCGCAAAACGGCACGTCTCATCCGACAAATCCAGCGGGAACTATATTCAGATCAACCTGCAGGACTTTGTGGCAACGAAGACGTTGGCCAAATGTCTGCTTGGTATATTCTATCGGCACTCGGATTCTACCAAGTGGAGCCCTGTGGAGGACGCTACGTGATGGGGTCGCCTCTCGTGAAAGATGCCACAATTCAATTACCTGAAGGAAAATCTTTCAACATCCACACACACGGAGCCTCAGAGAAATCCATCTATATTAAACGCGTTTTGCTCAATGGCAAGCCCTTGCCGGCCTGTACTGCTTTCAGCTCTTGTCGTGATGTCCTTCCGAAAGGCTATAGTGCACCATTTATTCTGAAACACGAAGATATCATGCAAGGTGGCACACTGGATATTTATATGTCAAAGTGAATCCAACTGCGATCATTCACAGCCTAAACTTAAACTTTAGATAACATCCCGAAATAAAGCGAGAAGTCCATTTTACTCGAAAAAACGCTCAAAAAGATACTCTAATTGTACTTTAAGAGCGTTTTTTCTTTTATAATAGATACATTTTTCAGAAGAAAAAAAGTGCTCTTCAACATACAACAGGACTTTTTTATTCACTTTTTTCTAAAAAATGTTCTTAAACATACATTTTCAGAATACAACGTATTTGTTTTCCCCTTAACTTTGTGGCCGTTATCCTGAAAACAATCTTTTTACCTTAAACGAACTAATACCTAAAATTAGTGCAACAGGGTCGCTGCGAAGCGACCCTTTTGTTATGACCTAAGATTAGTAACCGATTTGGGTTTATGCTTATAAGTTCATGATGCCTTCAAATCTTCGTGACGGCAAGTATAGGGCAGGGGAAAAAGGGGGATATAGTGTCTTCGTTGTTCGGTCATGATCGAACGTTTGTTCGAACATGACCGAACAATGGTTCGAACATGACCGAACAAAGAAGGGAATGTAGCCTGTTAAAACAGGGGTTGGGGCCTGTTGAAACATGGAACTATACAAGGGATGGGGAGAGGGGTAGTTGTCTTGAATGAAGGCAGTAGAGCGAGGCTGATAAAGCTTAATATGTTTCCGGTTGAGGGGAAATCTGATTCGTAGGTATCGGCAAGAGAGGAAGCAAGGGTTGTGAGAAATATCCTCGCGCGCGCACGTGAGAACATTGTTTTCCATACATTTTTACACTCAAGATGGGTTAAATGATTTAATTTCATTTGGTTAATATGATGTATTTAGGATGTATTTCAGGATGTAAAAATGTATTTTGAATGATTTTTCTTTACAAATTATTGATTTGGGA
>JAILFY010000140.1 GCA_024697285.1 Bacteroidaceae bacterium
CCACCGGCGGCGGCACCAACTGGTTCATGCACGATGGCAACGAGTATCTGGTGTATATGGATGGTCAGACGGGCAAGCCCTACCAGTGCATCCAATACCCCCTGAAGCGACTGGAGAGCGGCGAGACCAGTCTGGAAGCCGCATGGGGCGACGGCTATGGCCACCGCTCATCTAAACATTTCTTCGGCGCGCCCTACTTCGATGGCAAGAAACCTAGCATCTTCCTGGCACGTGGCATCTACACCCGCCACAAGATGATTGCCTACGACGTAAATCCCGACACCCACGCCCTGCAGGTGCGCTGGAAATGGTACAACAACTCCAATGGCCCGTGGAAGGGACAAGGCTACCACAACTACTGCGTCGCCGACGTGGACTGGGACGGCCGCGACGAGATCGTATTCGGCAGCATGGTCATCGACGACAACGGCAAGGGCCTCAGCACCACAGGCTTAGGTCACGGAGATGCGGAGCACGTGGGAGACCTCAACCCCTATGTCCACGGACACGAGATCTACGCCTGCCTGGAGGACAACCCCGGCAACAACTACCGCGACGCCACCACCTCCAAGATATACCACCGCTGCATCGCCAGCAACGACGACGGTCGCAGCATGGCCGGAAACTTCACCAACGCCTTCCCTGGCGGACTGGGCTGTTCGGCTCGCGAGGGAGCCATCTCCCTCATCACGGGCGAAGCCGTCAGTGGCCTCAACGCCACAGGTGTCAACACCAACTTCCGCATCTACTGGGATGGTGACCTCTGCGAGGAGACATTTAACTACAAGAATGGCAAGAACACCGAAGGGTGCGTGGCCAAGTACGGTTCCTGGAATCCCATCTACACCTGCGAAGGTTCGTTGACCAACAACGACACGAAGGGTACCCCCTGCTACCAGGGCGATATCCTGGGCGACTGGCGCGAGGAAATCATCATGCGCACAGCCTCCAATAACATCCGCATCTACTCCACCCCCACTGCCACCACCTTCCGCATCCCCTCGCTGTGGGCCGACCACCAGTACCGCAACGCCATGGTGTGGCAGATGTGTGGCTACAACCAACCGCCTCACGCAAGCTTCTACCTCGGCGAGATAGAAGGCATCACCCAGGCCCCGCCACCACTCACCACAACGGGTCGCACCAGCGTGGCCAACGGTGGTGCCATCGGTAGCGCCCTGAACGGACAGCACGTGCTGTTCCACGAGAACGCCGACGCCACGCTCAGCATTGAGGCCGGCGCTGCTCCTTCCGTGCTCACCTTCAATGTTCCCAGCTGGGTACAAGGCACTGCAGCCAGCGAGTGCACCACCCAGAACACAGAAATCAAGTACACCACTTACAGCTGCACCGTCACGGGCAGCGGCATCACCGGCAGTGGCCATCTGGTCAAGCAAGGTGACGGCATCCTGACACTGCCGAAGGCCGACTTCACCCACACCGGCGAGACCAACATCTGGGCAGGAACGCTCAATTTCGATGGCACACTGACACAGTCACCCCTCTGGTTGAACCGTTTTGCCCAGCTCAATTCCGACGGCGGTTCCTTCAAGAGCATCAGTGCTCACTACGGTTCCGTCATCCGTCCTGGAGGTGCAGACAAATGCGGCACCATCACCGTGGGCGAACTGACTCTGGGCCACGGCTCGCGCATCGTCGTGGACCTCTTCAGCGAGGGCACCGCTGCCGACTGCATCCAGACCCAGAAGCTGACACTGGAACAGAAGACCGGCAGCGCTTGGACCAGTGCAGGACCGGAGTACCTCGCTCCCGTCATTGAGGTCGTGGCACACCCCGCAACAGGAGAGACCAAGATGGCAGCAGGTAAGTACGTCATCGCGGAAGTGAAAGACATCGAAGGTAGCGTAGATAAAATCCTCCTCGAAGGACTGCCCACCACCAAGAAACAGCTCTACGTGGAAAATGGTCGCCTCATCCTGGAAATCATGGCCATTCGCGACGCTGCCAATGTCATCTGGAACGGTTCCACCAACAACAAGTGGGACTACGCCGAGACAGCCAACTTCCTCATCGACGGTTCGGAAGAAGCCGAGACCTTCGTCTCTGGCGACAACGTCCTCTTCAACGATTCCTCCACCGTGAAGACCGTGAATATCGTGGGTAGCCTCTACCCCGCCACCGTTACCGTAGACAACACGTATGCCTACACCTTCAGCGGCACCGGTTCCATCGAAGGCACTGCCCAGTTCATCAAACAAGGCAAGGGCATGGTCACCATGAATGGCACCAACTCCTACAGAGGCGGTAACTACCTGAAGGGCGGAACGGTGAAGGTCAGTCAGTTGGCCAACGCCTACAACGCCACCGGCAACCTTGGTTCCCTCACCACGAACCCCAACCTCTTCACCATGGAAGGAGGAGCCACTCTCCAGACCGCTACGGCCGTGGAACAAGGTTCTCCCATGAAGATGGTGGGCGAGGAAGGCGGCGTCATCAACAACACAGCAGATTTCCGCATGTCGGCAGCCCTCTCCGGCACCGTACTGACTAAGAAAGGCAAAGGCTGCCTCTTCACCAATGCAGGAGGCTCGCTCAGCCGACTGGTAGTCATGGCCGGTTCCGTGGCCGCACAAAGCGGCAACCCGGCAGCCACTGTGGAGCTGCAGACAGCCACCCTCTACGACGACGCACAGGCCACCACCCACGTCATCGAGGTACCCAAGAACAAGACAGCCACCTGGCAGCTCACCTATTCCAACTACACCGCCTACGCCAACCGCATCATCGGCGAAGGCACACTCACCATTATCCCCCGCAACACCGTGAGCCGAGTGAGCCTCACCGGTAACTGGTCTGAGTTCAAGGGCACCATCAAGCACGTGACCTCCTCCATCTGGCTCCCGCTGAACGCCTCCACGGGACTGCCCAAGGGCACACTGGACATCGCCGAAGGATGCACCGTGACAAACGTCGCCAAATCCTTCACTATCGGTAAGCTCACGGGCAAGGGCTCTCTGGCCCACCCCATTGCCGACTTCAAGAGCAGCGCCGCCGTCAGCGGCAACAACACCTGGAATGTGGGTAACGACGACCTGGGCGACTTCACCTTCGCAGGCACCTTCACCGACGGAGGCGGCAGCAACAAATGTCTGTTCAACAAGGTGGGCACCTGCAAGATGACCGTAAGCGGCCAGAGCACCCACTCCGGAGCCACTCGCGTGAACGCCGGTGAGCTCTGCCTGAAGACGGGAGCACAGCTCGGCACGGGTTCTCTCACCGTGGCCAAGGGCGCCACACTCTCCGGCACCACCTCCGTGTCGGTTCCCCTCGTCAATTCCAATGTCACCATCGGCAGCGAGGCCACCCTGCATGTAGGAAGCACCGCCTACTCCACCTACGGGCAGATGAACTTCGGAGGAAAGAACGTGTCGTTCGCCAACGGTTCTGTGCTGCAACTGGGGGTCAGCGGTCCCGCCACGGAGACCTCCACCGGTGGCACCTGTCTCCAGAACATCAACAAGCTGACCATGAATGGCAAAGTGGAGATATATGTGGCACCGAACCACACGCTGGAAGTTGGCAGTCAGGTGCTGCTCTGGAAAGAAGTGACGACAGTCACCGGCACACCCGTGCTCTCTACCTATTATATATCTGATGGCCTCTACTGGGACGACAGCGAGATAGCACAAGGAATACTGAAAGTCACCGACGTGGCACCCGTAGGCGTCCGTGGTGTGCTGGAAGATAACGGTGCCACCACCATCCTCGATCTCTCCGGTCGCCGCGTAGCCACCCCGCGCAGCGGACAGACCTACATCATCAATGGTCGTAAGATCCTCTTTCAATAGAACGAGAAGGCATGAGAGAACTGCATGGTAAGAAAGTCGCAGCGCTCCTCAGCGGAGGTGTCGACAGTTCCGTGGCCGTGGCCCTGCTCGTGGAGCAAGGGATTCAGCCTGACCTCTGGTATATCCAGATAGGTCCGGAGCGCGACACCACCGATTTCACATGCACGATAGAGGAAGACCTCGAGATGGCACGTGCCGTGGCGGCCAAGTACAGGCTGTCGCTGCAAGTCATAGACCTGCACAAGGACTACTGGGAGCACGTCGTCGACTACACCATCTCGCAGGTACGCCAGGGCCTCACCCCCAACCCCGACGTGATGTGCAACAGGCTCATCAAGTTCGGAGTCTTCAACGAACGCGTGGGGCACGACTACGACATCATCGCCACCGGACACTATGCCCAGACGGAAGAGGACGAGCAAGGGCGCACCTGGCTCTGCACCAGTCCCGACCCCGTCAAGGACCAGACCGACTTCCTTGCGCAGCTGCAACCCTGGCAGTTGCGCAAGGCCTGTTTTCCCATAGGCCATCTGCCGAAATCCGAGGTACGTGCCATCGCCGAACGCGAGCACCTCTCTGCCGCCCACCGCAAAGACAGCCAGGGCATCTGCTTCCTTGGCAAGATAGATTACAACGACTATATCCGCAAATACCTGGGCGAGCAACCCGGACAGGTCATAGACCGCGAGACGGGACGTGTGCTGGGGCTGCATCGCGGCCTCTGGTTCCACACCATCGGGCAGCGCAAGGGCCTGGGCTTCGGCGGAGGACCTTGGTATGTCATCGAGAAGGACATGAAGAGAAACATCCTGTGGGTGGCCCACGGCTACGATCCCATCGCCGCCTACTCCGACCAATTCCACGTGGTGGAGCCCCACTGGCTGACTACTGATCCCTTCACGGATGCAGCCTTCACAGACCCAACAACGCCCGCGGCCACTCCCCAACTCTCTGTGACGCTGAAGATTCGACATACGCCAGACTTCTGCCCTGCCACCATAAGTCTTCAGCCAGACGGTCGCCTGGCCATACAGACAGAGCGTCCCCTGCAAGGCGTGGCCCCCGGTCAGTTCTGCGTCATCTACGATCCACAGCGCCATCGCTGCTTCGGTTCTGGAGAGATCAGGCTTTAAAAGCCAATCGGTCGAACTGCACACCTATTCATATTTATAGCTGTCCCGCAAATCTCTTTTGAAAATATATTTAGGGCTGTTACTTACATGAAGTATCAGCCCTTTTCATTATCGCTCACCTCATACAGGTGGGCGCGTTGATTTTTACATTCTGTCTGTCATGAAGGCTCAAAAGTCAAAGCCAATGATTCTGCAGGAAGGCCTTTTGGCAGAAGAACCTCTACGGAGCCATCGTCACGCAGGCTCCACCTCACCTTCCGTTTGCTCCCCACCAACCGAATGGCAGACCCTTTTCGCGGGACGTTAGTTTTCCAAGTCAGCGTCGCCGGCAGCTCCTGTCCCTCTGGCAATGCCAGGAGGGCATACATCCGGCGGCCATCTTTGGAGGCGGTGAACCAGAGGTCACCATCGTGGTAGTGAGGCGTCGTCGTCGTGGCGTAGATAGCTTCTCCATAAGCCTTCAGCCAGCGCCCCATCTCCTGCAGGCGCTCCACCACCTCCGGTTGCAGCACCCCTTCTGCCGTGGGTCCCACTCCCAGCACCAGGTTACCTCCTTTTGCCACCACCTCTATGAGCGTGTTGACGACGCGCTGAGCTGATTTCCAGCGCGGCCGCGGCACCCATCCCCAGTCGTCGGAGAGCGGAATACAGCTCTCCCAGGGGAAGGTCAGTTGCTGCTCTGGCACCGTGCGTTCCGGTGTCTGGTAGTTCTCATAAGGCCCATGAATCGTGCGGTCCACCATCAGCAGTCCTGGTTGATGGCTGCGCGCCATCGCAGCTATGCGAGGCATGTCGATGTCCTGTCCACGATTCTGCGGACACACCCATCCGCCATCGAGCCACAGCAAATCCACCGGGCCGTAGTCGGTCATCAGTTCTTCTATCTGATTATAGGTGTAGCGCTGGAACTGCTGCCAGCGCCACGGATATTTCTCCACGGAATAGTTCACGTTGCGGCCCTTCGTGGGATAGACGTCCCACCAATAATACTGCGAGTGCCAATCGGGCTTGGAGAAATAGATGCCCGCGAGGAAGTCATGGCTGCGGAACGCCGCCAGGACGTGGCGCAGGATGTCCCTCCGGCCGTCGTCGGCAAACGCCCGTCGGGCCACGGTGAAGTCCGTCTGCCGGCTGTCCCAGAGGCAGAAACCATCGTGGTGCTTGGAGGTGAAGATCATATATCTCATCCCAGCCTCCGAGGCCACCTGCGCCCACTGCCAGGGGTCGAACTGAGTAGGACGGAAAGAGTCTGCCAGCCCCCAGTACCAGTCCTTATACTGCTGGTAGGTGCGCGTGGTGTCGCGTGTTATCCAGTCCTCGTCGCAGATGGACCAGGATTCCACGATGCCGGGAACAGCATAGAGCCCCCAATGAATCAGGACGCCGAACTTCTGGTCCTGCCACGACTTCAGTTTCCGGACCACAGCAGTGTCCTCAGGCCACTCGTAGTGCGACGAACGTTCGTGGATATTACCTTGTGCCACGAGACAGGTGCTGAAGGCCATCATCAGCAACACGACGGATAAGCGATATCTCATAGGAATTCCTGTTTATTCTGCCGCAAATGTAATCCATATTTCCGAGTTTCGATTTACTTTTCTGTTAATCAACGTTAATTATAGTCTTTCCCCTACAAGAACTCCAATTATAATCGTTATTTTTGCAGACAGAAAAGCTATTTCCATAGACCTCTCTACCCCTATAACCTACCTGCCAGGAGTGGGCCCCACACGGGCTGAAGTCCTGGAAAAGGAACTCGGCATCTCGACGTTCCACGACCTGCTATTCTACTTCCCCTACAAGCATATCGACCGCACCCACCTGTTCTATATCCACGAACTGACGGCCGACATGCCTTTCGTGCAGGTGCTGGGTGAGATACTCAGTTTCGAGGAAGAGGGCAAGGGGCGCAAACGACGTCTGATAGCCCACTTCACCGACGGCCGAAGTATCATGGACCTCGTATGGTTTCAGTCGAGTTCCTTCAGGTGGATCAAGAAGAACTACCTCATCGGCAAGAAATACATCGTCTTCGGGCGCCCCGGAATTTTCAACCAACGCATCAACATTCCCCATCCGGACATAGACCCGGCAGACACCCTGCAGGTAGATGCCATAGGACTGCAGCCTTACTACAACACCACCGACAAGATGAAGAAGGCGGGGATGAACAGCCACTCCATAGAACGCTTCACCACCACCCTCATCGCCAAAGTCTTCCCAAGCGATGGCACCAACTATATCGGTGAGACGCTGCCGGACCACCTCATCCAGCGGCTGATGCTCGTCTCGCGAGGTCAGTCGCTCCACGACCTGCACTATCCCGGCAGCGCCGAGGCGCTGCGCCGCGCCACCTACCGCCAGAAATTCGAAGAACTCTTCTTCATCCAGCTCAGCCTGTTGCGCTACACCCGTCTGCGCCAACAGAAAGTGCATGGTTACGTCTTCTCCACTGTAGGTACCTACTTCAACACCTTCTACTCCAACTACCTGCCCTTTCAGTTGACAGGTGCCCAGCAACGCGTCATCCGCGAGATGTGGAACGACATGAGGTCGGGCCGCCAGATGAACCGTCTGCTGCAGGGCGATGTAGGTTCCGGCAAGACCCTCGTAGCCCTGCTGCTCATGCTCATCGCCATCGGCAACGACTATCAGACCTGCCTCATGGCCCCCACAGAGATTCTGGCCGAACAGCACTATGCCACTTTCCGGGAGTTGCTGAAGGACATGCCCGTGCGGGTGGAGCTCCTCACGGGCAACGTGAAGGGCAAGAAGCGACGCGGACCTATCTTAGAAGGTACGCTCACTGGGGAGGTGCAGATACTCATCGGCACCCATGCGGTGCTCGAAGACACAGTGGAGTTCCGTCGCCTGGGCCTCGTCATCATCGACGAGCAGCACCGCTTCGGAGTAGCCCAGCGCGCCCGCCTCTGGAAGAAAAGCGAGACGCCACCTCACGTGCTCGTCATGACGGCCACACCTATCCCCCGCACCTTGGCCATGACCCTCTACGGCGACCTCGACGTCAGCGTCATCGACGAAATGCCGCCCGGACGCAAGCCCATAGAGACACGCCACTTCTGGACCGAGAAACCCGAAGCCCTCTACCACAGCATACGACGGGAAGTGCAGAAAGGGCGACAAGTCTATGTCGTCTATCCGCTTATCAAGGAGAGCGAGAAAGCAGACATGCAAGATCTGGAGAACGGCTACGCACAGCTCTGCGGTATCTTCCCCGACCTGCACATCTCCAAGGTTCACGGCAAGATGAAAGCAGCGGAGAAAGATGCCGAGATGGAACGGTTCGTAAGCGGAGAGACACAGATATTGGTGGCCACAACCGTCATAGAAGTAGGTGTGAACGTCCCCAACGCCTCCGTGATGGTTATCCAGAACGCCGAGCGATTTGGTCTGGCACAGCTCCATCAACTGCGCGGTCGTGTGGGGCGCGGTGCCGAACAGAGCTACTGCATCCTCGTGACCAAATACGAGCTCGCCAAGGAGACTCGCCAACGCATAGACATCATGTGCGAGACCAACGACGGATTCGAGATTGCAGAGGCCGACCTGAAGCTCCGCGGTCCGGGTGACCTCGAGGGAACACAGCAGAGCGGCGTCGCCTTCGACCTGCACATCGCCAACCTGGCGCGAGACGGACAGCTCGTGCAGTTGGCTCGCGACATGGCCAACGACATCCTTGACGCAGACCCCGACCAGAATCGCCCCGAGAACGCCCTGATGTGGGCACACCTGCGCGAACTCAACAAAAAACAAATAGACTGGAGCAGTATCTCCTGACAGTAAGACTAAGGAGTAATAACTCCTGGCAGAAAGACAAAGGAGTAATAACTCCTGGCAGAAATAGGACAGGAGCAATAACTCCTGACAGTAATACTAAGGAGTAATATCTCCTGGCAGAAATAAAACAACACCCATGAACCGCCGACACTTCCTAAAAAACCTTGGACTTATGGGGGCCACCACACTCGCGGCCACCAGCCCGTGGTTGCGCACCTTCGCCACAGTGGACGAGAGCGCCCACGAGCGTTGCCGGCTGGGACTGATAGGCCCGGGCTCCCGCGGTCGCTTCCTCCTCAGTTTCCTGGCCCAGAACCCGAAATGTGAAATCGTTGCCTTCGCAGATATCTATCAGCCCTCGCTCGACGAAGCGCTGATGGTGGTGCCCACCGCAAAGACCTACCACGACTACCGACAGTTGCTGGAAGACAAGACCATAGACGGAGTGGTCATTGCCACGCCCCTGAACACCCATTATCAGATTGCACGGGATGCTTTCGAGGCAGGCAAGCACGTTTACTGCGAGAAGGCCATCGCCTATACGATGGAAGAGACACTGGACCTCTACCGACGTCACCTCGCCTCCGGACGCATCTTCTTCACCGGCCAGCAGCGACTCTTCGACCCGCGCTACATCCAGGTCATGGAGCTCGTTCACCAGGGGGTCTTCGGCGAGGTGGCGGCCATACATGCGTTCTGGAACCGCAACGGCGACTGGCGCAGAGAAGTGCCCTCGCCCGAATTGGAACGGCTCATCAACTGGCGCCTCTACAGCGAATCCTCCAAGGGACTGATGACCGAGCTCGCCTGCCACCAGCTGCAGGTAGGTACCTGGGCGCTGGGCCAGTTGCCCTCCCGAGTCATGGGCACCGGCGCCATCACCTTCTGGAAGGACGGGCGCGAGGTCTACGACAATGTCCACTGCATCTATGAATTCGAGGATGGCAAGCAAATGACCTATGCTTCCGTCATCAGCAACAAGTTCTATGGTCTCGAAGAACAGATCCTTGGCAACAAAGGCACGGTGGAACCGGAACGAGGCAAATACTATTTCGAAGACTACGGTCCTGCACCCGCCCCAGCTTTCGTGCAGATGCTGATGGAATGGGAGGACAAGATATGGGGCGCCAACACGTTTGCCGGCAGCAGTTGGGACCCGGAGGTGGCGCGCAACAATCCGGGCGAATATATCCTGGGCAAAGCTCCTGAGGCCGACGGTACGTCACTCCTCACCGAGGCGTTCGTGGAAGCCGTCTGCACCGCGACTCAACCTCCACGCATCGCGGAAGAAGGCTACTACGCCACACAGCTATGCCTCATCGGGCACGAAGCCATAGAACAGCACAAGACCCTCCCCTTCCCCGAAGCCATGAAGATTGACTACGAGCCCTACGGCACCAAAGCGCCCCACAGATAACTTCCACCTTGCCTGCGACCCTCGCAAGCAGCATTTCCCCTGCATAACATATATAACCACAGTCCCCACTCCCCCTAAGAACTTCTCTCTCGTCCCCTTAGAAGCACTATTGCATTCCCCTAAGAATAACTGTCACACCCCCAAGAACCATGCCTTACTTCTACCTCCCATCCCATCGCATCCGCAAGGAACTTCTATCGCTCCTCGTATGCTTCCTGATAGCCACAGGACTAAACATCTATGCCATCATTAACTACGATGCACCGTTGAGCGAGCTCTGGACCTCCATCCTCTATGTGCTCATGGCCACCGCCGTGCTCTACGTTGCATGGATTGTTCTGCGCCTGCTCATATATGGTTTTCTCTGTCTGATTGGCCGACGACCTAAGTCGGAGCATCACCTCCCATTCATCCTTCATCGCCACGAACGAGGCTACCGGTCCCATCACCACAAATAATTCTCAGACGTCTCCAGAGAAGTCGCCCTGCGACACTCCCTGTTCTCCATTGAGACTCAATATATATGATATACCTTTATAATAACAATAGCATGACAACCCGACGAAACTTCTTGAAAACCATGGGTGCCAGCGTTGCTGGCCTCACCCTCGGCGGCCTGCCACATCTCGCCAGCGCCTCCACACCACATCTCATGACCTCCCGCCAGACCGCCGACGCCAAGACCGACAAGGTGCGAGTAGCCTTCATAGGTATAGGCAACCGAGGCGAACAAGACTTCGATGACTTCCTGCGCACCAATATGGTGGAAGTAGCCGCCCTGTGCGACGTAGACCTCGATGGTCAGCAATGTCAGAAAGTCCTGAGCCGCTACCCCAACGTGCCTCGTTTCCGCGACTTCCGCGACCTCTTCGAGAAAGCGGCCAACGCATTCGACGCCGTCGTCGCAGCAGTGCCAGACCACATCCATTTCCCCATCGCGATGATGTCATTGTCCCATGGCAAGCACATCTATCTGGAAAAGCCCATGGTTCGCACCTTCTACGAGGCAGAACTCCTCATGCAGATGGCACGCAGACATCCTGAGCTGGCCACACAAGTGGGCAATCAGGGTCACTCCGAGGCCAACTACTTCCAGTTCAAGGCGTGGCAAGAAGCAGGCATCATCAAGGATGTCACGGCCGTGACGGCACACATGAACAACAGCCGGCGTTGGCATCGTTTTGACCCCAATATCAAGCAGTTGCCCGAGGCTGAACCCCTGCCATCGGGCATGGACTGGGACACCTGGCTCGGAGCCTCTCAATGGCATGATTATTCTGCAAAGTACCATCAGGGCGAATGGCGCAGCTGGTATGACTTCGGAATGGGAGCCTTGGGCGACTGGGGCGCTCATATCCTCGACACGGTGCACGAATTCCTGGACCTGGGGCTACCTTATGAGGTGACACTCCTCCATCAGAAGGCACACAACGATTT
>JAILFY010000145.1 GCA_024697285.1 Bacteroidaceae bacterium
ACTAGCATGAAAGAAATGGGCAAGGTGATGGGTGTCGCCAGCAAGGCACTGGCCGGCAAGGCAGACGGACGAGTCATCTCCGAGATCGTGAAACAGCTGCTGGCCTGAAGCCCACGGCCAACTCCCGGCCGGCCCACTCCCTGCCCCTCCCCCAGGGAGAGGGGAAGGCTGGCGCGGGGGAGCGCGGAGGTAGATGTCTATCTTGTCTATTTCATCTATCTCGTCTATTTCATCTATCCTGGATAGACAAAATAGACGAGATAGACATCATAGACGAGATAGAAAAAATGGCTCCGGCGACTCTTTTGTACCTTTATCAGAAACTATTAACAACCTATATATGAAAAGAATTGTTCTTTTATTCTGTGCTCTCTGCTCGTTCTGCAGCGTTTGGGCGCTCAGCGGCAATACGGTCAAGACTGTCACAATTGCCAAATCCGACGTGCTGCCCACGAACTACGGCACACACACGGACAGCTACACCTTCACCAGCAATGACAATTCTGGTTTGGCAGGCGTGATTCTTCAAGCCAAAAACTCCGACGTCACTATCGGTTCGACGTACGTCAACACCAATTATGGCAACTGCCTGAGTCTGACCACCTCGGACACCGAGGTTCACACCATCACCCTTACGGCGCCCAGCGGCTACGTCATCACGAGCTACAATATAAGCGCCTCATCCAATTCCCATAACTACCAGCACAAGCTAACGGCCACGGATGGTACGACTACGGGATGGATAGATTCTTACGGCTACACCGGAAGCTTCGTGGACTTCGAGTCCAGCGGGCTCTTCACCCAACAAACGACGTTCACCATTCAGACAGCCAACGGAGGCAATACCCTTTATATCAACTCGTTCGTAGTAGAGATGGAGCAGGCTAGCGTGGCCACCAGCATCGCCAGCGGACAGTACTACCGCCTCCACAGCAGCGTCTATTCCAATCTGAATATGGCAGAGTCGGCAAATGCCGTGAGCGGTGCAGAAGCCGATGAAACAGCTTATAACCAGATTTGGCAGCTGACCTCTTCGGGCAGCAATTATGTGATGAAGAACCTCTTCAGCGGCAACTATATCCAGGGTTCTACGGGTACCAGCGTGCAGTACCAGACAGCAGCCTCCATCTACGCCTTCGCCGCAAGCACTGTCACCGACGATGAAGGCAGTGTTCTCTTCACCTTCCAGAACCCCAGCGCCACCTGGTACGGGCTCCACTGCTCCAGCTCGCAGAACTACATGGTCGTTGGTTGGGATTACGCCACAGCCCCTTCCTACTGGAAGTTGGAGCAGGTGAGTATCACGGAAGAAGACCTCGCGGCAGTGGCAGAACTGAACGCTGTTTTAAACAATGCCAATGGCTACAGCACTGCCCTCGCCACTTTCTTCGACGATGCAGCTTGCACCACCCTGAAGAGCGCCTACTCCTCCTATTCTGACGAGGCGCTGCAGGCCGCACTGGCTACAGCCGGACTGCCCACAGCCCTGCAGGAGATGGCCGTGAGGGTGAAGAACAGCACCTGGAACGAGGCGAAGGATGAAGAATACAACGCCTATGAGAAGAGTTTCCGCATCCACAACTATGACATCTGGAGCGACTGCGCCCTCTGGAGAGATGTCACTGAAATTGGACCCTTCTCGCGCCTTTTCCATCCCACAGGTATTCAGGCTCAAGCCGGCGACGTCATCTATCTCTATGTGGACGCTGTTCCGAGCGATGAAGACGTGACGTTGGAGGTAGAGTGTGTGAGTGGTACGGCTCAGTATGGCTCCACCACAACCCTGCAGCAGGGCTGCAATGCCATCTACGTTGCCAAGGAGTGTGAACTCTTTATCAGTTATATCCTTCACAACACTACCAAGAGTTGCAACGACTACAGTGACATCAAGATACACATCGAAGGCGGCTCCTGCACCGGTTGCTTTGACATGCAACGTGGCCACACCGACAATGACTGGGCATGGCTGAAGGAGAATATGTTCACGGGCACTTATCTCCACGTGAAGGGCCACAGCACGCTATTGAACTTGGTCACGGAACGAGTGGTCGCCGAGAGTAGCCCTGTGAACGTCATGCGCGTCTGGGACTTTATCTTCCAGACTATGCAGAAACTGGCAGGCTGTTCGCAGTGGGCCACGGACGGACGCTATAAGATGATGGTCAACCCCTATGACAACCTTGCCGGCGGTAATCCTTTCTGGGGTAGCTATGGTTCCAGTCACCCCGGAATCTATGCTACCAACCTCTTCAACAGCGAGGCGCTGCGCAAAGTGGGAACAGACGGTGGCACCATATGGGTCATCGAACACGAGTTGGCCCACGCACATCAAGATCCCATCAACCTTGCTGGTATGACAGAGAGCTCCAACAACTCGCTGGCCCAGTGCGTGAACTTCCTCTCCACTGGTGCCACCGACGCTTATGGAGAAATCTTCGACAGCACCCGCTCCAGCCGCGGCCACGGCGTGGCAGGACTGGCAAACCGCTTCAACAACGGATACTCCTGGATAGACATGGGAGGTATGAGGACAAAGACGGGCACCTACGACGACACCTGGATCAGCAACTACCTCTACTTCCAACTGTGGCTCTACTTCGACTACCTTGGACACTATCAGCCCGATGGCGAAGACAGCAACACCGGTTTCTCGTTCATCAGTGCCCTCTACGATGCCCTGCGTAGCGACCCGCTGGTGCAGGGTACGTCCCCCGACAACCCCTCTGCCGCCTCAGCCGACTGGCTGAAGATGGCGCAGTATGCCGCCTCCATCACACAAACCGACCTCAGTGAGTTCTTCGATGTATGGGGCTTCTGGGAATTGCAGCCCACCGTGGAAAACGACAACGACAACACCACTGACAAGGTGTGGTTCTTTGGTGACTACACGAATAAATACATCCAGACGGCTGAGTCCTATGTCACCACTGTGAAGAGCACCATGCAATCCTATCCCAACAGCGGCAACAACATCTTCTTCATTGAAGACCGTTGCACCGGAAGCACTCTGAGCACCTACAATGGCAATGATGCAGAGACCTTCGGCACTACGGGATACTATGGTTCCTACGCAACAGCCATCACCGGCACCTACAGCTATTCCGTCTCGGGAACCACTGTGACCATCGCAGGCACAGGCCGTGGCGCTGTGGGCTTCAAAATCTATGACGACGAGAACAACCTCGTGGCCATTGCCAACACGGAGTCCTTCGAGGTCAGTGAGACCGTGGCTGCGGGACTTACGGCCCAGACTTACACCCTGAAGGCCGCCCAAGGCGACGGCAAAGATGTCGTGTTGACTACCGACCGACTCCTCGGCTACTGCGTTGTTGTGGACAACGATATTGTGGCCTCCCTGGAAGTGGAATATGCAGAGGGCGCACCCACCCTGCCCACGTCCCTGGAGCGCGACTACTGCACCTACACCTATTATTCAGATGCGGACTGCACCCAATCCCTTGAGACCATCGACTCCTCCACCAATTTCGTGTATGTCAAGTGTACTTTCGCTCCGCCCTTCACCGTTTCCACGAGCTACGCTGACGCCAACTGGTATCTCGTGAAGTTGCGCGGCAAGTACCTCGTCTACGATGCCACGGCCCAGAGGTATCCCCTCTACAGTGTTGCTCACAGCGAAGCCGCTGGACAGTGGGCCTTCCTGGGTAATCCCTACACTGGAATCCAGGTCATCAACAAAACTGCTGGGGCAGACATGACTCTCTATGCCGACACCTATCCAGTGCTCTCCAGCGACAACAGCACCGCTTGGTTCATCGCCAGGAACGCCGACAAAGGCTTCACCCTGCGAGAGGCTCAGAACAATGTGAGGTACCTCAACGACACGTCGCAAAACAGCTACCTCGGCTATTGGAACAACAGTGCTGCCGCTTCCGACACAGGCTCCACCTTCACCGTGGAGGAGGTGCCCGACGAATACCTCGAACAGGTGACGGCCAACGTGGCTCCTTATTATTCCACAGCAGGTCAGTACTTCAGCATCACCGAGACCGGAAAGACAGCTCTTGAAGCTGCTGGCTACTCGCCCTCCATGACCACTTGCGACGAGACAACCTACAGCAATCTCATCAATGTCATCAGTACCCATATGAACTATCCCGCCACGGGCTTCTATCGCATCAAGAACGTCAACGAAAGCGGCTACTACCTTGGCTACGACGGATCGGAGGACAGTGGCAACACCGTCTGTTTGCGTGGTATGGCAGATGCAACCTCGCCCAAGACGGTGGTCTATCTGACCAACACCAATAACACCACCTTCACCCTGCAGCTGCAGGGCACTTGCCTCGACGTACTGAAGCAAGGCTCCAAACGCACTCCCAGTGACAACGCTGCCAGTTGCGCTGTGACCATTGTTCAGCCGGGAGTAGTATCCTTCCAGACCTCTAACGGCACCTACACCTACATGCACTGCTCCAAGTCGCAACAATATGCCATTGTCGGATGGACTTCCGGCTCCAGTTCTGCCTCGTCGAAGTGGACCGTTGAAGACGCCACAGAGGTCAGCATGAACCTGAACTCTCCGGACGGCGAGAACTATTATGCCACCTTCTGTGCACCCTTTGACGTCACTGCTATTGAGGGCGCCAGCGCCTATACCGTAGAGGTAGACGGACGCACTGCCACACCTACCTTGGTCAGTGGTACCTTGGCCGCCGGTACTCCGGTGATGCTCAAGGGCAGCAGTGCCAGTGCCACACTGACCATCGGAGAAAACTATGCGGTAGCACCCGTCATGACGACGAGTCTCACAGGTACCTACACGAATCTATCCGTCAGTGCTTCCTCCGATTACTTCCTCGGCACGGATGGCACTTCGGTGGGGTTCTTCAAGTGGGATGGTACTACCTTACAGGCCAACCGAGCCTACATCACTGCTGCCACCGTGCAGGGTTCCAGCGCCAAGGGCTTCCTCGTGGACTTCTCTGGCGAACAGACGGCAGTGGAGAACGTGCCGCAGAGCACTACCGACGTACCTGTCTATGATCTCAGCGGACGACGAGTCATCCGCACGACTTCAGGACTTTATATCGTGAATGGCAAGAAACTGTGGGTCCGTTGAGGAACGTACAGTGGAATAGTAATCAGACAAAAAACCAACGTACGAACATGAAGAAGATATATATCTGTCCGACTATGGACTCCCGGGAACTATCTACTGCCGACGGACTGCTCGCTTCCATCTCAGACACCACCGTAAGCGGAAGCAATGGCGGATGGGTGAAAGGACAATCACCGACGGACACCGATGAAGAAAGCGACTCCCCCTGGAACTACCAGTGGGAACAATAGACAATCAACCTCGCAATCCCCCTCGGCCCCAGTGCCGGGGGGGGGGCTTATGAACAATGGAAACACTTGTGGAAAAGATACGGGCATTCATGATTGCCCGATGGACGCTTGGCCCTACGCACGGAGTCGGCCACTGGGACCGTGTCTACAAGAATGGACAATGGCTGCTGACACCAGACGCGGACCCGCTGGTGGTAGGCCTCTTCGCCTACCTCCACGACTCTTGTAGGAAAGACGATGGTCCCGACTATCACCACGGAGCACGGGCCGCTGAATGGATAGATACCTTGCGATACACCTTGCTGCGGGAGATCACCGATCAGCAGATGGAACTGCTTAAGACCGCCTGCCGACTTCATACAACTACGCACCGAACCGGCAATCCCACCGTTGATGCCTGTTTTGATGCCGACCGTCTGGACCTCGGGAGAGTAGGTATAATTCCAGACCCAGACAAGATGGCCACGGAGAAGGGGAGTAAGATGGCGGAGCAGAGGGCGGGAGAACTGACGGGGGTGGGGTAACGGGGCGAACTCCCAGTCTTCTGTTCCGTACGTTGAGAAGTACGGGACGGTAGAAGAGCCTTTTCAAATATTGCTGTCCGGTAAAACTTTTCTGAAAATTAATTCAGGGCTGTTACTCGCATGAAGTATCAGCCCTTTGATTATCCTTGATTTCGCCACAAATTAAAGCATAATCATGGACAAAGATTGCAATTTTACCGGACAGCCAGTTTATAATCAGGTATTAAAGTTACTTGATTGTGAGTTTTTACCGTACACCAATAATTCGAAATATGCTATATACCATACACAAGAAACACATTGAAGAGTCCACTACCTCCCCTTTCCCCTCCCTTCCCCCACCTACTTTCCCCACCTCCCTTGGGTCGAATGCGCAGCGGTCCGTCCGCGGCGATTCTCCTCCCTCCCGCGAAAATGTTGTTCAAAATAAACTACATACTACATGAGAATGACGGGAAATGGACTTCTCAATAAAAATTCATGTAGTATGTAGTTTATTTTGAACAACATTTCTCGCGGACACGTACTTTTTGCCACTTGTGATGACAGCAGACTGGATGAGAAAAAGTGGAGTTAAACAGGGGAGCACAATGAAGACACAGGGGATAACTGAAGTCAGGTAGAATCTCCTGACTTCGTCATCGCGCCTCCCAAACTTCTTTGAAAAAAATGTGAAAGGCTTATGCTTCCTCAAGCGGAGGCCAGCCATGAATAATGTTGCTGTAAATAAACTACATACTACGCAAAAACAGAGGGAATGGACTTTTATCGAATGCTTACGTCTTTGCATACATGTTTTTTAATTTACCAAACGACAATTATAAATATACCAAACAGCAATTATAAACCCAAATCGGTCATTAGGCCGAACTGAACAATATCTTTTGTTTATGGGTTCTTTTTTACCAGAACAGCATCTCTTTTTGTGCCTTGCTCACTGTCCACTCTCGCCGTAGTCCACTACGCCTTCGAGAGGAACGGCAAGCAA
>JAILFY010000163.1 GCA_024697285.1 Bacteroidaceae bacterium
GAAAATCATCTTGCCAATTCCCTTCCCACATCACGAAAAATCATAGGGTTTGTAGTTTTTTCTCTCTTTTTTCTTTCAATTCGACATTTTTTTTGTACTTTTGCAGCCGAATTAAGCATAGGTATTATTTTTTTAATAAAAAGATATGTCGAATCATCATACTATCGTTGGATTCAAAATCAAAGGAATGAGAGAATCCAAAAACATCTCCGTGGAGGAGATGGCCGAGCGCAGCGGTCTCTCCGTTGAGCAAATCAATTCTATCGAGAACGACCAGCACCTGCCCTCTCTCGGGCCGCTGATTAAGATAGCACGCGCCCTGGGTGTGCGACTGGGCACTTTCCTCGACGACAACGACGAGCTGGGACCCGTGGTGAGCCGCGCTGAGGACCGCCTTGCCAACAGCATCAGCTTCTCGAACGGTACCGCCGACGCCCGCAAGCACATGGAGTATCATCCGCTGGCCAAGCAGAAGGCCGGACGCCACATGGAGCCGTTTGTCATCGACATCAACCCTACCGAGGAGAGAGAGTTCCAGCTGTCTGCCCACGAGGGCGAGGAGTTCATCTACGTGATGAGCGGCGAGGTGGAAATCGACTATGGCAAGACCACCTACACGCTGAAAGAGGGCGACAGCATCTTCTACGACTCAATCGTGAAGCACCATGTGCACGGTGTTGCCGGCAAGTCGGCCAGAATACTGGCAGTAGTGTATATTCCTTTCTGATTATTCGGATTACTCAGATTACTCGGAATACTCAGATTACTCGGATTACTCGGATTACTCAGAAATATGGAGACCATTAAAAGAACATACCCTGCCGAAACGGGCAGCGCCGGATATGAGCTGTCGGAGCGCACGCTGGGCCAGTGGCTGGAGCATTGGGCTGAGACAACGCCCGACAAGGAATACATCGTATACTCCGACCGCGACCTGCGCTTCACGTGGAAGACTTTCAACGAGCGTGTGGACAATCTGGCGAAGGGCCTGCTCGCCATCGGCGTGAAGAAAGGCTCGAACGTAGGCATCTGGGCCACCAACGTGCCCGACTGGCTGACGTTCCTCTATGCCACCGCCAAGATTGGCGCCGTGCTCGTGACGGTGAACACCAACTACAAGCAGGCTGAGCTGGAGTACCTGTGCAAGGACTCCGACATGCACACCCTGTGCATCACCGACGGCACATGGGACTGCAACTACGTCGACATGACCTACACCATGCTGCCCGAGCTGAAGGAGTGCCAGCGCGGCCACCTGAACAGCGAGCGCTTCCCCTACCTGAAGAATGTTGTTTACATCGGCATGGAGAAGTACCGCGGCATGTTCAACACCGCCGAGCTGTTGCTGCTGGGACAGAACATCGAGGACGAGGACCTGCTGAAAGCCAAGCAGAGCGTGGGCTGCCACGACGTCTGCAACATGCAGTACACCTCGGGCACCACGGGATTCCCCAAGGGCGTCATGCTGACGCATTACAACATCTCCAACGACGGCTATTTCACGGGCGAGAACATGGGCTTCACCCAGGACGACAAGCTCTGCGTCTGCGTGCCGCTGTTCCATTGCTTCGGAGTGGTGCTTGCCACGATGAACTGCCTGACGCACGGCTGCACCCAGGTGATGGTCGAGAAGTTCGACCCGCTGGTGGTGCTCGCATCCGTCCATAAGGAGAGGTGTACGGCCCTCTACGGCGTGCCCACGATGTTCATCGCCGAGCTGAACCACCCGATGTTCCCGATGTTCGACATGTCGTCGCTGCGCACCGGCATCATGGCAGGTTCGCTGTGTCCCGTCGAGCTGATGAAGCAGGTGAGCGAGAAGATGTTCATGACCATCACCAGCGTGTACGGACTGACGGAGTCGTCGCCGGGAATGACGCAGACCTGCCTGAACGATTCGTTCTATCAGCGTTGCACCACCGTAGGCCGCGACTATCCCTTTGTCGAGGTGAAGGTGCTCGACCCCGAGACGGGCGAGGAGTGCCCCGTGGGCGTGCAGGGCGAGATGTGCTGCCGTGGCTTCAACGTGATGAAGGGCTACTACAAGAACCCGGAGGCCACCGCCGAGGTTATCGACAAGAACGGATTTCTCCAGTCGGGCGACCTGGGCGTGAAGGACGAGCAGGGCTTCTACCGCATCACCGGCCGCATCAAGGACATGATCATCCGTGGCGGCGAGAACGTCTACCCGCGCGAGATTGAGGAGTTCCTCTACCACATGCCCGGCATCAAGGACGTACAGGTGGCTGCCGTTCCATCGAAGAAATATGGTGAGGAGGTGGGCGCCTTCATCATTCTCTACGAGGGTGTGACGATGCAGCCGGAGGACGTGCGCGAGTTCTGCCGCGGCAAGATTGCCCGCTACAAGACCCCGAAGTACGTGTTCTTCGTCGATGAGTTCCCCCTGACAGGCTCGGGCAAGATTCAGAAGTTCAAGCTCAAGGAGCTGAGCCTGAAACTCTGCGAGCAGCAGGGCATCGAGGTGATCTGAGCCAGCCGGAAAGGCATCGTCTGCGGGCCCTCAAACGGTCTCTCCCACTGGTGCTCAACGGTACGGAATCGTGTCAAAGAGCGCTTCTTTTTACACTACAAAGATACAAAAAATAAAGAACATACGCAACGGTTTCCGGGTGGTATTCGCTACTGCCCGGAATAATTTTTCGCGTTTCTTTACAGTTTTTTCCCGCGGCAAGACGATGGGTAAAGGGTTAAAAGTCTAAGGTTCAAAGTTTAAGGATTTGCCCACAGATTTCCACAGATTTCCACAGATTTCATAGATTATTTAATTTTAATTGTTTAGAAGTTTTTATTCAACTGTTTCAAGAAGCCCCCTCCAACTCCCCCGTTGGGGGAGAGAACTGCAGGTTTAAGGTTTAAGGTTCAAAGTTTAAGGATTAAGGTTTAAGGCATGTCGGAACAAGAGCTCAAATTTGAGCTCTTGTAAAAAGTAGCGGAGCTGGTGATTCAAGGTTTAAGGTTCAAGGTTTTAGGTTTAAGGCATGTCGGAACATGAGCTGAAATCTCAGCCCATGCAAAAGTAGCGGAGCTGGTGATTGTGTTGCCCAGAGTGTAAGAAGTCGCAAGATGATCCGTTCAGATGCGGATGCATCCGTCAGGAGCCTGTTATTCGCAGGGGATGGTCTTCTGAAAATTCTTCAGTACCTGCTCTATTTCCTCGAGATCGTCAGAGAGGGTCAAGAGCAGGTTCTCGTATTTTCCTGTTTCCATCAGGAATTGCATCAGCGGATACACCGGCACTTCTTCTGTCCAGTACTTCTTACCGAGGAACACCATCGGACTGGCAAAGCCGAACGACAGGTAATGGTCCTGAACGGCGTTCTGGAACACTTCCTGCAAGGTGCCTGCGCTGCCAGGGGTATAGATAATGCCGCCATAGGCAACGGTCAGGATGATGTCTTCGCGGATGCTGTTCGTAAACAGCTTGGCAATATGCGTGGCAAAGGGTGTGGAAGGCTCATGACCGTAGAGCCAGGTGGGTATGCCTAAACTGATGTATCGGTTTTGCGGAAAGCGGCGCATCACCTCGAGTGCCGACGACAACCACTTCTGATCCTTGAACGATACGGCTGCCTCGGCAAGCATGCGGATGGCCTCTTGCGCCTCCTCATCGGTGTGGCCAGCCATCCAAGCCCCCAAATGTGTGGCCTCCATCGCCCCGGGACCACCGCCGCTCACCATGAAGAATCCCTCTTCGGTAAGCTGTTTGCTCAGCATCGTCACAAACGAGAACATCGGGTCGGTACGCAACAACGAATGTCCGCCCATGATGCCAACACACTTCAGCGGATTATGTTCGGCAATAAATGCCTTGAGCGCCGTCTGGATGCCGTGGTCGTGAATGGTGCGGGCCACCGACTCCCTGATATCCCTGGCTTCCTTGCCCTGCTCCACGAAATGCTGGTAAACCCTGCTGTCGTAGCAGGTCGCAAACGAAGCCTTGTCTTCCGCCTCATCGTCCGATGGCTCATACCCCTGATAGAGCTCCTCCGCCCGATAGAGTTGCCCCTGCCGGCGCAGCTTGTATGGTACGCTACTCAGCCACTCACTCAGTCCGTCCACATTGTCAACGATGTTCCCTAATTCTCTTTTCATCACTTATCTGATCATGGTTGATGTATTCATCTGCAAATATACAAAGATATGAGAACGAATGCAAATAAAAATGCGATATTTACGTGCGTCCGGCGTAAAGACTGATGCAATGAGCCTGCTTTTCTCTCAATGATTTCAATCTCCATTGACGGCTTTGCTCAGCGAAGGTAGTCAACTCTTCTCAGGCTGGCGGGTCAACCTTTTCAGTAGGGATGAACGTTCAGGGCAAGACTGAATCTCACATCTCACAATCTCACATCTCACAATTAGGTTTTGGATGTATCTTTTATTTATTAATATATTATAATATATTAATAAATAATATATTTTCTAATTGAAAATGTTTTTTTCAGGGGCTAAATGTGAGATGTGAGATTGTGAGATTGTGAGAAACTGCACCCTGTCTTTCCCTGTATAATGTTGACTCTCTCTGAGCCTTGATTTGTTGCTGTTTTGTTAATTACTGTTTATTGTACTGATTCTGTTGACTTATCTCTCTGATCAGGTTGTCTGCTTTCCTGCTTTTGTTGTCCCTTTTCCCGGTTTTGTGGACTTTGTACTGGAAACGTTGACCTTTTCAACTGAGATATATGACTTCGTACTGGATTCGTTGACCCGCGGTGGCGAAGCCCACACCATGAAAAACACTCAGGGGGTGCCCTGCGGCAGGGGGCAGACAGCCCCCGAGAGCTCTCCGGCGGACTTCCACATCACTTTCTGCGGGCCTGTCTGGGTATGTACCTCTGAGGGTGTCTTCATGCCGATGCTGTAGTGCGGACGGGTATCATTATAGAAGAGGATAAAGCCGGATATGCGCTCCAGCGCATCCCCGTACGTCTTGAAGCGGCGTTCACGGTAGACGACCTCAGTCTTGAGGATGCCGTTCACACGCTCTGCCATGGCATTGTCCGTGGGCTTGTAGTCCTCCGTCATGCTGATTCTTATACCATACTTCTTCAGCTCGTCCGTATAGGCGTTGCAGCAGTACTGTACGCCCCGGTCAGAGTGGTGGATGAGTCCCTGCAGCTCATCGGCCGTAGCCTGGCCTGTAGCCATACGCAGGGCCTGCAAGGTGTACCCGGCTTCCAGTGTCTCGGACAGGCACCAGCCCACAATCTTGTGCGAGTATGCATCCGTCACCAGGTGCAGGTAGCAGCAGTCGTCCACCAGGTCGATGTATGTAATATCGCTGACCCAAAGCTGGTTCGGACGTGTGGGGACGAAACCGCGGATGAGGTTCTTGTACCTGCGGTAGCGGTGGTTCGAGTTCGTCGTACAGCGCGGCTTGGGACGCTTCTGCATCAGATGGAAGTCGCGCAGCAGCCTCAGGAACGAGTCCCTGCCCGGCACCCAGCCGCACTGGAACATACGGTTCATCATAAGCCACAGCTTGTAGTAGCCGATGCCGGGGTCCTGGTCGCGGATTACCCTGACAGCATCAACGATACGCATCACACGCAACAGGTAGTCCCGGTCGCGCTTCTGCTTCTGATAATACGCCTGTTTCGTGTGGTCAAGCAGGCTGCAAGAGTACTTGACAGTATAGTCTTTCTTCTCACAAAGGCGCTCTACCGCTTGACCCCAGATTTTTTTCTTATCCGGATACCCTGTTCCTCGGCAATGTCTATCAGCGTGTTCAGTGCATAGTTGCGGTCCTTCTCGAACTGAAGCTGCCTCTCCAGTTTCTGAAGTTGCTTCTGGAGCTGCTCTATAACGGCCTGCTGACTCTCGACGGGCACCTCGGAATCTTTCTTTTCTACGTTTGCCATCTCTACTGCATTCACGTTAATCCGTGGCAAATCTACACATTTTGTTTCAATTTCGTGCGGAGTTAGGTATAAACTTACCCAATTACTGATAGTTTGGACGTTAGGTAGACCATATTTCAGGGCAATCACCTTACGCTCCTCACCACTTTGCAGGTATTCCACTGCGACTGCACGCTTGAAAGCGCGTGCAAAACGTTGACCTTTTCTCATAACTCTTTTTAACTCTTAAGAGGCTTGGCAGGAGTCAACCTATTTCAG
>JAILFY010000231.1 GCA_024697285.1 Bacteroidaceae bacterium
GGTCGCCATCGAACACCTCGATGCTGTCGCCGGCATACCAGTTGCCTGCCACCACGACGCGTCCGCTGTCTATTTCGATGGCAGAGGCCATGGTGCGCTTCGTGTCAAAGCAGCTGTAGCCTCGGAAGGTGTGGGTGGCAGGGTCGTACTCCTCCACGCCGAAGGTCTGTCCGATGCCTAACGGTTTCTCGCTGCCCCCGCCAATGATCACCTTGCCGGAGCTGAGCACCACGCTGACGCCGTTGTCGTGGGGGTAGGCCGTCTCGAGGAGATGCCACTGCCCGTCACGGTAGTACTCAGCGGTGGCCGTTGGGATAAAGTTGGTCGTGTGCCCGCCGACCACCGTCACTTCGCCATTCACGCTGAAAACAGAATGGGCGCTGCGAGGAATATTCATGTCGGGCAAGCGCTCCACCTCTATCCGTTGAAGACGGATGGAGTCATCAGCCCCGGCGACGGCGGAAGCCATCAGCAGGATATATAATAATATAAGGTGTAAGCTTCGCCCCATAGTACGTATGCTTTATATGAGCTGCAAAGTTAGCCTTTTTTCCTTCAACAGACGGCTCCCAGGCGTTAAAAGTTACTAAAACCACCGCTTGCGTCGTCGCGATGACGTGTTGCAAGGCTAAAAGGAGGGGTAAAGACTGACAAGTTGGCAGAAAGAAGCGCTTTGGCACACCTTTAGCAGGCAGAGAAAGTAGAAATCGATAACATCAAATAACCAACTCAAAATTTTATTCATTATGAAGATTCAACCCCTTGCAGACCGCGTGCTCATCGAGCCGGCTCCTGCTGAAACAAAGACCGTCGGCGGCATCATCATCCCCGACACCGCAAAAGAGAAACCCCTTCAGGGCACTGTCGTGGCCGTAGGCAATGGCACCAAGGACGAAGAAATGGTGCTGAAACCCGGCGACCAGGTACTCTATGGCAAATACGCTGGCACCGAACTTGAGCATGAAGGTAACAAATACCTCGTCATGCGCCAGAGCGACGTCGTAGCCGTATTGGCGTAAAGAACAACAAATGCGCTTAGTTTAAAGTTTAAGGTTTAATGCAGATACCTTGACTGCTGATTTTAATCACAATACTATGCAAGCAGCAAAGCATCTCTCATTAAACATCAGACTTTAAGCTACGATTAAACACTAAGCATTTCTCATTATTTTTTAAACTTCAAGCTAAAAACTATTATGGCTAAAGAAATAAAATTTAATATTGAAGCCCGCGAGCAGATGAAGCAGGGCGTTGACCAGTTGGCTGATGCTGTCAAGGTGACACTTGGCCCGAAAGGTCGTAATGTAATCATCGAAAAGAAGTTTGGTGCTCCACAAATCACCAAGGACGGCGTCACCGTGGCCAAGGAAATCGAACTGGCCGACGCTTTCCAGAATGCCGGTGCACAGCTTGTCAAGAGCGTAGCTTCCAAGACGGGCGACGATGCCGGCGACGGCACCACCACAGCTACCGTCCTGGCCCAGGCCATCGTCCGCGAAGGTCTCAAGAACGTTACCGCAGGAGCCAACCCCATGGACCTCAAGCGGGGTATCGACAAGGCTGTTGCCAAAGTCGTGGAATGCATCAAAGCTCAAAGCGAGCAGGTCGGTGACGACTACAGCAAGATTGAACAGGTGGCTACCGTCAGTGCCAACAATGATCCCGAGATCGGCAAGTTGCTGGCAGAGGCTATGAAGAAAGTCTCCAAGGACGGCGTCATCACCATCGAGGAAGCCAAGGGCCGCGACACTACAATTGGTGTGGTAGAAGGTATGCAGTTCGACCGCGGTTATCTTAGTGCTTATTTTGTCACCAATACTGAGAAGATGGAGTGTGAGATGGAGAACCCCTACATTCTTATATATGATAAGAAGATCTCCAACCTCAAAGACTTCCTCCCCATCCTCGAACCCGCTGTTCAAACGGGTCGTCCCCTGCTCGTTATTGCCGAGGACGTCGATAGCGAGGCACTCACAACTCTCGTCGTCAATCGTCTGCGCGGACAGTTGAAGATCTGTGCCGTCAAGGCTCCTGGTTTTGGTGACCGCCGCAAGGCTATGCTCGAGGATATCGCCATCCTCACCGGCGGCGTTGTTATCAGCGAAGAGAAGGGCTTGAAACTCGAACAGGCCACCATTGAGATGCTTGGTTCTGCTGACAAGGTCACGATCAGCAAAGACAACACAACGATTGTCAGCGGACATGGCCAGCGCGAACTCATCCACGATCGCATCAACCAAATAAAGAACGAGATTCAGAACACAACTTCTTCTTATGACAAGGAGAAGCTGCAGGAACGTCTGGCCAAACTCTCCGGTGGCGTGGCAGTCCTCTATGTAGGTGCTCCCTCGGAAACAGAAATGAAGGAAAAGAAGGACCGTGTCGACGATGCATTGTGTGCCACCCGTGCTGCTATCGAAGAAGGCATTATCCCTGGCGGCGGCGTTGCTTACATCCGCGCCATCAAGGCTCTTGATGGTCTCACAGGCGACAACTCAGACGAGACCACCGGTATCCACATCGTAGAACGTGCCATCGAGGAGCCTCTGCGTCAGATTGTCGAGAACGCCGGACTTGAAGGCAGCGTCGTTGTCAACAACGTCAAGGCTGCTGAAGGCGACTACGGCTACAACGCCCGCGCCGATAAATATGAGAACCTCAAGGCTTGCGGTATCATCGATCCTGCCAAAGTGGCACGTGTAGCCCTCGAGAACGCCGCCAGCATTGCTGGTATGTTCCTCACTACCGAGTGCGTCATCTGCGACGCTAAGGAGGACAAGCCCGAAATGCCCATGGGCGGAGCCCCGGGTATGGGTGGCATGATGTAAACTTCACCACTCTTTTTATACTCCAACAGGTCCATTATTGGACCTGTTTTTTTATTATCTGATTGAAGTTTCGCAGGTAGGTAAATTCCTGTCTGCCAAGTGTTTTATATCTGTCATAAATCTTTTTTTTCGAGACATCGAGCTTGCTCGGCTTGTATTCGCTCCGCCAGGCGATTTCTGCCTCTGTAGGGGCAGGCCCCCGTGCCAGCCCGAACAGCCGGAACGGCTGTACGTGTGCACCCAGGTTTGTTGTTCGCAAATCGTTTCCGCCTGTTATCTTACCGCCTGCCGGCGGTGCGGGCTGGCACGGGGGCCTGCCCCTACAGCGGGTGCATACAGAGGGTGAAAACCTTGAACCGCGAGCTTGCTCGCACCTTAAACCTAACGAAACTGAGCTTGCGAAAGTTGAGTAATAAAATCCTGCCCCGAAAGCCTGTAGAACAAGACTTTCGGGTCTTTTTTTTGCAAAGTAAGCCCCCTTTATTCAAACAAGGTCAGTTCCGGAGGTCCCCTTTTGTGTTTCTCTGGCAAGGATTTCATTCCATGTTTTGTCTGGATCTTCCATGAATCGGAAAAGGTCAACGCAATACTTGAGCGCAGGGTGAATCATTGTGACCGCTTTGGGTTAAGGCACCATTGCATTTTATACGTATATACGTGTTGGCGAAGATGTACGTACGTGTTGGCGAAGATGTACGTACGTGTTGGCGAAGATGTACGTACGTGTTGGCGAAGATGTACATACGTGTTGGCAAAGATGTACATACGCGTTGGCAAAGATGTACATACGTGTTGGCAAAGACGTACATACGTGTTGGCAAAGATGTATATACGTCTGGAGAAAGGGGAATGGGAGATAGTGGGGTGGGGGAGGAAAGGAAGAGGACAACTTGCTGGTGCAAGTTGCCCTCTCCGATGTTGGTTTCCAGCGTCAGAAGTAGCGGCGCTTGTGGAAAACATTGGTCATTTCATGTCTTGCTCGCTCTTCATGTCGATTTCCTCACCCTTAGTGGTGTAGAATTCGTATTGAAGGAAAGCGAGCCGCTGATTGGGGATGACTCGGACACCAAAGCCGTATTTCATCTGCCAACGCCGTTTCATGGAAACGAGTCCTTGGTTGATGTATGCGGCCACGTATGGATGGACGTGTAGGACAAAAGAGCGAATCTTCAGGTGATTCACTAATTGATCAATCTTTTGCTCGAGAAGGTCTGTGAAGAGGAAGCTGGACTTGATAGTACCTTTGCCCATGCAGGTGGGACATGTCTCGTCGACATTTACTTCCATGACGGGACGTGTGCGCTGGCGTGTGATTTGCATAAGTCCGAACTTGCTCAGTGGCAAGATGTTATGGCGTGCACGGTCGCGTTTCATATTCTCTACCATTCTTTCGTAGAGCGCCTGTCGGTCTTCTGCCAGATTCATGTCTATGAAGTCCACAACGATAATACCTCCCATGTCTCGCAGTCGCAGTTGTCTGGCCAGTTCGTCGGCCGCACCGAGGTTGACCTCCAGTGCATTGGCTTCCTGTCCATCGGGGTTCTTGGCCCGTGTACCGCTATTGACATCAACGACGTGCAGAGCTTCGGTGTGTTCGATAATGAGGTATGCACCGTGTTTGTAGCTTACCGTTCGTCCGAAGGAGGTCTTGATTTGTCGTGTTACGTCGAAATTGTCGAAGATGGGTAGTTTCCCCTTGTACAATTTGACAATTTCATGCATTTCTGGTGCAATAAGTCTGACGTAATCTTTTACCTCCTCATAGACTTTGGGGTCGTTGATGTAGATGTTCTCGTAGGTGGGGTTGAAGAGATCTCTGAGCAGCGCCACTGTTCTGTTGGTCTCTTCGTAGCAAAGTGTGGGCAGTTCTTTAGCCGCGTGTGCTCTGGCGATGGCGTCTTCCCATCTCTTGAGCAGTATCATGAGCTCCTGGTCCAGTTCCTGCACCTTCTTTCCTTCGGCCACTGTTCTGACGATGACTCCGAAGTTCTTGGGCTTAATGCTCTGAATGATTTGCTTGAGTCTGGCTCGTTCGGCGCTGGATTTTATTTTCGAACTGACGTTGACTTTGTCGGTGAAGGGCACCAGCACGAGGTATCGTCCGGGGAACGTTATTTCGCAGGTGAGCCTTGGGCCCTTGGTGGAAATAGGTTCCTTTACGATTTGCACGAGCAGTTCCTGACCCAGTTGCAAGGTATTCTGCACACTGCCTTCCTTGGGCAGTTCTGGCTGAATACTTGCTTTCTGCATCGGGAAGATTTTCTTCTTGTCGCTGCCTACTTGCTTGAGGTATTTCGCAAAAGAGTTGAATTGTGGTCCTAAGTCCAGATAGTGTAGGAAGGCGTCGCGCTCATGACCCACATTGACGAAGCATGCATTCAAGCCGGGCATCAGCTTGCGAACCTTCGCGAAATAGATGTTGCCGACATTGAAGCTTGCCGCTTGCTCCTCCTCTTGGTATTCCACGAGGCGCTTGTCCTCGGTCAGGGCAATGGCTATCTTCTTTGGCTGTACATCTACAATAACTTCACAAGTCATGTGGATTTTGGTGTTACGTTTTGAAATAATAAGATTCCTACTTAGAGGACTCAGACGGGGTTGTTTTTAAGAACAAGGAACAAACAGGGGTCCTGATAATCCTGGACATCCGGTTTGTTCCTCGTTGTGACTCACTAAGTCGAAAGAGACGAAGAGTCTTGATGAGAGCACCGTTAGCTTACTTGCTCTTATGTCTGTTCTTTCTCAGTCTCTTTTTACGCTTGTGAGTAGACATCTTGTGTCTTTTCTTCTTTTTTCCGCTTGGCATAATGTTATGTAATTAATTAATATAAATGATGAAGTGAAATGTGTGAGTCTTATATTTTACCAGCTTATTCTTTTAAGCCTCTTATTTTGCAGCCTCTTCTTTTACAGCCTCGAAGAACACTTTGGCGGGCTTGAAGGCCGGAATATTGTGCTCAGGAATGATGATGGTGGTATTCTTTGTGATATTGCGGGCAGTCTTCTCGGCGCGTTTCTTCAGGATGAAGCTTCCGAAACCACGGAGGTAAACGTTCTCCTCTTCGCTGAGAGCGATTTTCACCTGCTCCATGAAGGATTCCACCACAGTCAAGGCGGTGGTCTTGTCTATGCCGGTCTGTTTATTGATCCTGGCAACAATGTCTTGTTTTGTCATTGTGGTAATGATAATTTTTTTATGATAAAACGTATATTTTTTTATTTTTGGCTTGCAAATGTACAACATTTCAGTTAGTTATCGAAATCTTTGCCGTATTTTTTTTCAAAAAGTATGTATTTATTCAAATTTTGATAGACTTTTTTCTGTTTTTTTGTGAAAATGAAGTACTTTTGCATGTATGAAAGTGTCGTTTTCTCCATTTGCTTCTTCTGTGGTGACGTGGTTTGGAAGTCATGGTCGTGACCTTCCCTGGCGCCACACTCGTGACGCTTATCAGATATGGCTCAGCGAGGTTATTTTGCAGCAGACTCGTGTGGACCAGGGCCGCGACTATTGGCTTCGTTTCGTGCGACGTTGGCCTTCGGTGGAGGCCTTGGCCTCGGCCACAGAGGATGAGGTGTTGCGTGAGTGGCAAGGATTGGGCTACTACAGCAGGGCTCGCCATCTTCTGGCAGCTGCCCGGCAGGCGGTGGCGGAGGGCGGTTTCCCGAGCACCTACGAGGGGTTGCTTCGTCTGCCCGGGGTGGGAGCTTACACCGCTGCGGCCATTGCATCCTTTGCTTTCGACGAGCCACGGGCGGTGGTCGATGGCAATGTCTATCGGGTGCTGGCGCGCCACTGGGCGGTGGAGGAGCCGATAGATACAACGGAGGGGAAGCGTCTGTTTGCTGCTTTGGCCCAAGAACTCTTGCCGGCCGGAGCGGCGGCGGAGTACAATCAGGCAATCATGGACTTTGGAGCTCTTGTTTGTACTCCCACCCAACCTTCTTGTTTGGAATGCCCTGTGGCCGACAGCTGCTGTGCCAGGGAGAGAGGGATGGTGGAGCACTTGCCGGTGAAGAAGGGGCGAACCCTTGTGCAGGAGCTCCGATTGGAGTATTATTATATAAGGTGTAAGGGAGACGTTGCCATCCATCGTCGCGGCAAGGGCAGTTTCTGGCAGGGATTGTGGGAGCCATATCTGTTTGTGGAGGGGAATCCGGCGGGCGTGCTGACCAAGGAACTGAGGGCACAGTCTCTCTTGCTCGCCAAGGATATCAAGCACGTCCTCTCCCACAGGCGTCTGTTTTGTGACCTATACTATCTGGAGGTCGACAGCAAGCCAGCTTTGGGCGACGAATACCTATGGGTGGCGCAAGATGATTTGGATCGTTATGCCAAGCCCCGCTTAGTGGAAAT
>JAILFY010000232.1 GCA_024697285.1 Bacteroidaceae bacterium
GTTTGGCCAAACCGGCGGGACGCGGAGTGCGGTATTTCATGGTGACGACGGTCATTCCACGCTCATTGAGGTAGCGACGGGCGGGAGCGACCTCGAAGCCGTCGGGCTTGTTGTCGGTGTAGCTGCCGCCGGAGTAGATGATCTGTATGGCCTTGGTCTTCAGCTCTTTGGGGAAGTGCCACTCGAGGTAGGGTTTGCACTGGTTGTCCTGCAGGTCTGGCGTCTTGCCTTCGGGCCACACGTCCTGGGTGATCTTCTCTCGACGGTCATCGTCGCTGGTGAAGCGCGTCATCAGGTCGACCTCAGGTTCCAGGGGGGTGATGAATCCCATCTGACGCATAAACTCCACAGCTCGCTCGAGACCGAAAGCACCGTGGCCCTTGTTGGGATAGAGGTGGAGCTCTGCGGGGACGTTGTGTTTGCGCAACTCGCGATAGAGCAAGGTAGAGCCGTTGGGACTGTAGATGTCGTTGCCCCCGTGGTGCAGCGACATGGGGCAGGTCTTCTCGTCGAAACGGAAGACCTTGGAGAGCTGGACGTCCGTGCCGTAGCCCTGACGCGTAGCGGGAGTACCATCGGTATCGGCGTCGGTGGTTACATAAGCCGGTGCATTGGCAATGACCCAGTTGAGGTGACAGCCCACGGAATCCAGGGCGTCGACGGGGATGTAGCTGCGCGTCTGGGAACAGGTGGCCAGGAGGGTGGCCAGGTGGGAACCTGCAGACATGCCTATCAGCCCGATGCGCTCTGGATCGAAGCCACGGCGCTGGGCCTCGCTGCGCACCATCCTTACGGCCCGCTGACCATCCTCCCAGGCGGTTTGCCAGATGGGAAGACCCACGGGACGCGGGGTGCGATAGACGAAGTTCACGCACTGGAAGCCCAGCCGCGTGAAGGTCTCGCGCCAGAGTTTGATAAGACCGATGTCGCAGCAGTTATAATAACCGCCACCAGAGACCAGAATCATACACCCACCGTTGCGCACATCTGCAGGGGGCGCCTCGAACCACTCCAGATAGGCCACCCGGTGTTTCTTGGGGTTGAAATCCTCGCGACCGGCCTCATCCGTCATCGCTGCAATCTGATGTTCCTGGGCGTCGGGCATTTTTCCTTTCGGCCAGATGGTCTCACGTTCCTGGGCCTGGAGGCTGAGGGCCACAAAGAGAGAGAGAAGAAGGATAATCTTTTTCATAGGGGTATCATTATTTTAAAGGTATGACAAAGGGGTTCAAAGCATATCCAGCAACTCCTGCCAAGTGTTCACGATATATTCTGCTCGGTAGTCCTCCATCTCCTGCCGCGTGCCGTAGCCTCCCCAGAGAATGCCTACGGCGGGCAGCCCCACTGCGTGGGCGCCTTCGATATCGTGGTAGCGGTCGCCGATCATCAGGGTGGTCTGCAGGTCCAGCTGTTCGCGCTCGATGGCGCTGCGCAGGACATCAGCCTTGGTGTGGAGCAAGCCGGCCTCGTCGCGCGCCGCGATGAAATCGAAGTAGCGGGCGAGGTCGAAATAGCGCAGCACTTCCCGGACCATTGGCTCGTTCTTGCTCGAACCGATGCCCATCCGATAGCCGCGGCGCTGGAGTTCTGCCAGTGCCTCCGAGGTACCCGGATAGACTTCATTCTCGTAGACTCCCGTGGTGAAGTAGCGCTCGCGGTAGACCCGCACGGCCTCCTCGGCCTGGGCGGGGGTGAAGTCGTAGAAGTCGATGAAAGAATCCTCCAGGGGAGGGCCCACGAAGTTGCGGAGGGTGGTGTAGTCTGAGACGTGAATACCGAAATGGTCCAACGCGTACTGGGCGCAACGCATAATGCCCAGACCGCTGTCGGTGAGAGTGCCATCGAGGTCGAAAAGGAGTACTTTGTACATATTTTGCCTTATTATAGCATCATTGCATGCCATTTTCGGGGCAAAAATAAGGAAAAATACGGGGAATAGCACGGATTTCTTCAAAAACTTTTGCCTTTTGGCTGCTTGAGTCCAAACTTTTTCATACCTTTGCACCGCAAAAAACCACAGCCCCACATTTTTTGTCCCTTGGAAGGGTGGTAGAGTGGTCGATTACACCGGTCTTGAAAACCGGCGCACTGAGAGGTGCCGGGGGTTCGAATCCCTCCCCTTCCGCCAGAAACAAAAAGAGAGTCCAATGAGCGATCATTGGACTCTCTTTTTATTTGCGCGGAAGGGGGGGCTCGAGGAGGGGGGGGAGGGGTTGCAGCGACGCTGCAACATACGGGACGGAGGGAGCCAGAAGAGGGGCGGGAGGTTATTTGCAGATGACTTTCAGGTAAGTGCCATCGGAGCGGCGGAGGAGATTGAAGCCGCGACGGAGGGTGGCGTGGTGACGACCGGAAAGGTCATAGATGCGGGGAGAGGTGGTGGAGGGAGAAGTGGGAGCGAGGAGGGAATGGATGCCAACGGCGGGGTCGGGTTCCTCGGCGCCGTAGAGGGCAGTGAGCTGCTGGTTGGCGGCTGCCACCTTCTCGGGGATCACTTTGACGACCTCTCGATCGTAGGTTATGAGTCCACTGACTTCGGTGCCGACGTCGGTAAGTTGCTTGTAGACAGCAGCTGCAAAGGCGGCGGGTTGGTTGTCGGTGGCGGTGACGCCTGCACCAAGGGCGGCGAGGAGGTCTGCCTGTTTCACGTAGGCAGTGGTGAGCTTGAGCTCAGTATTATAGGTCGTGTTGGAGACTCCATTTGTATCGTACCAGCGATGGCCCTCGATATTGCGGTCGATGGCTCCGAACTCACCCAGGACGACGGGCCGTCTGGGGTCGTGGAGGAAGATGGAGGGAGAAGTGGAGAAGTCGTGAAGGTCCACGAAATCACCCAAGCCCTCCTTGTGGTTGCCGCCACTGGCTGCATCGACAAGACGAGTTGCATCGGCTTCCTTTGTCAGTTCCACAATAGTGGAAGTGAGGAACTGTCCGGTGGCCTCGTCGAAAGGAGTCCAGACAACGATGCAAGGATGGGAATAGAGTTGCTGGATGATCTCGCGCCACTCCTTCTGGAACTCGCTACGTATGGAGGCTCCGGCCCTACCGTTGGTAGTGCTCCAAGTGGAGGGAGCATAAGGCTCGTATTCTCGTCCCAGCGCAGGCATGTCTTGCCATACGAGAAGCCCGAGGCGATCGGCGTGCCAGTACCAGCGTTCGGGTTCCACCTTCTGATGTTTACGTATCAGGTTGAAGCCCAAGTCCTTGGCAGTCTGCAGGTCAAAGAGCATGGCAGAGTCCGTAGGAGCGGTGTAGAGGCCGTCGGGCCAATAGCCCTGGTCGAGCACCCCGTACTGGAAAAGGTCCTTGTTGTTGAGCTGAAGATGATGATAGCCTTGTGCGTCGGTGCTCACGGAAATCTTGCGCAGAGCCGCATAGCTCGTCACCTCATCCAG
>JAILFY010000234.1 GCA_024697285.1 Bacteroidaceae bacterium
AAATCGCGGGGAGAGACCCCGAAATGTTTACGGAACACGGTTGAGAAATAGCCTAAGTTGGAGAATCCAACGCTGTAGGCTACTTGCGTGATATTCAACTTTCGTTCGCGAAGCAGTCGGGCAGCTTGTTCCAAACGGATATTACGTATGAATTCGGTGATAGGCATTCCGGTCATGTCCTTCATCTTACGATGGAGATGCGCCCTGCTGATACCTACCTCTGTGCATAGTTGTTCGACACTGAATTCACTGTCGTCGAGATGTCGGTTCACGCTCTGCACGATACGTTCCATGAGCAACTCGTCGTTGCTCTGGCGCTCGGGTTGGTCGAGTTGGTCGGCTATGGCTGCGCTGTCGCCGTACTGGGCTCGCTGGTGCTTGCGACTCTGCACGAAACTGCTTATGGCGCGTTTCATGTCGTCGAGGGTGAGGGGTGTGTCTTGGGTGTTGATGGCCGACATGAGGAAATGCAACTTCTCGCTGTTGAGCTGGTGCTGCACATGCCTATGGTAGGCGTAGGCCACAGCACCCGAGGCGGCCAACAGAAGCAGGAGGTAGAGGCGCATGGCTGAGTGCGTGCGCCACCAAGGCGGACGGACGGTTATGATGTAGGTCTCGGTGGGAGTGTAGGTGCCGCCGGTCTGCGCACGAACTTCCAACTCATAGGTCTTGGGGGCCAAGTGACTGAAAGCGATGCTGTTGGTGCCTTTGGGCGTCCGTTGCCACCGGTTCTCGCCTTTTATCCTGTATTCGAAGGTGACACCCTGGGCGTTGCTGAAATCCAGCAGAGAGAATTCCATGTGGAAGGTGGCGTCGAGGTAACTGAGGCTGAATTCGTGGCTGTCGCCCACGGCCTCCTGCATCACTGCTCGTCCGTTGCTCCGTGTGAGGGTGCTGGCCGGCGTGTCGGCGATGACGAAGGCCGTGAGGTGCACGCGGTTGGTAGAGGGGTGGTGGGTGCGCAGCTGGTCGGGGAAGAAGGAGACGATGCCGTCTGCAGTGCCGAAGTGGATTTGTCCATCGGGCAACTGACAGGAGGAGGATTGCACGAACTCTCGTTCCTGCATCCCGTAAGTTCCTATATAGGCCGCCAGCGTCTGGGCCGTGGAGTTCCACTGCCAGATGCCTTTGTTGGTGGCGAACCAGAGTTCGTGGCTTGCGTCTTCTATGATGTTACCTACGGTCAGTCCTTCCATTGGCTCGGTGCCTGCTTCTCGTCGCAGACCTTGCTGGCGGTCCCATCGGAAAATGCCTTGCTCGCAAGCTATTAAGATTTCGCCTGACGATAGCGGTTCCACCGCGGTGCATTTCTCGTGAGACATCAGTACTTCCCAACCCTCGGGGTGGAACGAGCGTGTGGCGGGCTCGTAGCAGCACACGCCGGAGGAGGTGGCTATCCACAGACGATCACGTTGGTCCACGTCCATGTCAAAAATCCAGTCGTTGGCCAGCCGTCCGCGGCCCAGGGTGTCTGTGTCGTGCATAGTGTAGTGGTGGGTTATCTGGCCGGAATGTTTGTCGAAGAGGAGGAGCCCGCGGCCGAAATCGGACACGGCCAACACGCCGCCGGGAAGTTCGCAGATGAAATTGAGGTGGCAGTCGGCGAGGAACAACTTCTGTTCGCGCGCCCCGCTGGTGGGATCATAGCTCCATAGCCCGCCGTCGGCACCCAACCAATAGGCACCCTGGCTGTCGCGCAGCAGGGACTCAGTGCCCTTGGGTGCCGTGGGGTGAGCCACAAGGCGTCCGGCAGCCGAGAAACCATAGACGCCGTCGTCCTCTACGGTGCACCAGACGCTCGGTGCCGAGGGGGATTGTGGAGGGCCGGCGGGCGCTATTGCTGAGACGTAAGTGCCGGTCTTTTGGTTCTGTTCGGCAAAACTCCAGGTGCTGAACAGGGGCTGTTGTTGCAGCGGTATCATCAGCAGTCCTTTCTGTGAACATCCGACCCAGAGATTGCCCTGCCGATCGACAAACAATGCCTGCACGCGTGCTCGGTTCAGGTCGAAGGCGAGGGTAGACACTTCCATTCGCTGGATGGTTTTCTGGTGCTTCGGGAGCCAGAAGAGGCCGTCTCCGCGCGTACCTATATATATATTACCCTCTGAATCAGCAGTGGCGCAGGTGAGTTGCACGCCTTTGGGTGCCAGTTCCGTCAGTCCTGTTGTGGTGTCGTCGGGGCGCACAAATGCTGCTTCTCCCCCTGGGATGCTGTCGCGCTCCGACCTCGCCACCAGCTCGTCGGGGTCCACGAGGAAGGTGCCGTAACCGCTCGTTCCGGCTGCCAGCTTACCGTCTGGAAGGGAGGTCAACCGCGTCACACGCGGTTTCAGACTATCCGGAAAGGTCACGGAGAGGAAGCGGTCCGTGGACCGGTCATGCAAATAGAGGCCACGTGCCGTGCCAACCCAGAGGCGATGGGAGGCGTCGGGATAGAGCACCGTTACTTCGGTGGGACGAGTGATGCCGCTCTGGCTCAGCGACTGCATGGCGGTGAAGCGGTAGCCGTCGAAGCGGTTCAGACCATTCTCGGTGCCCACCCAGAGCAGACCATCGGACGTTTGTGCGATGGTGGTGATGAGGGAGTTGCTGAGATGGCTGGAGCCATAGAATAATGCCTGACGAGCCGGAAGGGCACAGGACATGAAAAGACATGCTAAGCTGATGAGCAAACGAGGGAATATTTCTTGTTTCATAATGCAAATATACGTGATTTTACGCGAACAGAGGCGCTATTTCATATAAATTAACATTGCATATTTGTCAAAATATTCTAAAAAGGTTGTATGAGACAAAAGCGAAAATAGTTGATACAAAAAAAAAGGTGTTTTTCAGGCCAAGAAGCTACTTTTGTCACGGAAATGAGGCACACCTCCTGAGTTGCTTTAATTCATGTAGATGAAAAAATAATGATGCTCGTATGGAAAGGGACACTTATGACATCCAGCCCCTATTCCTCTGCCGCCACTTCTCTGAATCAACTAAGTGGCATGGGAATGCTCATTTGAGAACAACCTTTATTTCAATATTAACCTAAGACCGAAAGAAAACCGAAAGAGGGGCGCGACGTGGTGTCGCGCCCCTCTTGTTTACAGATTGTCTGCGTTGTCATTTTTTATTGTTGTATCACAATCGTTCATTCTTTCCTCCTGTACCCGATTCACTCATTCTTGTCCTCCTGTACCCCATCCACTCATTCTTGTCCTCCTGTACCCCATCCACTCATCCTTCCCCCCTCCCTTCAGTGCGTTTCCTAAGCCCCGATGAGGAAGATGGCAGGTATTTTGGAAAGGTCCGGCAGGGGATGGCGCTTCCATTCGGCCACGGTGTAGGTGTGAATCCACTCGTCGGCGGTAGTGATACCTGCAGCCACACAGATGCGGGTCTGAGGACGGAGGGTTTGGCAGAGGGTATCGAAGAGCTTCTGGTTGCGATAAGGCGTCTCTATGAACAGTTGCGTCTGGCGTTCTTCGTGGGAGCGCGTCTCCAGCTGCTTCAGCCGACGGGCGCGGTCGGCTGGGTCTATCGGCAAATAGCCATTGAAGGCGAAACTCTGACCATTGAGCCCCGATGCCATCACTGCAAGGATCATCGATGAGGGTCCCACCAGTGGCACCACCTGAAATCCCTTGCGTTGGGCAATGGCCACCACGTCGGCACCAGGGTCCGCCACTGCCGGACAGCCAGCCTCTGAGATCACCCCTACGCTCTCTCCCGCCTCCAGCGGGCGCAGATATTCGGCAAACCGAGCTGCGTCAGCGTGTTTGCCCATGGGGAAGAACGTCAGTTCGTCGATATTGATGTCTCGGTCCACACGTTTGAGGAAACGGCGGGCCGAACGCACCTCCTCGACGATGAAGTAATGCAATCCGAGGATGATTTCGCGGTTGTAAGCTGGGAGCACCCGCTCTTGAGGGGTGTCGCCGAGCTCTACGGGGATAAGATATAGTGGCATGGGAGAAATGCAAATATTAATGGAAGAAATAACGCACAACCAAGGCAAGCTTGCTTAGCCGCAACTATCGACGTTAAGCGCGTTGGATGCACGACAATCTTGCTTAGCCAAAGCTATCGACATTAAGTTTGAGAGAGCTATAAGGGTGCCTCTCCCCCTGGGGTGGCTTAAGGCGGGGAAATCCTCCCCTTCCGCGCAGCCTGTCCTCCCCCCTTGGGAGGAGTTAGAGGGGGGCCAGAGGGGCCGGTTGGGCCAGCCCCTATCCTCCTGTGATATTGCAGATATGTGCTTATGGCGTCGGTAACGATGTTCTTGCGGTCCATTTGCTGGCACTGTTCGGGGGTGTAGAACTCCTGATACAAAGGGAAGTCGTGGCCGAGGTATTTGTCCAGACTGATGCCGATGAGGGTGTCGCTGACGACGATACTCTGGTTGAGGCACGAAATCTGGGTGTAGATGCGTGGTGTTCTGAATTCCGGGTCTTTCTTCTTCAGCAACTTGAAGACGTGGGCGAAGTCCTTCTCCAAGTCGCTGATGTCGGCGTATTGGCGGTGAACTTCGTCGAGCAGCACCTGTACTGTGCTGTCGATGTAATAGTAGCGCAACTCCCGTTCAATGCCAACGTCGCTTACGTCCCCCAGCTCCAGCACATCTTCTATCAACAACTTCGTCTCGCTGGGAAATTGCGTGTTCATGCGATGAAGTGCCGTGCCGCTGCCGAGAGAGACGTACTCGTCGAGCACGCGGTCGAACCGATAGATATGGATGTCCGGTGTCTTGTCCTCACGCATCATATTCCAGCTCCATAGCCCTACGCTACACGCAGCAACGAGTAGCAGAACGAGATATATAAGGACATGACGACGCTTCATTAACTATTTATCTTTGTTAAAATTCGGGGCAAAGGTAGTAAAAAGTTGTTTAACCGCCAAACAAAATGTAAAAAAAAACAAAAATTCCGGCCGTATTTTCCTCAAATTATGCATCTTCTTTCCCCAAGGTGATAATGGTTTGTTCTTGTCTTTCAGTCTTGACTGGAAGATTGATTCGTGTTATTCTTCCTTCATTTTCATAATCACCCAAATGACGATGGGCGCGCCCAAAACGGGAGTTATCACATTAATGGGGATGAGCGAGTGGGCAGGAAGGGTGGAGAGGATATTGCAAAGCAGCGCAAGAGAAGCGCCCGTGAGCAATGTGGCGGGCAGGAGGGTGCGGTGGTTGCTGGTGCCCAGAATCAGGCGGGCCAGATGTGGAACGGCCAGTCCCACAAAACCTATAGGACCGCAAAAAGCGGTACTGGTGGCTGTGAGCAGTCCTGTGGCGATGAGCAGCAAGGTGCGTGTCCTGCGCACATTGATGCCTAAGTTGGAAGCGTAGTGCTCGCCCAGCAGCAGTGCATTGAGGGGCTTGATGAGTGTCAGCGCGCCGATAATACCCAGAATCATTGCTCCGCAGAAGGCCGGCAGGCGGTCTAAGGTGACGTTGGAAAAACTGCCTAGGCCCCAAACCATGAACGAACGCACCCCCTCTTCCGTGGCGCCGTAATTTAGCAGCGAGATGAGGGAGGAGGTGAAGGAACTGATCATCACGCCAGTGATGAGTAACATCGTGTTGGAACGCAGGAAACGGGAGAAGAAGATGAGCACAAACATGATGCTCCATGCACCGATCATTGCTGATACGATGACCAAGAGGAAACCGCTTAGGGAGAAAGAACCTGCCAGAAACGAGCCGCCAAGAAAGAGCATGGCAACAGCTACACCCAAGTTGGCGCCGCCGTCTATACCAAGAATGCTAGGACCGGCCAGCGGGTTGCGGAAGGTTGTCTGGAGTATCAGTCCGGAAGCCGCCAGTCCGGCGCCGGAAAGTGTGGCCGTGATGGCTTGAGG
>JAILFY010000006.1 GCA_024697285.1 Bacteroidaceae bacterium
TCCTCCCCTTTCGACTTCGCCTCAATCGCGCGACCTTGATACATAGATAAGGTCTGCGATATGAGTTTCATTAGTTCTGCTCTATTCGGGCAGTTCTTCTTTGGACAGTTTTTCGTGAAGTCCCAATAGATTGGATTTACAGAGACTCCGAGACTTTTCATTGATCTCTTACCGTCCTTGGCCACTCTCACCATAAGAGGGTGCTCGCCATTGCTCAAAGTTTTGCTCTTGTAGCAAACAACAGTGATAGCTGTTTCCATAGTTTTGGTTTACTTCTCGGTTTACTTTTCTCGTAAACCAACGCGCAAACCGACGGAATTTCCATGTTCCCGCATAAAAAGAAAGACAGCCGATAACCTTTCGATTATCGGCTGCTTTCTTAAGTCGGGATGACTAGATTCGAACTAGCGACCCCACGCCCCCCAGACGCGTACTCTAACCGGGCTGAGCTACATCCCGAACTTGGGAGCAAAAACATGAAAGATGCTGTTCTTTTCTGTTTTGCGGGTGCAAAGGTATGCGTTTTTTTTGATACGTGCAAACTTTTCAGTACTTTTGTGCCGAAAATTTGAAGAAAAAGTAATTTTTATAATGAAATACCATATTATCAAGCCCCAAAACCTCACTGCAGAGGTCACCCTGCCGGCCAGCAAAAGTCTCAGCAACCGGGCCCTTCTCCTGAGTGCCCTGAGCGGAGGCGGCATGAAAATGCTGACAAATGTGTCGGACTGCGACGACACTACAGCCCTGTTGCGAGGCCTCGGCCTCCCCAGCACCATCGACGTGGGTGCGGCAGGCACTTCCATGCGTTTCCTGACGGCCCTGCTGGCTATCGGCGAAGGCTCGCACATTATCACAGGTTCCCAACGTATGTGCCACCGCCCCATCGGCGTTCTCGTGGAAGCCCTGCGACAGTTGGGCGCCGACATCAGTTATGTGGGTCAGGAAGGATTTCCGCCCCTGAACATCAAAGGGCACCAGTTGCGCGGAGGAGAGGTGACACTGAAGGGGGACGTCAGTTCGCAATATATCTCGGCGCTGATGATGATAGGTCCGCGGTTGGAACAAGGACTGAGACTGCACCTGAGCGGAACCGTCATCAGCAGGCCTTACATCCAGATGACGATGGAGATGATGCAATCCTTCGGGGCGGAAGTCTGCTGGGAAGGAGAAGACACCATCTGCATAGAGCCGGTGCCCTACGCGCCCATACCTTATTTAATAGAGGCCGACTGGAGCGCCGCCTCGTACTGGTACGAGATCGTCCTTCTGAGCGACAATCCCCAGGAGACAGCCACCCTCACAGGTCTCTTCAACCAGAGTCTGCAGGGCGACCGCGCCGTGGGCGAGCTCTTCGACAGGCTCTCGGTGCGCAGCATCTTCCTCAGCGAGGGCAGCGACCGCCCGAAGACGTCGCTCATCCGCCGAGGCGCCATCCCTGCATCGCTGGAAGCCGACTTCACCCGTACTCCCGACCTGGCGCAGACGCTGGTCGTCAGCTGTGCCCTGAAAGGCATCCCCTTCCGGTTCTGCGGACTGCAGAGCCTGCGCATAAAGGAAACCGACCGCATAGCAGCCCTGCAGAAGGAGCTGCGCAAACTCGGGGTGCAAGTGGAAGTGGAAGGCGACAACATCATGCAGTGGGACGGTCCCGAGAAGCAACAGGCAGGCGAAGTGGCCTACCTGAAGCCGGCGCCCTCCACAGCCATAGACACCTATGAAGACCACCGCATGGCAATGGCCTTCGCTCCCGCCGCCCTGGTGCTGGGCAGCATAGATATCAACAACCCAGAAGTCGTCTCCAAGTCCTATCCCCGATATTGGGAGGACCTGAAGCAGGCCGGATTTGAAATCCAAGAATTATGAGCAAGAGAATTGAAGGCTGTTGCGGACAACACGCCATCTGCGAGAAAGAACTGTTGCGGGCCGCCGAGGAGCCAGTGGACTACTTCGACGACGAGGAACTCGACCGCTTCAGCGGACGCCAGCCGGACAACTACACCGACGAGGAGATAGAAGAGTTCCGGGAAGTGCTCTACACCACCCTGCCACGAGAGGTGCAGGACTGGGTGAAGAGCCTGGAGACACGAGGCGTGGAGCTGCCCAATGTAGTGCGAGACGAGGCACTGCTTATTATTGGCGAAAACTGAACCCACACGCCGCCGCAGCAGCACAAACCATGCCCGCAAGTTCGTGCCCGCCCCAAGAAAACTGAAGACAGTAGGCAATAATCGACCCACGAAGAGCGTTATTTTAAGAGATGACTCGCGCGCGTACCATAATTTATATGATGGCCATCCTCCTGCTGGCAGGGTGGCTCGCTTCGTGCTCCACCAACAAGAACACCGCCATCACCCGCCGCTACCACAATATCACGGCCCGCTACAATACCCTCTACAACGGCCGCACGGCCTTCGACGAAGGCATAGAGGCGCAGGAGAAAGGACACAAGGACAACTATACGGAGATACTGCCCGTGTACATCGTGTCCAGCCAGAAGACGTCAGCCATGGGCAAGAGCAACTTCGACGTAGCCATAGAGAAGAGCGAGAAAGCCATCAAGAAACACAGCATCAAGCGCAAACCCAAGCGCCCCGCGGGCAGGATGACGCCCAAGCAGAAGGAGTACTTCAGCAGAAAGGAGTTCAACACCTCGCTCAGACGAGCCTGGCTGATGCTGGCCGACGCACAGTTCCAGAAAGGGGAGTTCATAGAAGCCGCCTCCACCTATAACTACATCCTCCGACTCTATGCCGGACAGCCCGACGTGACCAGCCAGGCCCGAGCCAAGCTGGCGCGATGCTATGTGCTGCTGGAATGGCCCTACGACGCCGAGGATGTCTTCAACAAGATGCGGCGCGACACCATCACCGAACGCGGACAGCGCGAACTGGATGCCTCCAAGGCCGCATACTATGTGGCCACCGGACAGTACCGGGAGGCCGTGGAACCCCTGAAGAGCATGGCCCGACACACCGCCCACAAGTTGCAACGAGCCAGACTCTACTACCTGCTGGGACAACTCTATGCCGAGCTGGGCGACAAGAAGAATGCATACAGCGCACTGCGCAAGTGCGTGAGGATGAACCCGCCCTATGAGCTGGCCTTCAATGCAAGAATCATGCAAACCGAAGTGATGGCCGACGGACAGGGCAAGACGATGATTAGAAAACTGCGCCGAATGACCAAGAACCCCAACAATGCCGACTACCTCGACCGCATCTACTACGCCATCGGAAATATCTACCTGGCCAGCCGAGACACCACGTACACCATCTACGCCTGGAAGAAAGGCATCGAGGAGAGCACGCAGAACGGCTACGCCAAAGCCGTAGTGCTCCAGCGACTGGGCGAACTCTACTGGGAGCGCGAGAACTATATCGACGCCACCGACTGCTACAACCAGCTCGCCAGCCTCATGGACAAGGAGAACGACGACTACCAGGAGGTGCAGCGACGCAGCAAGATACTGACGGAGGTGGAACCGCACCTCTCTGCCGTGAAGCTGCAGGACAGCCTGCAGGCCCTGGCCAAACTGCCGGAGAAGGAATATCTGGCAGCCATAGACCGCGTCATCGAGGAGCTGAAGAAGAAAGAGAAGGAACAGGAGAAACGCGAAGCCGCCATGGAAGCCAACGGGGCCCGGAGCGCTGCGGCAGCAGCACAGACGGCCCGCAACAACGCCACCACGGCAGCGGCAGGCGGACGGCGCGGACAGCAGTCGGGCACCTTCTACTTCTACAACCCGCAGACGGTGATGCAGGGCAAGCAAGACTTCCAGAAGAAATGGGGCAAGCGAGCCAACGAGGACAACTGGCGGCTGAACAACAAAGAGGGGCTGGCCAGTTCCGACGGTTCGGCTGCCACCGAAGAGGGCTTGGAGAACCCCGAGGACTCCACCGCACTGGACGACATGGGATTCTCCGGGGAAGAGGAACTCAGCGAGGAGGAACAGCGCCTGAAAGACTCCCTGGAGAACGACCCGCACCAGCGTGAGTACTACCTCAAGCAGATACCTTTCACCCCCGAGCAGGTGGAAGCCTCAGATGCCTTGATACTTGACGGCCTCTACCACGGAGGCGTACTCGAGATGGAGAAGATAGAGAACTTCACCCTCGCCGAGAAAACACTGAACCGCGTGGTGCAGCAGTTCCCGTGGTTCGAACAGATGGACGACGTCTATTACCACCTCTTCCTCCTGGCCATGCGGCGCGGCGACACCATCGACACCTCCCGCTACCTCGAGGTGCTGCGCGACAGCTTCCCCGAGAGCAAACTGACGCAGACCATCACCAACCCCCGTTTCCTCGAACTGTCCATCTACGGCAAACACCTCGAAGACACCCTCTATGCCATGACTTACGATGCCTACAAGGAGGGCAACTACTGGGCCGTGGACCAATACTTCCAGCAGAGCAGTGCCGACTTCACGGAGGGCGCCCACCGCGGCAAGTTCCTCTTCGTGCATGCCATGAGTCTGCTCTACAGCGGTCAGCGCGACTCCTTCCTCGTGGAGATGAAACAGGTGGCGGAGAAGTTCTCCAAGGACGAGATAGCCGAACTGGCCGGCAGTATCGTCAAAGGCGTGCAGGAAGGTCGCCTGCTGGCTTCCGAACAGTGGGACGCCAGCAATATCTGGGCCAACAAGAGTTTCCTCTCTACGGACAGCACCGAGATGGGCACCGACAGCCTCGTGGTGGAGGTGGAACAGCCTCACGTCTTCGTCCTTGCCTACCCCACCGGCGAACTCGACGAGGACCAGTTGCTCTACGAGATGGCACGCTATAACTTCACCTCCTTCATGGCCCGTAACTTCGACATCGAGTTCGTGAAGGCAGGAGTCATCAGCCAGCTGCGGGTGACGGGATTCCAGAGCTACGACGAGGTACACGCCTACGCTCAGCAACTCTACTCCGACCAGCACATGCGGGAACGACTGGAAGGCATAAGGGCCATCCTCATCAGCGAACAGAACCTCAAACTGCTGGGCACTCGCTACAGCTACGACGAATATGCCGAGTTCTACGAGGCAGAGCTGTCGCCACTGGAGGTGCCGGAAGAACTCATCCTCGACGAGCCCGACGTTGATTACCCCACTGACATCGACGACGTGCCAGAGGGAGAAGAGAACGGCAACACCACCAACGAAGACGCCGACGAGGAGGGCACCGAAGAGACGGAGGAAGCCGAAGAAGAGGAATACGAGGACGACGACTGGCTGCCATAAAAACGGATCAAGAACAACCACTCAGCCGCACTGAGACATCAGCAAGCAATATCACTATGACTACAACAGCTAAACTACTCTGGATAGACGATGAGATAGAGCTCCTGAAGGCGCATATCCTGTTTCTGGAGAAGAAGGGGTACGACGTGGACACCGTCAGCAATGGTTACGACGCCCTGGACATGGTGGGCGAACAGACCTACGACCTCATCCTCCTGGACGAGAACATGCCGGGACTCAGCGGTCTGGAGACCCTCACCCGCATCAAGGTTATCAGTCCCACCACGCCCGTCGTCATGGTGACGAAGAGCGAGGAAGAGAATATCATGGATCAGGCCATAGGCAGTCAGATTGCCGACTACCTCATCAAACCCGTCAACCCCACCCAGATTCTCCTCACCCTGAAGAAGAACATCCACCTGCGGGAGATCGTGACGGTGCAGACACAGACAGCCTACCAGCAGAACTTCGGGCAACTGTCCATGCTAATCAGCGACGCCGCAAACATCGACGACTGGATGGAGGTCTACCGCCGACTCGTGGCCTGGGAGCTGCAGCTCAGCGAGACGGACAGCGCCATGAAGGAGATGCTGATCATGCAGAAGAGCGAGGCCAACCACGGTTTCGCACGTTTCGTGGCGAAGAATTACCTCCATTGGATTTCTGAGGCCGAGGCAGCGGACCGACCGCAGACGATGAGTCCCGACATCTTCAAGCGGCGCGTCTTCCCCCTGTTGGACCAGGGGGAGAAGGTCTTCCTGCTCGTCATCGACAACTTCCGCTACGACCAGTGGCGAGTCATCATGAACGAGATAGCGGACTTGTTCCAGGTGGACGAGAGCCTCTACTGCTCCATCCTCCCCACGGCGACACAGTACGCCCGCAACGCCATCTTCTCTGGCCTGATGCCGAATGTCATCGCAGAGATGTTCCCGGACCTCTGGGTGGACGAGGACAGCGAGGAGGGCAAGAACCTCAACGAGGCTCCGCTCATTCAGACGCAGTTCCGGCGCTACCGCCGACAGCACACCTTCACCTATAATAAGATCAACGACTCCGCAGCAGCCGAGAAACTCGTACAGCAGTTGCCCTCGCAGATGAAGTACGACCTCAATGTCTGTGTCCTCAACTTCATCGACATGCTCTCCCACGCCCGCACCGAGAGCCGCATGGTTCGGGAACTGGCCAACAACGAGGCGGCCTACCGCAGCATCACCCTCAGCTGGTTCCGCCACAGCGCCGTGGCCGACCTCTTCCGCAGCCTGGCACAGAGCGACTACCACGTTATCCTCACCACCGACCACGGCAGCATCAGATGCAGCAATCCGGTGAGGGTGAAGGGCGACAAGAACACCAATACGAACCTGCGCTACAAGCTCGGCAAGAACCTGGAATACAACCCTCGTGAGGTCTTCGACATCACCAATCCCCATCAGGCACAGCTTCCTTCGCCCAACCTCTCCACGCGATATATCTTCGCCACGGGCAACAGCTTCTTCGCCTACCCTAACAACTACAACTACTACGTCAGCTACTACCGCGACACGTTCCAGCACGGCGGTATATCCATGGAAGAGATGCTCATTCCCCTCGTGGAACTCACGCCCAAGAAGAGGTAGCCGCCAAAGCCCTGACTTGAAATCCTTAGATAATTCACCCTTTTAATAATAAGACCCACTCAAATACCCCCCCGCAAAGGTGGTTGGGGTGGGTCCCCCAATAACATGCATCTGCAAGTACCTTCTCTCGAATCCCTCTCCAGCGCTGCTCGCGCTTTCGTGGAGGCCCTCGGCGACCGCCGCATCTTCGCCTTCTATGGCCCCATGGGTGCCGGCAAGACCACCTTCATCGCAGCCATCTGCCGGGAACTGGGAGTGGCGGAAGCCGTCAGTTCCCCCACCTTCGCCATTGTCAACGAATATCAGTCCGCAACAGACAGCGTGCTGCAGGGCGAACCAATCTATCATTTCGATTTCTATCGGATCCGCCGCCTCGAAGAAGCCTACGACATCGGCTTCAACGACTACCTCGAGAGCGGTTCCCTCTGCCTCATCGAGTGGCCTGAACTCATCGAGGACCTCCTGCCCGAAGACGTTGTAGAAGTGCACATCGACGAAGACGCCGCCACACACGAACGCGCTATCACGTTCTGAGGTCTCCTTCTCGGCGCCGTCCGCCGGAACTCTCTCCGCAGCAAGGCTGTTTCCCCTTCGGCAGCAACCTATGAACAGAAGACGACATGAAAGACCAACATGAACGAGCCGGTTGGCACGACTACAGCGAGCCCGGCGTCTATATGATCACCATCGTTGCAGAACGCCGCGGCAAGGTCTTCGGGCAACTGGAGGAGTACGCCGACGGCAAGGTCCTCGTGCGACTGTCGCCCCTTGGCGCAGCCGTGGAGAAGGAGTTGAACGAAGTTGCCTCGCAGGAACCCGGAACAGAGCTCCTGCGCACCATAGTGATGCCGGATCACGTCCACTTCGTCATCAAGGTCCAACAACCCCTGCAGCACCATCTCGGTACCCTCATCCGGCGATTCAAATACGCCACCACTCTCGCCTACCTCCGTCTCCTCGACGCCCACTACGGCGTCCTCCACCGCATCCAGAACTCCCGTCCCTCCGCCACACAGCGCAAAGCTGCCGCCGAAAGGGCGGAAGCGCAGCAGAAAACAATGGCGAATACAGGGCCGAATACGAGGCCGAATACGGAGGCGAATACGGGGCCGAATACGGAGCCGAATACGAGGGCGAATACGGAGCCGAGTATAGGGCCGAATATGAGGCCGCATTCGATGGCGGACGAACCGCCATCCACTCAACCCACACCCGGCAGCCCTCCTTCTTCCCCTTCCCCGCAGGCCGCTCCCGCCCCGCAGGCCGCTCCCACCCCCTCCCCGCAGGCCGCCTCCTCCCCCTTCCCGCAGGCCGTAAGCCAGCCCGGTGTGGGTCGAGTGGGGGGCGGTCCGTCCGCCCCCGCCTCTTCCCCGCAGGCCGCCCCCTCCTCTTCCCCGCAAATCGCCCCCACCTCTTCCCCGCAGTTCCTCTATGTCCCTCCCCTGTGGTCCAAGGGTTACCACGACCGCATCCTCTATGGCCGCCATCAGCTTTCCCGAATGCTGCACTATGTCAGTTCCAACCCGCGCCGCGGTTGGATCAAGCACCAGCACCCCCATCTCTTCTACAACCATCAGATGGTGGACGTCGCCATCCCCCTCGACCAAGCCCGCTGGCTGCTCCTGGAGGCGCGGCATCTGGGTATTCCCCATGAACTGCAAGGTGTGCTTCACGTCGAAGTGCAGCCACCCGGCACCACCTCCTGGCAGCCCTTCCCCTGGTGGCAACCCGGCATCCACGCCAGCGCCTCCTCCGCCCTCCGCGCCCATCTCCACCTGAAGATGACGGGCAACCTCTTCCTCCTCGACGAAAGTCTGCTGCTCCCCATCCGCGTCTCTCGCAGCATCTATCCGAGCGACCTCCGGCGTTTGATAACCACCACCCTGAAGCGCTGCGAACGCGAAGGTGCGGTAGTGACCACGCCGGGCGTCAGTCCCGGCGAAGAAGCGGTGATGTTCGAGGCCCTCCACTCCGGCTACCGCGCCATCCACACTCAAGCCACTTCCATGAGCGACGTCGCAGCACCCTCCGAGAACCTGATACCCTACGTCGCCCAAGGGCGACTCCTGCTCATCGCCCCCTGGCCCAACCGCCCGCAATCCGCCCGTCCTCACAAAGAGCTCTTCGAGCTCCTAAACGCCATCACCAAGGTGCTCTGCAACCGTTGAAAGAATGATGGTTGCAGCATAAGCGTTGTTGTTGTTTCCCTAAACCTGCTGCCCTGGAGTAACGCACAAAAAAATACCGCATCTGTCTTTGGAATGACAGGTGCGGTATTAATATGTTTAGAAATTGTCTTTTCTAGCAGGAAGTAATTCAGCGATTACTCTTCAGTTTCTTCTGCTACGTCGGAGCCCCAGATGTCCCAGTCACCACCGTCCTTGACGAGGACCTCGCCAGCAGGGTCGGCATTACCTTCAAATTTGGAGAGGGCCATCATCTGCTGTGTCTGTACGTTAACAGTCTCAAGTGCGGGAGCAATATATGTCTTTTTCATAACTAAAATCATTTTTATCGATTATACATTCATTTTGACATCTCTTACTTCACAGCGACTTTCTTGCCGTTCACGATATAGACGCCACCCTTCTGCATGCGGCTGACCTTACGTCCAGCGATGTCGTAGATCTCACCGGC
>JAILFY010000110.1 GCA_024697285.1 Bacteroidaceae bacterium
GGTAAACTTGACAGTGAAGGAAGTAAACGATTTGAAGAACCTCCTGAAGGAAGAGTATGGAATTGAGCCCGCAGCTGCTGCTGTTGCTGTTGCAGCTGGTCCCGCAGCCGGTGGTGCTGCTGCTGAAGCTGAAGAGAAGACTGACTTCGACGTCGTCCTCAAGAGCGCAGGCGCTGCCAAGCTCCAGGTTGTTAAGGCCGTTAAGGAAGCTTGCGGTCTCGGTCTGAAGGAAGCTAAGGAGCTCGTTGACGGTGCTCCCAGCACCCTCAAGGAAGGCATGCCCAAGGCCGACGCTGAGGCTCTGAAGAAGACCCTCGAGGAGGCTGGTGCAGAAATCGAGCTGAAGTAAGCACTTCGCTGGTTTTATCCCGAATCCAATAGGTAGAGAACCCTCTGGTAGAGGGTCCTCTACTTTTTGCGTCTAAAGATTATTCTTATTTCGGAGGCCCTTAACCTGGTGCTTCCAAAAGCCTACCAAACCCCCAAACCACATTATTGATGGCTAAGATAATAAACGACAGAGTCAACTTCGCTTCGGTGAAAAATCCCATGCCTTTCCCGGATTTTCTCGAGGTGCAGCTGAAGTCCTTCAATGACTTCCTGCAGCTCGACACACCACCTGAGCTGCGCAAGAACGATGGTCTGTACAAGGTGTTCTCAGAGAACTTCCCCATCGCTGACACGCGCAACAACTTCGTCCTCGAATTCCTGGACTATTATATTGACCCGCCCCGCTACAGCATTGAAGAATGCTTGGAGCGCGGACTGACTTACGCAGTGCCCCTCAAGGCCAAGCTGAAGCTTTATTGCACAGACCCCGACCACGAGGACTTCGGCACTGTGATTCAGGATGTCTTCCTGGGTCCTATCCCTTATATGACATCCAATGGCACCTTCGTCATCAATGGTGCTGAGCGTGTTGTCGTGAGCCAGTTGCACCGTTCGCCCGGTGTGTTCTTTGGCAGCAGCGTTCACGCTAATGGCACTCAACTCTACAGTGCCCGTATCATCCCCTTCAAAGGCTCTTGGATAGAGTTTGCTACGGACATCAATAATGTGATGTACGCTTATATCGATCGTAAGAAGAAGTTGCCCGTGACCACTCTGTTGCGCGCTATCGGCTTCGAGAACGATAAGGACATCCTTGAAATATTCAATCTCGCCGAAGAGGTGAAGGTCAACAAGGCTAATCTCAAACGGCATATCGGTCAGAAGTTAGCTGCACGTGTGCTGAAATCTTGGGTGGAGGACTTCGTGGACGAAGATACCGGTGAGGTCGTTTCCATCGAACGTAACGAGGTCATCATGGACCGCGAGACGGTGCTCGATGCCGATAATATCAACGATATCCTCGACAGCGGCGAACAGACCATTCTCATCCACAAGGAGGATGCAGATGTCAGTGACTACAGCATCATCTTCAACACCCTTGCAAAGGACCCCTCCAACTCCGAGAAGGAAGCTGTGCTCTATATCTATCGCCAGTTGCGCAATGCCGACCCAGCTGATGATGCCAGTGCACGAGAGGTTATCAACAACCTGTTCTTCTCCGAGAAACGTTATGATTTAGGTGAGGTGGGACGCTACCGCATCAATCGCAAGCTCGGACTCGACACAGCTCCCGATGTGCGTGTTCTCACCCAGCAAGATATCATTGAAATCATCAAGTATCTCATCGAACTTGTCAACAGTAATGCACAAGTAGATGATATTGATCACCTCTCCAATCGTCGTGTACGCACCGTAGGAGAGCAGTTGGCCAATCAGTTCGCCATCGGTCTTGCTCGTATGAGCCGCACCATCCGCGAACGCATGAACGTCCGTGACAATGAGGTGTTCACACCCACCGACCTCATCAATGCCAAGACCATTTCCAGCGTCATCAATTCGTTCTTCGGAACCAACGCGCTGAGCCAGTTCATGGATCAGACTAACCCGCTGGCAGAGGTAACCCACAAGCGTCGTCTCTCGGCTCTTGGCCCTGGCGGTCTCAGCCGCGAGCGTGCCGGTTTCGAAGTTCGCGACGTACACTATACTCACTATGGCCGTCTCTGTCCTATTGAGTCCCCTGAAGGACCTAACATTGGACTTATCTCCTCACTCTGTGTCTATGCCAAAATCAATGAACTCGGTTTCATTTCCACTCCCTATCGCCATGTGAATGATGGCGTTGTAGACCTGTCGGACAATGGCATTGAGTACAAGACTGCCGAGGAAGAAGAAGGCCTGATCATTGGTCAGGGTAATGCACCGCTTAACGACGATGGTACCTTTATCCGCAAGGTCGTCAAGTGTCGTCAAGACGACGATTATCCTGTCGTTCCTCCCACGGAAGTGAACCTCATGGACGTTGCCCCTCAGCAGATTGCCTCCATCGCTGCATCTCTTATTCCGTTCTTGGAACATGACGACGCTCACCGTGCCCTCATGGGCTCCAACATGATGCGTCAGGCAGTGCCCCTGCTTCGTACCGAGGCTCCTATTGTAGGTACGGGTATTGAGAAACAAGTATGTGAGGACAGCCGCACAATGATTGTAGCCGAAGGGGCTGGTGTGATAGACTATGTTGATGCTACCACCATCCGTATCCTCTACGACCGCACCGAGGACGAGGAGTTCGTAAGTTTCGAACCCGCACTGAAAGAATATCGTATTCCCAAGTTCCGTCGCACCAACCAGAACATGACCATCGACTTGCGTCCTATCTGCGAGAAAGGACAGCGCGTCAAAGCCGGTGATATCCTCACGGAAGGCTATTCCACCGAAAATGGTGAGTTGGCACTCGGCAAGAACCTGCTTGTTGCATACATGCCTTGGAAGGGTTATAACTATGAGGATGCTATTGTGCTCAGCGAGCGTGTCGTGCGCGAGGATATTCTGACCAGTGTTCACGTCGAGGAGTTTTCTCTGGAGGTACGTGAGACCAAGCGCGGCGTGGAGGAACTGACCTCCGATATTCCTAACGTCAGTGAGGAAGCCACGAAGGACCTGGATGAGAATGGCATTATCCGTGTAGGCGCACAGGTGCTCCCGGGTGACATCCTTATAGGTAAGATTACACCTAAGGGCGAGAGCGATCCTTCGCCAGAAGAGAAGTTGCTCCGTGCCATCTTCGGTGAGAAAGCCGGCGATGTGAAAGACGCCAGCCTCAAGGCTACTCCCTCCCTCTCCGGTACCGTCATTGATAAGAAACTCTTCTCCCGTGCCATCAAGACCCGCACAGAGAAGGCCCAGGACAAGATACGTCTGCCGAAAATCGACGAAGAGTTCAACTCCAAGGTCGATGATCTCAAGGCCATCCTCATCGAGAAGCTGATGGAGCTCACCAAGAACCGCACCTCACAGGGCGTCAAGGATTATATGGGAGCAGAGATTATCGCCAAGGGAGCTCGCTTCACTGAGGCAGCTTTGGCAGACCTCGACTACACAGGCGTTCAGCTGAGCAACTGGACCAACGACGTCTACACTAATAAACTCATCTCCCAGCTTATCATCAACTTCATCAAGAAGTACAAGTTGCTCGATGCCGAACTCAAACGCAAGAAATTTGCTATCACCATAGGCGACGAGCTGCCCTCCGGAATCATCCAGATGGCTAAGGTCTATGTGGCCAAGAAACGTAAGATCGGTGTCGGCGACAAGATGGCCGGTCGCCATGGTAATAAAGGTATTGTCTCCAAGGTTGTGCGCCAGGAGGATATGCCATTCCTGGCCGACGGAACGCCAGTGGATGTTGTCCTGAATCCTCTGGGTGTGCCTTCCCGTATGAACATCGGTCAGATCTTCGAGACCGTGCTTGGCGCAGCCGGCAGGGAACTCGGAGTGAAGTTCTCCACTCCCATTTTCGACGGCGCCTCTCTGGATGACCTCTGTGAGTGGACCGACAAGGCCAAACTGCCCCGCTACTGCTCCACGCAGCTCTACGACGGTGCCACGGGTGAGAAGTTCGACCAGTTGGCCACGGTAGGTGTTTCCTACATGCTCAAGCTCGGCCACATGGTAGAAGATAAGATGCACGCCCGTTCTATCGGTCCCTACAGTCTTATCACCCAACAGCCTCTCGGCGGTAAGGCCCAGTTCGGTGGTCAGCGTTTCGGAGAGATGGAGGTCTGGGCTATCGAGGCCTTCGGCGCTTCCCACGTTCTGCAAGAAATACTCACCATCAAGTCCGATGATGTCACCGGCCGTAGCAAGTCCTACGAGGCCATCGTCAAGGGAGACCCCATGCCAACTCCTGGCATACCGGAGTCCCTCAACGTGCTCCTCCACGAACTGCGCGGACTCGGACTCAGCGTAACACTCGAGTAAGGATTAAGTTCCTGAATAAGACATTCAATATTCGACATTTCACATTTTGACATAGGATTATGCCTTACAAGAAAGATACAAAAGTCAAGAACAACTTCACCAAGATAACCATTGGACTTGCTTCGCCCGAGGAAATCAAGGAGAATTCCTTTGGTGAGGTGCTGAAGCCCGAGACTATCAACTATCGCACCTACAAGCCCGAGCGCGACGGCCTCTTCTGCGAGCGCATCTTTGGTCCCACCAAGGACTACGAGTGCCATTGCGGCAAGTACAAGCGTATTCGCTATAAGGGTATTGTCTGCGATCGTTGCGGAGTAGAGGTCACCGAGAAGAAGGTGCGCCGCGAACGCAGCGGACACATCGAACTCGTGGTTCCCGTGGCTCATATATGGTATTTCCGCAGCCTTCCCAACAAGATTGGCTATCTGCTCGGAATGCCGACCAAGAAACTGGACGCCGTAATCTATTACGAGCGCTATGTCGTCATCAATCCCGGACCCTTCCTGCAGGAGGAAGACGAGACGCTGCACCTGGAGAAGCTGGACCTGCTCTCAGAAGAGGAGTACATAGCTCACCTCGAGCATCTGCCTGTGGAGAATCAATATCTTCCCGATGACGATCCCAACAAGTTCGTTGCCAAGATGGGTGCAGAAGCCATCTACGAACTCCTCGTGGGACTGGACCTCGATAAGTTGTCTTATGAGTTGCGCGACCGTGCCAACAGCGACACGGCTCAGCAGCGCAAGACCGAGGCCCTGAAGCGTTTGCAGGTGGTAGAGAGTTTCCGCGCCAGCCGCGATCGCAACAAGCCCGAGTGGATGATTGTCACCATGCTGCCAGTCATTCCGCCCGATTTGCGTCCTCTCGTTCCTCTGGATGGTGGCCGCTTTGCCACCTCGGACCTCAACGACCTCTATCGTCGTGTCATCATCCGCAACAACCGCCTGAAGCGCCTCATAGAGATCAAGGCTCCCGAGGTCATCCTTCGCAACGAGAAGCGTATGCTTCAGGAGGCAGTGGACAGCCTCTTTGACAACAGCCGCAAGAGCAGCGCCGTCAAGAGCGAGTCCAATCGTCCTCTGAAGTCCCTCTCCGACTCCCTCAAGGGTAAGCAGGGACGTTTCCGCCAGAACCTCCTCGGTAAGCGTGTCGACTATTCCGCACGTTCCGTTATCGTCGTAGGTCCTGAGCTGAACATGGGCGAATGCGGACTGCCAAAACTCATGGCTGCCGAGCTCTACAAACCGTTCATTATTCGTAAGCTCATCGAGCGCGGCATCGTCAAGACCGTTAAGTCGGCCAAGAAGATTGTCGACCGCAAGGACCCCGTCATCTGGGATATCCTGGAGCATGTCATGAAGGGCCACCCCGTACTCCTCAACCGTGCTCCTACACTTCACCGTCTGGGTATTCAGGCCTTCCAGCCCCACATGATTGAGGGCAAGGCCATCCAGCTCCACCCGCTGGCTTGTACCGCCTTCAATGCAGACTTCGATGGTGACCAGATGGCTGTGCACCTCCCCCTGTCCAACGAAGCCATTCTGGAGGCACAGATCCTGATGCTGCAGAGCCACAACATCCTGAATCCTGCCAACGGCGCACCTATCACCGTGCCCTCGCAGGATATGGTTCTCGGTCTGTACTACATCACGAAGTTGCGCCCAGGTGCACTCGGCGAAGGACTCACCTTCTATGGTTCCGAGGAAGCACTCATCGCCTACAACGAGAAGCGTGTGGATATCCACGCCCCAGTGAAGGTCATCGTTGACGACAAACTCGAGGACGGCACCATCGGCAAGCATCTTATTGAGACCTCTGTAGGTCGAGTTATTGTCAATGAGATTATCCCTGTGGAAGTAGGTTACTTCAACGATGTCATCTCTAAGAAGACACTGCGCAATATCATCACAGATGTTATCAAGACCGTGGGTGTGGCACGTGCTTGCACCTTCCTCGATGGCATCAAGAACCTCGGCTACAAACTCGCCTACGATGGTGGTCTGAGTTTCAACCTCGGAGATATCATCATCCCGGCGGAGAAGGCCGACCTCGTGAAGCGTGGCAACGATGAGGTGGAGCGCATCACCCAGGACTACAACATGGGTTTCATCACCGACAAGGAGCGCTACAACCAGGTTATCGATGCGTGGACTCACGTCAACAACGACCTCTCCAAGATACTTATGAAGACCATGCGCGAGGCCGACCAAGGTTTCAACGCCGTGTATATGATGCTTGACTCCGGAGCTCGTGGTAGTGCCGGTCAGATCAGTCAGCTCTCCGGTATGCGTGGTCTGATGGCCAAGCCTCAGAAGGCAGGTGCCGAGGCGCAGATTATCGAGAATCCTATCCTTTCCAACTTTAAGGAAGGCATGTCCGTGCTGGAGTACTTCATCTCTACCCACGGTGCTCGTAAGGGTCTGGCCGATACGGCTCTAAAGACCGCCGACGCCGGTTACCTCACACGTCGTCTTGTTGACGTCAGCCACGACGTTATCATCACCGAAGAGGACTGCGGTACCCTGCGTGGCCTCGTCTGCACCGCCCTTAAGAATGGCGACGAAGTAATCTCCTCGCTCTACGACCGCATCCTCGGACGTGTCAGCGTTCACGATGTGATCAATCCCACCAACAACAAGCTCATCGTGGCTGCTGGCGAGGAAATCACCGAGCCCATTGCTGCTGAAATCGAGGCAAGCCCCATCGAGAGCGTCGAAATCCGTTCCGTGCTCACCTGCGAGAGCAAGCATGGTGTCTGCATGAAATGCTATGGCCGCAACCTCGCCACCAGTCGCATGGTGCAGAAGGGAGAGGCTGTGGGTGTGATTGCTGCACAGTCCATCGGCGAACCGGGTACACAGCTTACCCTGCGTACGTTCCACGCCGGTGGTGTGGCCGACAACGCTGCCGCCAATGCAGCCATCAAGGCCAAGTACAACAGCCGTCTGGAATTCGAGGAGTTGCGCACGGTGGACTTCACCGACGATGCTGGCAAACCCGCCCGCATGGTTGTGGGTCGTCTGGCAGAAATCCGCTTCGTGGACATCAACACTGGCATTGTGCTCCTGACGCAGAACCTGCCCTATGGTTCTACGCTCTATAAAAAGGAGGGCGACAAGGTGGAGAAAGGCGAACTCATCGCTAAGTGGGACCCCTTCAATGCCGTGATCGTCACCGAGATGGCCGGACACGTGGAGTTCGAGGGCGTTATAGAGGGTGTCACCTACCGTGTGGAGTCCGACGAGACCACCGGTCTGCGTGAGCTCATCGTAATCGAGTCCAAGGACAAGACGAAGATTCCGCAGGCACATATCATCGACGAGAATGGCGAACTGCTGCGCACCTATAACTTCCCCATCGGAGGTCACATCAGCATCGAGAACCATCAGGAAGTGAAGGCCGGCGACGTCCTCGTGAAGATACCTCGTGCCGTGGGCAAGGCCGGTGATATCACTGGCGGTCTGCCTCGTGTCACTGAGCTCTTCGAGGCCCGCAACCCGAGCAACCCCGCTGTCGTCAGCGAGATTGATGGCGAAGTGAGTATGGGTAAACTCAAACGTGGTAACCGCGAGATCACTATCACTCCCAAGAATGGCGAGCCGCGCTCCTACCTCGTGCCCCTGTCCAAGCAAATCCTCGTGCAGGAGAATGACTACGTCCGTGCCGGCACTCCGCTGTCCGACGGCGCCATCACTCCCGCAGACATCCTGGCAATCCAGGGCCCAACGGCCGTGCAGGAGTACATTGTCAACGAGGTGCAGGATGTCTACCGTCTGCAGGGCGTGAAGATCAACGACAAGCACTTCGAGGTCATCGTACGTCAGATGATGCGCAAAGTGCAAATCGACGAGCCTGGAGACACCCGTTTCCTCGAGCAGCAGATTGTCGATAAGCTCGACTTCGCTGAGGAGAACGACCGCATCTGGGGCAAGAAGGTAGTGGTAGAAGCCGGCGACAGCGAGAACATGGTACCCGGAATGATTGTCACCGCCCGCAAGCTGCGCGACGAGAACTCCTTGCTGAAGCGCCGCGACCTGCGGCCCGTAGTGGTTCGTGATGCCGTGCCTGCCACCTCCATCCAGATCCTGCAAGGTATCACCCGCGCTGCCCTTCAGACCAGCTCCTTCATGTCTGCTGCCTCCTTCCAGGAGACCACCAAGGTCCTCAACGAGGCTGCTATCAATGGCAAGAGTGACTACCTCGAGGGAATGAAGGAGAACGTCATCTGCGGACATCTCATCCCTGCCGGAACCGGTCTGCGCGAGTTCGAGCGCATCGTTGTGGGCTCCAAGGAAGACTACGACCGAGTGCTCGCCAACCGTCGCGCCATTCTGGACTACGATTTCGAGTAAACCGTTTCCCCCGCTGCTCAGCAGCCATTGAATACAATCCCCCGCCACGTTTCAAGACATGGCGGGGGATTTCTCTTTACGCTCGGCATGAGCATTCGCTGTCGGGTGCAAGTCCCGTGCGAGCCCTGATAGCGGGAATCGCACAGCCCAAGGCAAGGGTGTCCATCGCGAAATGGAATCAGAAGGAAGCCCGCGGCGTTTCTTCCAAAGAATATGATGTCAGTTGGCGAGGTCATACCATCGTAGGTAGCTCTCGTCCTTTTTTTGCTCTCGAAGTTCCAACTTCGCGGGTCGCTGAGGGGCAAATAGTGGTCGCGGGAACTCCGGCGCGGGTCGCAATAACAGATGGACCGGTTGAACGCAGCCTCTGTAGGGGCAGGCCCCCGTGCTAGCCCGACGCCGGTCACGGCGTACGAAGACAATGGGAACATACCACGAACAACAAACCTAGGTGCATACGTACAGCCTGTCGGCTGTTCGGGCTGGCACGGGGGCCTGCCCCTACAGTGGATGAATTCGCTGCGCCATGCGTTTTCCGCCAGCATTGATGATCATGATGGTCGAAAAACATCAATGTTCGCGGGCCGTCGAGGGACAAATGTGCCACGATATTGCAATATCGCGGGCCTCCGAGGGTCAGATGGCCAACAATCCGACAAGATTGCGGGCCGTTGAGGTACAAATGGCGGTCGCGGGAACTCCTGCGAGGGCCGCCGAGGGTCTAATCGGCCACGATATTGCGATATTGCGGCCCTCTGAGGGTCAATTGGCCAACAATCCGATAAGATTGCGGTCCGCCGAGGGTCAATTGGCCAACAATCCGATAAGATTGCGGCCCTCTGAGGGGCAATTGGTCCACAATCCGATAAGATTGCTGGCCGTTGAGGTACAAATGGCGGTCGCGGGAACTCCTGCGCGGGCCGCCGAGGGTCTAATCGGCCACGATATTGCGGTTCCTATACGTATTGAGCCAGATAGCCGTACTCAATTTTTGTGTCCTCACTTTATCAGTATTTTCTTCCCTTGATGGATATATAATCCTTTCGTGGGATTACTGATAGTTCGGGCGCACAAGTCATAATACTGGTCGGAATCAGGAGTAGCGTCCGTTGCAGAGCTTATTCCTGAAGCAATGGAGGCACAGCACTCCTCCACCCATTCAATAAAGTTGTCCGTGGCGTTGCCCGTGTCCTCCGCTTGCGTGTGGCCCTGTCCCCAGATTGTTTCGAAGTCCACATGCTCGATGCCATAAGCTCTCAGTGCCAGGGCCAGGTTGATTTCCGTACAAAGCGAAGTGTCGCCTTGTTTGATGCCCGTTCGGATTCGCCAGTACTGAGCCACGTCACTGCTTCCTTTGCCTCCACCATTGTAATAGGTGCTGTTGTTCAGCAGATAGTACATGGGTGTGTACATGGCCACTCGGGTGTCGACGTCATTGCCATACTTGTCCACTTTGGCCAGGTCGGTGTCGAAGTCGCTCTTGTAGGAGGGGGCGTAGGTGCCAACGATTTCTGCCAGATACTTGTCGAAATGTGCCCACTCGCCATCGGGGTCGAAGAGCTGGTTGCCAGCCGAGGTGCGACTCTTGCTGTAGTTGTCGAACGCCCCCAGGCCTTTCGTCGCGCTCTTGTACTCCTTGGCGAAGGAGGCCAGTGCGCTGGCGTCTGCAGTGCTGTAGGCCGACACGCTGGCCTTGTTGTAGCTGTTGTATCGGCTTACGGCATCGTTGATGACCTCCATGACATACTCGTAG
>JAILFY010000188.1 GCA_024697285.1 Bacteroidaceae bacterium
GGCTGTCCCTCCAACCTGAAAGTCACGGACTTCATCAACCACATGGACGAAGCCTATCGCGCTGCCGACCTCGTCATCAGCAGGGCTGGAGCCAGCAGCATATCGGAATTATGTCTGCTCGGTAAACCTTCCATCCTCGTGCCCTCGCCCAATGTTGCCGAGGACCATCAGACCCACAATGCCATGGCGCTCGTAGACAAGGAAGCAGCCTTGCTCGTCCGAGATGCCGATGCCCGAGAGCAACTGATGCCCCTGGCCATACAGACCGCCCTCGACATCCCTGTCCTGCAGAAGTTAGGCAACAATGCCAAAAACATGGGCCTGCCCGACTCTGCCCGCATCATAGCAGAAGAAGTCATCAGACTCGCCAGGTAAAATACACACACTATATCAATCCATTCACATGACCATTAAATCAGTCTATTTCATCGGAATCGGAGGCATTGGCATGAGTGCCATCGCCCGCTACTACCTGCAGCAGGGAGTGGCCGTGGCAGGCTACGACAAGACACCGACCCCACTCACCCGTGAGTTGGAGCGCGAGGGTGCCCTCGTTCATTATTGCGATGATATCCATGAGATACCAGAGGCCTTTCGCGACGAGACTTCCACACTCGTCGTTTACACCCCCGCTATCCCCGCAGAACACACAGAACTGCAATATTTCCTCTCTCATCACTTCGACATACAGAAGCGCGCCCAAGTCCTGGGCTCCCTCACTCGCACCTACAAAGGTCTCTGCGTGGCAGGCACCCACGGCAAGACCACTACCAGCAGCATGACAGCCCATCTGCTCCACCAGAGCCATGTCGACTGCAATGCCTTCCTGGGCGGCATCACCAAGAACTACGGCACTAACTACATTCTGGCACCGCAAAGTGACTACGTGGTTATCGAGGCCGACGAGTTCGACCGCTCGTTCCACTGGCTGTCGCCCTTTGCCACCGTCATCACCGCCACGGATCCCGACCACCTCGACATCTACGGAACCGAGGAAGCCTACCTCGAGAGTTTCCGCCATTACACCGAACTCATCCAACCCCAAGGCTACCTCATCCTGCACACAGGGTTGAAGATGCAGCCCCACACTCCGGAGAGTGTGACAACCTATACTTATTCCCGCGCAGAAGGCGACTTCCATGCCACCAACATCCGCATCGGAGGTGGAGCCATCTGCTTCGACCTCGTTTCTCCGCTTGGTAACATCCAAGACATCGAATTGGGAGTACCCGTAGGAGTGAATATCGAGAACGGCATAGCTGCCATGGCCTTGGCCCAACTGGCAGGTCTCAGTGCCGACGAGATACGCAGCGGCATGAAGAGTTTCGGCGGTGTGGATCGCCGCTTCGATTTCCATGTCCGCAACGAGCACAAAGCCTACCTCTCGGACTATGCCCACCACCCCGAGGAGATTCGTGCCAGCATCCAGAGCATCCGTGAGGTTTATCCCGACAAGCGCATCGTTGGTATTTTCCAGCCTCATCTCTACACCCGCACCCGGGATTTCTATCGAGAGTTTGCCTCGGCCTTGTCGCTTCTGGACGAAGTTATTCTCACGGAAATATATCCCGCTCGAGAACTACCCATCCCTGGCGTCACCAGCCAGCTCATCCTCGATAACCTGAAGCCCGGGGTGCCTGGCCGGATTATCCAGAAGGCAGACGTCCTCGACGTAGTACGCCACACCGACTTCGATGTCCTCATCACTCTGGGCGCCGGAGACCTGGATAACTATGCCGAACAGATAGCCGAAATCATAGAAAATAAATAAGGTAGAAACAACTAACACTTGACAACGCAAACGATATGAAGAAAAGTTCCGTCATCAAAACCATCGTGAAGCTGCTGGTGCTCCTTGGCCTTGCAGCTTACCTCGTGTTTGCACTGGTCAAGTTCAACCGCCCCTCCCAGAGCCCCGAATGCACGGGGCTGGATATCATCATCGAAGATGAGCAATCCACGAACTTCGTCAACGAGAATGAGATACGAACACTCCTCGTCGGCAAACAGCTCTTCCCCGAAGGCAAGGCCATGGACGACATTGACCTCACTCAGATGGAGGCCGCGCTGACTGCCAGCCCATATATCAACGAAGCCCTGTGCTTCAAGACCGCAGAACATCATGTGGCCATACATGTCACCCCGAGGGTGCCCGTCCTGCACGTCATCAACAATCAGAACCAGGATTTCTACATCGACAACAACAAGGGCACTATGCCACGCGGTCACCACGTCGTCGATCTCCTTGTCATGACCGGCTACGTCCCCCGGGAGACCGCCGGCCCCCTCTATTCTGCTATGGGAATGAGGCTTGGAAGAGACCCCTTCTGGAACAAGGAAATACAAGAAATACACGTCCGCGAAGATGGAGACATCGAACTGACACCCCGCGTGGGTGACTTCACCATCCTTCTGGGCGACACCTCTCAACTCGACGACAAGCTGCAGCGCATGCGCCAGTTCTACACCGACGGGCTCGACAAAGCCGGATGGAACCGATACAAGGTTATCAACCTGAAGTTCCAGGGACAAATCGTTGCCGAGAGAAGAGACACGAAATAATAGTACTAAAGAAGATAAAGCACAATGACTATGGGAGCAGAAAAGAACATCGTTGCTATCGAGCTCGGTTCCTCATCTATCCGAGCCATCGTTGGCCAGAAGATGGCCGACGGAAGCCTGCACGTGACGGGCTTTGAGAAAGAATACGCCCCCGACAGCATCCACAAGGGTGTTGTCTTCAACATCGACAAAACCACACAGGCCATTCAGGCTATCAGGAAGCGGCTGGAGGAACGCGGACACTTCGTCATCGACAGAGTGTGCGTAGGCATCAGCGGACAGTCTCTGCACACTATTGCCAACAGCGTCACTCGCCAATTCGACATCAAAGTGACCATCAGTGACGAAGTCGTAGACTCCCTGCTCGACGAGAACCGCGCCCACACCTATCCCGGCTCGGAGATTCTCGACGTCGTGCCGCAGGAATTCAAACTTGGTTCCAGCACCACTCACGAACCCGTAGGAATCATGACCGACCGCATCGAGGGCTACTACAAGAACATCGTTGCCCGCAAGTCCCTGCGCGACAGCATCAGCCACTGCCTGCAAGGGGCCAAACTCGATGTGGCAGACTATTTTATCTCCCCCCTGCTGCTGTCCAACTATCTCCTCACCGACACGGAGAAGCGTTCGGGGTGCGCCCTCGTGGACTTCGGAGCAGAAACCACCACGGTGGCCGTCTATGAGAAGAACATCCTCCGTCACCTCGTGGTCATTCCACTCGGCGGCAACAACATCACCGCCGACATCGCGACAAGCTTGCACATCGAGCACGAGGAAGCCGAGCAGCTGAAACTCACCTACGGGTCGGCCTATACCGACGAGGAGAAGATAGACCAGCAACGCACCATCAGCATCTCCAACGAGCGCAGCATAGAACTGAAGAAACTACTCAACCTCATCGAGGCGCGCCAGCAAGAGATCCTTGCCAACGTATGGCAACAAATAAAGGATTACTCCGATCGACTGCTCGCAGGAGTCATCTTCACCGGTGGTGCAGCCAATATCCCCAATCTGGAGTCCGCTTTCGTGAAATACCATCACTTCGACAAAGTGAAGACCCGCTTCATGCCGGCCACCACCGGTTTCGCCACCCACCTGAAAATCGACCAGCAGGCAAATATGCTGGCAACCCTCGTTGCCATGCTGCGACTGGGCGACACAGAGTGCACCAGCGAACGCCATGAGCCCGTGGACCTCTTTGACCAAGCAGAGGAGGAGGAACCGGTGGCAACGAACAAGCCCAACACGCCATCGTCCGGCACCGGTGTCGTCATCGAGAAGAAATCTACAGAACAAGAGACAGAACCCGCGACGACAGAACAACCGGTCGAGACGAAGCCAGAGGAACCCGAGGAGCCCAAGAAGCCCGGAGCTCTGAAACGATTCTTCCGCAAGGTTTCCAACGTTCTCGAAGGACTCGTGGAAGAGAAGTAACAACCTATTCACCTAAAACCTAAACGACGCAACAATGGCAGACACCAATAATAACGAGACAGGAGGCATCCAATTTAACCTCCAGGTCAACAATCCCAGTATCATCAAGGTGGTAGGAGTTGGCGGTGGCGGCGGAAATGCCGTCACACACATGTACAACGAAGGTATTCACGATGTGACCTACGTGCTGTGCAACACCGACAACAAGGCACTCACCGATTCCCCCGTTCCAAACAAGCTGCAGATGGGCGAAGGCCTCGGCGCCGGCAACAAGCCCGAGAAAGGCCGCCAGGCAGCTCTGGAGTCCATCGACCAAATCAAGCAACTCTTCACCGACGGCACACGCATGGCCTTCATCACCGCCGGCATGGGTGGCGGCACCGGCACCGGCGCTGCACCTATCGTCGCACAGTGTGCTCGCGAGATGGATATCCTCACCGTGGGTATTGTCACCATCCCTTTCCGCTTCGAAGGACACCGGAAGATTGACCAAGCCCTCGACGGAGTGGAAGAGATGTCCAAACATGTCGACGCCCTGCTCGTCATCAACAACGAACGACTGCGCGAGATTTATCCGGAGCTCACCGTACTCAATGGCTTTGCCAAAGCCGACGACACGCTGAGCGTGGCTGCCAAGAGCATCGCAGAAATCATCACCATGCGCGGAATCATCAACCTCGACTTCCAAGACGTCAAGACCGTGCTCAAAGATGGTGGCGTAGCCATTATGTCTACGGGCTACGGCGAAGGCGAGAACCGCGTAACAAAAGCCTTCCAGGAAGCGCTCCACAGTCCCCTGCTGAACAACAACGACATCTACAACTCCAAGAAGGTACTCTTCTACATCTCCTTCAGCCGCACCAACGAGACAGACCAGCTGACCATGGAGGAGATGAACGAAGTCAACGACTTCATGGCCCGCTTCCAGATGGAGACCCTCGAGACCAAATGGGGTATGGGCATCGACGACTCACTCGGCAACAAGGTGAAGATCACTCTCTTGGCCTCTGGCTTCGGACTCCAGAATATACCCGGCATGGAAGATCTGGAGCGCAAGCACAGCCGCGAAGAGGAAGAGGAGGAGCGCAAGCGCGAAGAACAGCGCGAGGCTAATGAAGACCGCAGACGCATCTACTATGCCGACGAGGATAACAGGCCTCAGAAGCCACGCAGACATATCTTCATATTCAGCGAGAAAGACCTCGACAACGATGACCTCATCAATCTGGTGGAATCCACACCAACGGCCGAACGCAACAAAGCAGAGCTCAACCGCATCAAGGAGAAAGCCTCTGGCGATGGAGATGGCTCTGCCCCCTCATCACAAGGTGAGCCTTCCAGTTCCGAGCCCGTGAACTTCACCATCACCTTCTGATTTCCCACATCTATCCCCACTTATCTAAAGCCTTGCACGCCCCCCTGTCGTGCAAGGCTTTCGCTTTCTTAGCATCTCTCGGCAGGGGACATAAATCCTTCCTCTCGCCTGCGCAAGAGCCAGACTAAACAACCGCAGCCCAACTCTCGGAGAACCATTCATTCCTTGTTCCTTGCCATACCAGAACCACTTTTCCCCATACTTTAGTCACGACTTTTCCGCACACCTCCTAACGTTTTTAATAATACGTCCTAATGTCATCTCCAATACGTGGTAAGAAAGATGTATATACGTATTGGGCAACACGTATATACATATGGAGAAAGATGTATATACGTGTGGAGAAAGATGTATATACGTGTGGGGAAAGATGTATATACGTGTGGGGAAAGATGTATATACGTGTGGAGAAAGATGTATATACGTGTGGGGAAAGATGTATATACGTGTGGAGAAAGATGTATATACGTGTGGAGAAAGATGTATATACGTGTGGGGAAAGATGTATATACGTATGGAGAAAGATGTACATACGTGTGGAGAAAGATGTATATACGTGTGGGGAAGAAATGAGGAATGATTGAGAAGGGAGGGGCGTATAGAGGAAGGACCCCTTCCTGACGGAAGGGGAACTACGGCTTGGGGGAGAGAGCCCCCTCGACTTCCCCCGCCCCCGGGCTCCCCCCAAAAAGGGGGAGAGAAGAGAGGGGGGATGGGAAAAACAATGGGATGCGCGGTGGCGCATCCCATTGTTTGTATGAAAGGTTGTAGAGAATTACAACTTAGGACCAGCAGCGACGAGAGCCTTACCAGCCTCGTTGGTGGTGTACTTGCCGAAGTTCTTGATGAAGCGAGCAGCAAGGTCCTTAGCCTTCTCTTCCCACTCAGCGGCATTAGCATAGGTGTCGCGAGGATCGAGGATAGCGGGATTCACGTTGGGCAGAGCCGTGGGAACTTCGAAGTCGAAGAAAGGAATCTTCTTGGTCTCAGCCTTCAGGATGCTGCCATCGAGGATAGCGTCGATGATACCGCGGGTGTCGGGGATGCTGATGCGCTTGCCCGTGCCGTTCCAACCGGTGTTGACCAGATAAGCCTTGGCACCGCTCTTCTCCATCTTCTTGACCAGCTCCTCGGCATACTTGGTAGGATGCAACTCCAGGAAAGCCTGGCCGAAGCAAGCTGAGAATGTGGGAGTAGGCTCAGTGATACCGCGCTCTGTACCGGCCAGCTTAGCTGTGAAACCTGACAGGAAGTAGTACTTGGTCTGCTCGGGAGTCAGGATTGATATGGGAGGCAGTACGCCGAATGCATCGGCTGACAGGAAGATAACATTCTTGGCATCGGGACCGGCGCTCTTGCCGTTTACCTTCTGGGCAATCTTCTCGATGTGGTCGATAGGATATGATACGCGGGTGTTCTCGGTAACGCTCTTGTCGGCAAAGTCAATCTTGCCGTCCTTGTCAACAGTTACGTTCTCAAGCAGAGCGTTCCTGCGGATAGCGTTGTAGATATCGGGCTCTGACTCCTTGTCCAGGTTGATAACCTTGGCATAGCAGCCGCCCTCCAGGTTGAATACGCCCTCATCGTCCCATCCGTGCTCGTCATCACCGATGAGCAGGCGCTTGGGATCGGTTGAAAGGGTGGTCTTACCTGTACCTGACAGACCAAAGAATATTGCGGTGTTCTTACCCTCCATATCGGTGTTGGCCGAGCAGTGCATTGAAGCGATACCCTGCAGAGGCAGGTAGTAGTTCTGCATTGAGAACATACCCTTCTTCATCTCACCGCCGTACCATGTGTTGATGATAACCTGCTGACGTGACTTGGTGTTGAAAGCAACGCAAGTGTCTGAGTTCAGACCCAGCTCCTTGTAGTTCTCAACCTTAGCCTTGCTGGCGTTGAAGATAACAAAGTTGGGCTGGAACTTCTCAAGCTCATCGGCTGTGGGCTGGATGAACATGTTCTTGATGAAGTGAGCCTGCCATGCTACCTCAACGATGAAACGTACTGCAAGACGGGTAGCCTC